>JBLMWU010000056.1:0-8371 GCA_050257395.1 Gemmatimonadota bacterium | reverse complement strand
CGGGACACCACCACGTCAGAGGCCGGGCAAGGTCAGGGTGAAGGTGGTCCCGCCGCCGGGTGGGCTGGCAGCGGTGATGGTGCCGCCGTGGGCTGCTGCGAGTTCGGCGGCGACGGCGAGGCCGATGTCGGTCCCGGCCCGGCCGGCCGCGGCGCTGCCCCGCCAGAACCGCTGGAAAATGTGCGGCAGCTCATCAGGCGGGATGCCGGGCCCGGTGTCGGTGACGGTGAGCTGCGCGCCGGCACCCGCGCGGCGGGTGGTGAGCGTTACCCGCCCGCCGGGCGGGGTGAACTTGACGGCGTTGGTCAGCAGGTTTGTGATGATCTGGGTCAGGCGCGCCGGGTCGCCGGTCACGGTGACGGGCGTCAGGTCGGTGTCCAGGTGCAGGGCGGCGTCGCTGAACTGGGGCGCGAGCGCGTCGGCTGCCTGGGCGGCGAGCTTGGCAAGGTCTGCGGGGGCGCGTTCGAGCGTCAGCGCCGCGGACTGGGCGGCAGCGAGGGTGGACAGGTCATCAACCAGGCGCTCCAGGCGGAGGATTTCATCGTGCAGCGAGGTGAGCCGGCCGGCGGTGGGCTGGGCGAGCCCGTCGAGGAGTTCCTCGGTCGCGCCGCGCAGGATGGTCACGGGCGTGCGCAGTTCGTGGGCGGTGTCGGCGACCAGGGCGCGGCGCAGTTCGTCTTCCCGCCGCAAGGTGCCGGCCATCCGCGCGAATGCGGCCGAGACCTGGCCCAGCTCGCCGGGCCCGGGCCGCAGCCGGGCGGTGGCGTCCGCCTCCCCGCGCGCCAGCGCACCCGCAGCGTCCGCGAGCGCGGTCAGCGGGCGGGTGGTGCGCCGGGTCACCAGCAGCGCAGCCCCGGCGGCGAGGACCACGGCCAGCACCGTGCCGGCTGCCACGGCACGCAGGATGGCCTCGCGTGCCTGCCAGGCCGGGGACTGGCTGACGGCAGGGAAGCTCACGATCGCGGTACCGACCCTGCGCCCGTCCACCAGTACCGGCACGCGGTCCGATGCCGTCACCGCTGGACTGGCCGTCACGGCGAATGCCCGCTGCCCCGCTGCCCTGGGCACGGCGGCCAGCAGGGAGGCACCGCTGGATGATCCCGCCGGTACGGCCGTCAGCGGTGCCGTGCTGCGGGCAGGCGGCGGGGCCAGTCCCTCGCCGCCCCGGTGCTGGTGGGACGGCTGCGGGCTGGGCTGGCCGTGGTCGCTGCCGGGGGTGGGAGCCTCGCTGCCGTGCTGGTGGCCCGGCTGGCGGGCGGGGCTGATGGTGGCGATCCGGCCGCCGGAGGTGTCCAGGATGATCAGCCGTGCACCGGTGCTCTGCACCAGGGCTTCCACGCCGGTCAGGTCGGCCTTCTGCCACGACCTGGCCTTGGCATAGGCGGCCGCGAGCGCAGCGGCGATGTCGCGTCGGGCCTGCTCACGCTGGGACGCCACCAGCCCGGTGGTCTGGCTGCGCACCGACAGCACCGCGAGCACGGCGAGCAGCGCCACCGCACCCACCCCCACCAGAGTGAACGCGGCGAACAGCCGCCAGCCGAGCGGCCCCAGCAGCCGCCGTCCCGATCGCGTCATCCCCTCAGGCAACCGTGCCAGGGCTCCCGGTTCGCAGAGGCGTTGGCCTCTGCCAGACGGTGACGTCAGCCCCTGGCCGGCGCCCGCGCCCGGTGGTCGGATCAGCCGTGAGAGGGAAGATGATGCCCGTGACCGCGAGCGTGCTGGTCGTGGAGGACGAGCGCAAGATCCGTGACCTGCTGCGCTCCTACCTCGAGCACGACGGGCTCTCTGTCATCACCACCGGCTCCGGCGCCGAGGCGATCACGCTGGCCCGCCAGGCCCACCCGGACCTCATCGTGCTGGACCTGCGGCTGCCCGACGTACCAGGCGAGGAAGTCGCCCGCGAGGTACGCGCCGCCACCGCCACCCCGATCATGATGCTCACCGCCAAGACCGGCACCGCCGAGCGCATCCACGGACTGGAACTGGGCGCCGACGACTACGTCACCAAGCCGTTCAGCCCCCGCGAAGTCGTCCTGCGCGCCCGCGCCATCCTCCGCCGCGCCGCCGGCCAGCCCGCCGCCGACGGCCCCGCCTCCTACGGCGCCGGGCAGCTCATCATCGACGAGACCCGCCGCCGGGTCACCGCCCACGGCCAGCCCGCCGACCTGACAGCCAGCGAATGGAAACTGCTGACCACCCTGGCCAGCGTCCCCGGCCGGGTGTTCAGCCGCTACGAGCTCGTCAACCGGATCCGCGGCTATGAGTACGAGGGCTACGAACGCACCATCGACTCCCACATCCGCAACCTGCGCCGCAAGATCGAAACCGACCCGCACGCCCCCCGGCTCATCGACACCGTCACCGGCGCCGGATACCGGCTCGCCGTCACCCGCGACCGGGTACCCGCTCCGCCAGCCGGATAAGGCTGCCCCCCGACCGCGTTCAGCCCAGGCCCTGAGCGCCGCGTCCACCCACGTCGTGTGGCTGCTGCCGCAGCCGGGGCGAACATCCCTGGCACCCACGCTTCCCATGCCGGGTGATCGCGGCAGCAGTGAGCCGGGGCCGGCCGGGCGGTCCGGCCCCGGCGCCTGCTCACGCCGCCTGAGCCTCGCCGTCCCTGCTGGCCAGCGGCAGCCCGGCGGTGGCCGCGTGGTCGTACTCGTCGTCGATGGCGACGACGGTGCGGCCTGCGGCGTCGAGCACGGAAGCGGCCACACTTGCCCGGTAGCCGCTGCGGCAGTGCACCCAGACTTCGCCGGCGGGTACTTCGCCGAGGCGGGTCAGCAGGTCCTGCAGCGGGATGTGCACGGCGCCGTCGAGGTGGGACTCTGCCCATTCCAGGTTGCGGCGCACGTCCAGCACGACGACGGGCCGGTGGTGGCGGACCGCTGCCAGGGCGGCGAAGTCCGCTTGCCCGTAGCTGCGCAGCGGCTGCCCGCCGGCCCAGTCGGCAGGACCGCCCGTGGCTGCGGCCGCCGGGCGGTCGATGCCGATGCGGACCAGTTCCCGCTGAGCCTCGGCGACCTGGCGCGGGGTTTCCCCGAGCAGCGTCAGCGGCGTGCCCCAGGGGATCAGCCAGCCCAGGTAGGTGGCGAAGCTGCCATCCAGCGGGAAGCTGAACGTCCCGGCCACGTGCCCGGCCGCGAACGCGGTGCGGGTGCGCAGGTCCACCACCCATTCCCCGTCCTGGATGCGCCGCAGGAGTTCCCCGGCGCTGGCGCGGCTGGGTTCTGACAGGTCCGGTCCGGCCGGGCCGGCCGTGTTGGCCGGGCCCATGTGTGCGTAGTACGCGGGGTAGGCGTCCAGCCCGGCCAGCAGTGTCTCGGCGTACTCCTGCTCGCCGAGCGTGAACGCCGGGTTGAGCCGCCGCTCGGCGCCGATGGTCGACGCGTCGCCCCCGGCCTGGGTGGCCGAGCAGAAGCTGCCGAACCCGTGCGTCGGGTACACGGCGGTTTCGCCCGGCAGTTCGGCCGCGAGCCGGTGCGCGGAGGCGTACTGCGCGCGGGCGAGCGTCCCGGCATGATCAGCGCCGAGCAGGTCGGGCCGGCCAGTCGAGCCGTACAGGAGCGACCCGCCGGTGAACACCGCGGGCGGCTGCCCGCCGGTCTCCAGCACGTAGGACAGGTGGGTGAACGTGTGCCCGGGCGTGGCCAGCACCCGCACCTGCAGCGCCGGGCTGACCTCGATCACATCCCCGTCCGAGACCGGGACGCGATCGAACGACACCGGGTCGTCCGCGTTGACGTGGTAGGCGGCGCCGGTGGCAGCGGCCAGCGCGAGCCCGCCGGTGACGTAGTCGTTGTGCACGTGGGTCTCGAAGATGTGGGTGATCGTGACCCCGTGCTCCGCCGCGAGGCCCAGCACCCGGTCGATGTCACGCTGCGGGTCGACCACAACTGCGGCCGCTCCGTCGTGCACCAGGTAACTGCGATCCCCCAGGGTCGGGGTGTCGATGGCGATGATCTCGATCATGGCTGATTGGCGCCTTCCTCGCTGGTCATGGCCGGGGGCCGGGGGTCAGGCCACGTTCTCCTGGACGCCGCGCACGACGGGCAGGCCACGGGCCGCCCAGTCTCCGGTGCCGCCCATGACCGACCGGGCGTCGATGCCGCGCTGGGCCAGGAACTGCGCCGCGGTCCAGCTGCGGTTGCCCGAAGCGCAGATCACATAGACCGGCTCGCCCACCGGCAGTTCGCCTGCGTGGTGCGGCAGCCGCGCCAGCGGGATCAGCCGCGCTCCGGGCACGTGCCCTGCCACGTACTCGTACGGTTCGCGCACATCGATGACGACAGCGCCGTCCGCCTGCGCCGCGGCGAAGGTGTGCAGGTCGACTTCGGAAACCACCAGTTACCTCCTCTTGATACCCCAGGGGGTATGTACGTTGGGCCGAAGATAACGGACGAGTGCCCTCTTGCGCAAATACCCACGGGGGTATATGCGGTTTCCGGCGGTGCGGTGGCTATGCGTGTTCCGCGGAGTCCAGCTTCTCCCGCAGCTCCGAGCGCGCACGGTGCAGCACCGACCGGACGGCCGGCACGGTAATCCCCATCGCGGCCGCCACCGCTTCGGCCGGCAGGCCCAGGCCATCCTTGAGCAGCACGGCTGTCCGGTAGCGGTCCGGCAGGCCCGCCAGCGCCGTCACCACCCGGCGCCGGGTCTCCGCCTCCACAGCCGCCTCCTCCGGGCCCAGCCCGGAGGCTCGCAGCTCGGCGGGCTGCGGCGCGGTCGCGGCCTCTTCCAGCAGCTGATCCAGCGACTGCGGCACCTTGCGGCGGCGCAGCATCCGGCACTCATTGGTGGCGATCCGGTGCAGCCACGTCCGCAGGCTCGCCTCCCACCGGAACCCGTCTAGGTGCTGAGCCGCCTTGAGCAGCGCGCTGTGGGTCACGTCCTCGGCGTCCTCGCGGTGCTGGCACAGCTGGCTGGCCAGCCGCCACACGTCCGTGCGGTACCGCCACACCGCGTCGGCGGACGGGCCGGCTTGATCCACGCCCCCAGCGTACGGGCTGGCCAGCACGCCCTGATTTTCCTGCGCACCATTTCGCTGCCTGCCGCATCAGTGAGATAGCGGCGGCAGACGCGGTCAGCCGGCAGGCAGCTGCCCCGCGGGTAGGGCAACCAGAAGGAGGAGGGGCATGACCGGATCGAGTCTGGCCCCGATCGTGATTGCGATCGCCGTCTCACTAGGACTGGCCGCGTGGCTGATCATGGTCTACTACGCAGCCAGCCATCCCCTGTGGAAGCACCAGGCGCCAGCGCGTGAGCTCCCAGCCGCGGGCTCAGCAGGGCAGGATGCCCGGCATCTGACCGCGGCCCGGCCGGAGGGCCGCCCGGCCGGCAACCCGCCGGTGCCCGGGCCAGCGCACCCTGGCAGCCACCAGGTCCCGCACGCCGCCTGATCGCGGGTGGTCACACCCGTAGGCCATGGCAGGCACATCATCTCAGCTCATTTCCAGGAGGCTGGCAATGAAAGTTGTCCGGTTCATGAACTCACCGGCAGGACGCATGTCCCGGGGGCTGGCAGGAGCAGCGCTGATCGCAGCAGGCGCTCTGACCGGCGGCACCGGCGGGCTGGTGCTCGCCCTGGCGGGACTGGTTCCGCTGGGCGCCGGAGCAGCGGGGATCTGCCTCGCCGCACCACTGGTGCGTGCTCCGGCCCGGGCCCGCTGACCTGCCATGAAAGCAGAGCCGCAGCCGGCCGGGCCGCTGGCCGCCCAGACGAGGCATGGGTTCCGGCCGGGCCGGTCGCTGCCGTCCTGGGCAGGCGTGCTGGCAGTGGTCGCTCATCCCGATGATGAGACCTTCGGGCTCGGCGGCATCGTGGACCGCATGGCTGGCCGCGGCGCTGCCGTCCATATCCTCTGCTACACCCACGGCGAGGCATCCACGCTGAATGAGACCGGCGCCGACCTGCGGCAGATACGCGAAGCCGAACTCCGCGAAGCCGCCGCCGAACTCGGCGCCGCCACGGTCACCCTGCTGGACTACCCCGACGGCCAGCTTGCCAGCACCCAGGCCGCCGAACTGGCAGCCCACGTCATGAATGCCGTCGCCCGGCACCAGGTCGAGGGCTTGCTGGTCTTCGATGACACCGGCATCACCGGCCATCCCGACCATCAGGCCGCGACCAGCGCGGCGACGACCGCGGCACAAATCGCCGGAGTTCCGGTGCTGGCCTGGACCCTCCCGGCGACTGTCGCGGGGCGGCTGCGGGAGGAAACCGGCCAGCCGTTTGCGGGACGTCCCCCGGACGAGGTCGACATGTGTGTGCGGGTGGACCGGGCCAGGCACCGAAACGCTGCCCTGCTGCACGCCACCCAGATCTCGCCCACCGCGGTGCTGTGGCGTCGTCTGCAGCTCCTGGGGGACTGTGAACACCTTAGGTGGCTCCGCCCGGCAAGCGCAGACGGAGCAGCGTCAACGGGAGCAGGTGGAGCGGATGAGTAGTCAGGTCCCCGGCGAGCGGGCACATCACGAGCATCTGCAGTTCCGCACCACCTGCAGGAGGCAGGTCACTGTCGGGTGGCTCGTTCTTGCCGGGCCCGGCCAGCCTGCCAGGCGAGTCAGCCTCGACATCGGCCAGTCACCTGGCCGCGAGGATGGCACCTGGGCGGCCCTGACACCAGAGGAGGCGCGGCAACTCGCAACAGCACTCCTGCAGCAGGCCGCGGCGGCCGAGCGCGCATCCGGCCGGTGAGCCATCGCCGTCACGGGAGCATGACGTCCCCAGGGCCAGGACTTCCGCAGGAAGCTCCTGGGCCGTCCGCCTGCACGCAGCTGCGCAGTGCCCAAGGTCCCGAACTTCCGGGACGGCTGGACGTCTGTGTGTGCTATCGGCCCCTGCTACCAGCGGTGTGACCGTGACCACACGGGGGAGCCATGGATCGGAACCGGCGCCTGCCGCACAATCCGTTCCTGTGCAACCGGGCGATTGTCGGCTGGTATCTGTCCCAGCGCCCCGCTACTGAGCGGCCGGCCAGTGGCCAGTATGTGGCTGCCTACCGGTGCCAGCACGAGGGAACCCGGTACGCGGTAGTCACCACGACAAACAGCGGCAGCGTCAGCGATCAGATTGACGTGCTGGCCGTGTACCTCATCCGCGGAAACGACGACCTCGTCCGCCTGTGCTACTGGCCGGGCGAGATCGAAGGCTATTGAACGCCCGCCAGCTCACCCGCACGTGGACCGCAGTGGATGCCCGGCCCGCCTTGGGGGCGGATGGGCCAGGCAACCCAGGCAAAGCGCAGACCCGCCCTCACCAAATCGCCAAATCGGCGGGACTGGCTGGCAGTTCGCCAGCCCTGGCCTCCTGCAGCGGCAGCGCAGCGCCAAGCGCTACGAGCCCGATCGTGCTAATTGCACCATAATGGGACAAATATACGGTGCAGATCGTGTGCAGATGCACCTTGCATCCGCACGTGCGCATACGGCATGCTCGGTCTTGTACATATCCGTCCCTGTATGCCTGGGATTGGCCAGACGACGATGCCCACAAGCTCCTTAAGCAGCGTGGCCGCGAGTGCCGGCTGCAGCAGGTGGGCTCGTGGCTGGTGCGGGGTGGGGACGGGTCACGCCGGTGGGCTGCCGGCCGTCTGCCGGACGAGGCTGTGTGGCCCGGTCTGCGGTGCCTGTCTCAAGGGGGGCGGGCGGGGATCATGCCCGGCATGATCCCCGCTCGCCTTAGCGGCGCACTAGGTGCCGTCGCCAGCCGCCGATATTGCGGTGAGGGAATGGGTGCCAGGTGTGCCTCCGGGGTGATGCTTGCCCGGCGGCCGGGTGGGGTCTTTGCCCCCGCCGGGCCGGCTGGGGGTCAGGGCTCCGGCTGGGCTGCGGGCCCGCCACTGCCGCTCGGTCGTGCAGGCTCTATCGGGAGCCGGAACGGCGGTGATGACCGGCTGCCGGTCAAGGGGAGGGCATGGTGATCGACCATGTGCGCATCGGCCGCCCTGGGGTAATCCTGCGAGTCGAGCGGCAGGGAGTCCTGGGCAGCGGCGCCGTCAGCGCCGTGATCTGTGAAAACGATGATGCGCGCGGCTATGCCAGCGACCTTGCGCTGATGCTCGGATTCGGTGGGTTTGTGCTGCGCAGTCCCCAGGCCGAAGCCTGGATACCGGCGGTAAGAAACCAGCGGGCCTAACCCGGGTGCCGGCCTCGCCGTCCGAGCACGTCTCGGCGTTCCAGGGGCTTCGGCCCGCGCCGGATCCGATCGAAGCCACCGCGCCGGTTATCGAGCTGACCGCCAGGTCGCCAGCCGATGCCCGGCACGCGCTCGTGGCAGTCAGCCGGGGCCGGGTCTCTGACCACGTCCTTGATGACTTGCTGATCGGGACCTCCGAAGTAGTCAGCAACGCGCTGCGGCACGGCCGCCCGC
>JBLMWU010000055.1:0-13961 GCA_050257395.1 Gemmatimonadota bacterium | reverse complement strand
GCGTGTCCTGGCTGGTGACGGTGGCCAGCCGGGGGCGGCTGCGGCCGCCGGCCGGCTGGGCGTCGGTGACTGGCGCGGGCACCATCGCCGGCATCGGCTTCACCGTGTCGCTGCTGATCGCCGCGCTCGCCTTTCACGGTGAGCAGCTCGCCCAGGCGAAGGCCGGCGTGCTGTCGGCCGCCCTGGCCGCGGCCGGGCTCACCTGGGCGGTCTTCCGGGCGACCCGGCTGCTGCCGGCCCAGGCCCGGATCCGGGCGCTGCTCGGCACCGCCAGCGTCATCATCGACCTCGCCGCGCCGGTCGACCCCAAACGCGACCACCTGCGCGGGCCCAGGAAGGCGCCGGTCACGCTGGTGGAGTACGGCGACCTGGAGTGCCCGTACTGCGGCAAGGCCGAGCCCGCCGTGCGGGAGCTGCTGGCCGACTTCGGGGACGTCCGGTACATCTGGCGGCACCTGCCGCTCACCGACGTGCACCCGCATGCCCAGCTGGCCGCCGAGGCCACCGAGGCCGCGGCGGCGCAGGGCCGGTTCTGGGAGATGCACGATCTGCTGATGAGCCACCAGGACGCGCTCGCCCCCAAGGACCTGATCCGCTACGCGGGCGAGCTGGGGCTGGACACCGAGCGCTTCACCCGCGACCTGCGCACCCACGCCTACGCCGCCCGGGTCGCGGAGGACGTGGATTCGGCGGACCTGAGCGGCGTCTCCGGGACCCCGACCTTCTTCGTGAACGGCCAGCGGCACTACGGCGCCTACGACATCGCCGCGCTCAAGGCGGCGGCCAAGGCGGCCCGGGCCCGCGCGGCCATCACAGGTTAGCGGCCGGCACGGGTCAGCTGGGCAGCGCGGGTCAGCGGCAGCCGCCGGGGCATGTCACCCGGGAGAGCCCCGTACCGGTACCGTTGGCGCACAAATGATGACGGCGGTATGAATGGCAGCCGCTGGCTGGTTGATACGACCAACAGGGCCGGGCGAAGCCAGGAAGGGCTGTGATCGTGGTGCGAGATCCGGGGGACCTCTACGAGGTGAGTCCCGACGCGCCGGAGCTGGACGGCGGGGTCATGCTGCACTACCTCGACGGGTTCATCGACGCTGGCGCGGCGGGCAAGCTGCTCACCACGCACCTGATGGGCACACTCAGCCACGAGCGGGTGGCCACCTTCGACGTGGACCGGCTGATCGACTACCGCTCCCGCCGGCCGGTGATGACGTTCAGCAAGGACCACTGGTCCGCCTACACCGCGCCGGAGCTGGCCGTGCACCTGGTCCGCGACGCGGCGGGCACCCAGTTCCTGCTGCTGACCGGGCCGGAGCCGGACCACGAGTGGGAGCTGTTCGTGGCGGCCGTGGACAGGCTGGCCACCCGGCTGGGCGTGGACCTGGCCGTCGGTTTCCACGGCATCCCGATGGGGGTGCCGCACACCCGCCCGCTCGGCATCACCGCCCACGGCAGCCGGGCCGGCCTCATCGCGGGCTACCGCCCGGTGGTGGATGAGCTGCAGGTGCCGGGCAGCGCGCCCGCGCTGCTGGAGTTCCGGCTCGGGGAGCAGGGCCGGGGCACGGCCGGTTTCACCGTCCACGTGCCGCACTACCTGTCCCAGGCGGCGTACCCGGCCGCCGCGATCACGCTGCTGGAGGCGGTGAGCCGGGCCACCGGGCTGTCGCTGCCGGACGGCGAGCTGCGGGAGGCCTCGGCACGGACGGACGAGGAGATCGCCCGCCAGGTCGAGGCGTCTGACGAGATCACCGAGGTGGTCCAGGCACTGGAACGGCAGTACGACGCGTTCGCCGACGCCGCCCAGCGCGAGGGCCTGCTCGCCGAGGCGGCGGACATGCCGACCGCCGACGAGCTGGCCGCCCAGTTCGAGCGGTTCCTGGCCGAGCAGGGCCGGCCCGACTCCCCCGAAACCTGACAGCGCCGGTCCTGACCGGCGCCCGGCTCAGGACGGCGCCTCGTCCACGGCGGGATGCCCGGGCGGGACTGGCGCCGGCGCGGCAGCGGGCTGGCCGGCCGCGGCAGCGGGCTGCCGGCGTGGGCTGAGGGTCGCGGCGAGCACCGCGCCGGCGCACGCTGTGACGGCGAGGGCCGGCACGGCCAGCGCCCAGCGCGGGCCCGCCAGCACGGCCAGGCCCGCGACCGCGAACGCGCCCGCGGGCACAAAGCCCATGAACCCGGCGTTGACCGCGCTCACCGCCTGGCCGCGCTGCTGCTCCGGCACGGTGAGCTGCACGAAGACCAGCGCGCTGGTGCTGAACAGGACGGTGGCCCCGCCGATCACCACCAGGGTCGCGTCATACGCCCACACCACCGGCATGACCGACGCGGCCAGCTCGGCGACGCCGAAGACACACGCCCACATCAGGAACTCGCGGGCGCCCGGGTCGGGCCGCCGGGACGAGTAGTAGTTGCCCGCGATCCCGCCCGCGGCCATCAGGGTGCCGAACAGCCCGTAGCCGACCGCGCCGAGCCGGAACACCACGGTGGCCATCAGCGGGCTGGTGACCTCGAACTGGTAGCCGATGCCGCCGATCAGCAAGGCCATCAGCGCCGCGACCTTGATGTCGCGGGGCAGGTCGAGCACCCAGCGGAACCGGCGCGCGCCGGCGCCCCCCGCACCCGCCGCTGCGGTGGCGGCCCGCACCCGCCCGCGCAGCGCCAGCAGCACCGCGACGACCGCGAGGAACGAGACCGCGTCCGCCAGGAACACCACCGCTTCCCCGGCCGCCGCGATGATCAGCCCGGCCGCCGCCGGGCCCGCGATCTTGGCCAGCCCGGCCACCGTCCCGTACAGGGAGGTGCCGCGGCGCAGTTCCGCCTCGCCGACCAGATCGAGCATGAACATCTGCCGGGCCGTGACGTCGACCGCCAGCACCCAGCCCACCGCGAACGAGACCGCGCACAGGTACCAGACCGTCATCCACCCGGCGAGCAGCGGCACCCCGATCGCCAGCGCCCCGGCGGCCTGCAGCACCTGGGTGGCGAGCAGGACCCGGTTCCGCGGGTACCGCGCGACCAGCGTCCCGGCCCGCCTGCTGGCCAGCAGGATCGGCAGGAACTGGGCCGCGACCAGGATCGACAGCAGGGCCGCGCGGCCGTGCGCCAGGTGGATGGTCAGCCAGTACAGGGCGGCGTACCCCATGCTGGTGCCGACGAGCGACACCGCCTGCGCGGCGGTGTAGGCCCGGTACTCCCAGCTCGCGACCCGGCGCCCCCGGCCCCCGCCCGCATGCCGTCCTCCGCCCGTCACCTGCGGCCGCGCCGCCGCCGTGCTCAGATTACGGGGCCAGCGGGCAGCCAGCGCAATCACACCTCAGCGCGCCGGGCTGGCAGTCCGCATTCGGCACACCCGCGGCCGACTTCAGGACCCGGCTGGCGGGCGGCCGACGAGCCTCATCCGCAGCGTGTACCCGCAGGCCGGGCACTCGGCGGTGATCTCGCTGCCCTCTTCATCCGGCGGCCAGAAATCGATCCGGCCCGCGCAGGCCGGGCAGGAGGTGGACGACGGCGGCGGCGGGTTGCCGGCCGCGAAGTCGGCGAGATAGTCCGCCAGCGGGCCCAGCGACATCGCCGCCCGCCGCTCGTCCACGCCGCCCGGATCACGCAGCCGCTGCGGCCGGTACCTCCCGCCGCGCCCGGTCAACTGGGTCCCGTACTCCTGTGGCTTGCCCTCGGCGAGCAGCACCCGGTCGGTTAGGTAGGCCACGGCCCGCAGACTGGCCGCCCCCTGCGCCGCCGCCGCCGTCAGCAGGCCCAGGCAGTGCCGCTGGAACGCCGGGTCATCGTCGGCATGCTGCGCCAGCAGCCAGGCAGCGCTGGCGCCGTCCTCCCCCACCAGCGAACGGCTCGGCCAGCCCGCCCGCGCGATGACCTGCTTCAGCCAGGGCAGGTTCTCGGCGTCGGCTTGCCTGGCCGCCTCGGCGTCGTACGCCAGCCGCGCCGCCTGGTCGCGCGCCACCCGGCGCAGCAGTTCCGCCCGCAGGTCCTCATCCACGCCCACACGATGCGCCTGCGCTCCGCCCGCGGCAAGCGCTGCTGGCCGCCCGCGCCGGGACTGCGGTCAGGGGGTGACTTCGCGGAGCAGGCCGGTGCCGACGTCGAGGACGAAGCCGCGGACCGAGCCGGTGTGCGGGATGAACGGGCTGGCCTTGATCCGGGCGATGGACTGGCGGACGTCGGCGTCCAGGTCGGAGAAGGCCTCCGCGGACCAGGGTGGCTTGATGCCCGTTTCCCGCTGCAGGTTCTCCCGGAACTCGTCGTCGGTGAAGGTCAGCATGCCGCAGCCGGTGTGGTGAATGAGGATGATCTCCCGGGTGCCGAGCAGCCGCTGGCTGATGGCCAGCGAGCGGATCTCGTCGTCCGTGACCGAGCCGCCGGCGTTGCGGATGATGTGCGCGTCGCCGTCCCTGAGGCCGAGCACCGCCTCCACGTTGATCCGGGCGTCCATGCACGCCACGACGGCCAGCTTCAGCGCGGGCAGGTGCGACTGCGGCCGGCTCGCCTCCTGCGCGTACCGGGCGTTGTTGGTCAGCAGGTCGTCGGTCACGCTCACCTGGCGGGCCTCCTCGTGCGGCGGGGATTTGCGGCAATAGTGGCATCAGCGTGCCTTTCGTGTCAGGCCCAGTTACCGCCCCACGTCCCGGGAATCACACCCTGTAACAGGTAGGGTCGGACCCGGAATCGGTGGCGACGTCGGGGGGCAGCCATGAACCGATCCACCGCACGCAAGTGCCTCGCGCCGGGCACGGCGGTGGCGCCGGGGGAAGTGCTGGTGGCCACGGAGGTCGGGGATCCCGCGCGCGGGCTGCTGCCGTGCCCGGCCGCCCCGCTCATCGGCGGGAGCCTGACCCGGCGCGGCGCCCGGATCCGGTACGGGCCGGTCCCCCAGTGCGCGGACGCGTCACAGGCGGACGACGGCGCGGTGCTGTTCGTCACCTCCGCCCTGCACAGCGACGGCGGGGGCACCGCCATTGGGGCGGCGGCGGACGCGGTGGACGGGGTGGCGGTCGCGGCGGCCCGGGCCGCGGTGGAGGAGTGGTCGGCCGTGGTCGCCACCCGGCGGCTGCTCGGCGCGGTGAGCCCGTGGTGCGACGGCGCCCGGCACGCGATGGAGCGGGCAGCCGACACCGTCGCCGCCACCGACGGGCCCGTGTACGTCGCCGGGCAGCTGGCGGGCACCGCGCAGGCGCTGGCCAGGCTCGCTGCCGCCGGTGCCGTGTTCACTGGTTCCCTGGCCGAGGTGCCGGACGGGGCCACCGTGCTGATCCCCGCGCACGGCCTGCCGCCGTCCGTGCTGGCCGAAGCGGCTGAGCGGCAGCTGACGGTCGTGGACGCCACCTGCCCGCTGGTGGCGGGGGTGCAGGAGGAAGCCCGCCGGTTCGCCGGGCGCGGCGACCAGGTGGTGCTCATCGGCCAGCCGGGCAGCGCGGCCGTGGCCGGCATCGCCGGGCAGGTCCCCGGCAGGCTCGTCATCGCCGCGACCTCCGCCGGGGCGGCCGGGGTCGGCGCCGCCGACCCGCGGCGGGTCTCCTACGTGCTGCAGCCCGGGATCCCGGTGGAGGACGCGGCGCCGGTGATGGCCTCGCTGCGGTCCCGGTTCCCCGCGCTGCGCGGGCCGGACCCGGACCGCTTCTGCTATGCCGCGTCCGACCGGGCCGAGACGGTGCGGGCGGTGGCGTCCGCGTGTGACGTGATGCTGGTGCTGGGCGAGGAGAGCCACCCCGACACCCGGCAGGTCACCGGGCTGGCCCGGGGCGGCCGCGCCAAGGTCCACGTGGTCGCCGAAGCGGGGCAGCTCACCGCCTCCTGGCTCGCCGGGACCACCGCGATCGGCCTGGCGGACACAGTGTCCGCAACAGCCGGGCTCGCCGGTGACATCACCGCGGCCCTGTCCGGCCTGGGTCAGCTGAGCGTGACCCGGCGGCGGGTCACGACGGAGATCACCGGCCAGGGAACATGGTCCTGGCCCTGGTCAGCGGGGTAGCGGCGGCCAGCACGGCCAGCCCGCCGGGCCCGCTCCCCCGGTGTCCGCTGTCCGGGCACTCGTCCGTATCCCGGCGGCAGCCGGGTTCCGGTCTGAGAAAAGCGGTCCCTGACGCCTTCCGGTGCGCGGCCGGGCCGCGCCATACTGAGCCGGAATTGCCCGGTCCACACATCCCGGCGGAGGCCACAGATGCTCTTCCCCACCTCACTCGTTGGCAGCTACGCGCAGCCGGACTGGCTCATCGACCGCGAACGGCTGTCGCACCGGTTCCCGCCCCGGGTCCGGGCCCGCGAGCTGTGGCGGGTGGATCCCGCGTACCTGGCCGAGGCGCAGCGGGACGCGACCGCGCTGGCGATCCGGGAACAGGAACGCGCCGGGCTGGACATCATCACCGACGGTGAGATGTGCCGCGAGAGCTACTCCAACCGGTTCGCCACCGCGCTGAACGGCGTGGACATCGACAATCCGGGCACCGCGCTCGACCGCAGCGGCCACCCCAACCCGGTGCCCCGGGTGACCGGCCCGATCAGCCGCCGCCATCCGGTCGAGGCCGGCGACGTGTCGTTCCTGCGCGGGCAGACCGACCGGACGATCAAGATCACCCTGCCGGGCCCGTTCACCATGGCGCAGCAGGCGCAGAACGACTACTTCGCCAGCAGCGAGGACCTCGCCTACGCCTACGCCGAAGCAGTGAACGAGGAGGTCCGGGACCTGTTCGCGGCCGGCGCCGACATCGTCCAGCTGGACGAGCCGTATCTGCAGGCACGCCCGGAGGAGGCCAAGCGCTACGGGGTCAAGGCGATCAACCGGGCGCTGGCCGGGGTCACCGGCACCACCGCCGTCCACCTGTGCTTCGGCTACGCGGCGATCATCCACGAGCGGCCGTCCGGCTACTCGTTCCTGCCCGAGCTCGCCGCCGCCGACTGCGACCAGGTCTCCATCGAAACCGCTCAGTCCGGCCTCGACTGCTCGGTGCTGTCCGCGCTGGACGGCAAGACCATCATCCTGGGCGTGCTGAACCTCGGCGACCACGCCGTCGAGACCGCGGACGAGGTGGCCGCCCGGGTGCGGCGAGCGCTGCCGTACGTGCCCGCCGAGCGGCTGGTGCTCGCCCCCGACTGCGGGATGAAGTACCTGCCCCGCGACGCCGCGTTCGGCAAGCTGCAGGCCATGACCCAGGCCGCCGCCCAGCTGCGGGCCGAACTGGCCGCCTAGCCAGCTGTACCGGGCCTGCGGCCGCCGGTGCGGGTCCACCAGCCTGCCTGACCGGCACCCATCCGCCCGCAGCCGACCCTGGCTCGTATCCCTGTGGATAACCATCGCCAGTTCGGTTACGGCCCCGCCGACGGGGTCGTAACCGAACTGCCCATGAACTGAGCCAAGTCCGGCCCATGTGCGCCCGTTGCAGCCCCACGCCGTCCTTGCTGGTGACCGACGCCGGGCGGCTCAGCCGGCGGGTGGGTAGGTCACGTCGATGACGACGGGGCTGCCCGAGCCGCCGGATGCCGTCACCGTCGTCTGGTACTGACCGCCGGGTGGGCTCTGGGCCGGCCCGGTGATGGTCACGGTGACTGAGCCGCCCTTGGCGATCTTGCCTGTGGCGGGTGAGACCGTGAGCTCCCCCGCGGGTGCCTGGCTGGTGACGGTGAACGTCACCGGCCCGCCCTGCGCGATGAGGTCAAACGTGCCCGTGTAGCTGCCGTCGGGCGCCTGAGTCAGCCGGACCGCGTTCGGCGAGGCCGACAGGATGCCTGGCGACGGCTTGGGCTTCGGGGTCGGCTTGGGCGTGGGCTTCGGGGTGGGCGGCGGCGCCGCGCTCGACGGCGGCGCAAGCGTCGGGGGTGGGAGCGCCACCAGGGTGGGCGCCGGGGCGGGCTTCTTCGCGTGGTGTTTATGTGGCGTCGGCGACGGGCTCGGCGTGGTGGGTGTGGGCAGCGGGATCGTCGGCGTGGGCGAGGGCGTGGGGCTGCCCGCGGCCAGCGTGTCAGCTGCTGGCTGGCCGGGGTGGTGCAGCAGGTTCGCGGCGACCACCGCGCCGCCGCCGAGCAGCAGCAGCAGCGCCGCGGCGGCGCCCGCGGTCAGGAGGTGGTTGCCCCCGCCGCCCCGGCCCAGCCGGGGCGGGTCGATCGGCTCCGGGAACCCGTCGCCGCCGAACGGCTCGGCCCGCCGCAGGACATGGGCCCGGTAGCTGGCGGCGCTCGGCTGGCTGTCGGAGACCAGCCGCAGCACCCGGTTCCGCAGCCCGGCCGGCAGCATGATCACCGGGAACATGCTGAGCAGCATCGCCGGGCTGAGCTCGCGGCGCTTGCGGGCGCCGCAGGTTTCGCAGCGCTCGATGTGCCGGTTGACGCGCTTGCGCACCAGCGGGGTCAGCTCGCCGTCCCAGCCTTCCAGGATGCCGGCGAGCTCCTCGCAGTACTCGCGGCCGGTGCGGGCGACCAGCAGCGCCCCGAGCGAGGTCTCGAACTGGGTCCGGGCCCGGGAGGCGAGCGCGTGCGCCTGGTTGCGCGGCACACCGAGGGCGTCAGCGAGGTCGGCGCCGTCGAGCTCGTGGCGCAGGTTCAGCTCGATGATCTCCCGCTCGCCCGGATTCAGCCCGGACAGGGCCGCGCGCACCAGGCTCCGCAGCTCCTGCTTTTCCGCGCTCTCGCCCACCTCCGGCGCGCTGTCGGTCACGTCCCCCGCCTCGTCCAGCGGGACGGCGCCGGCCCGGCCCCGCAGCCGGCGGCGGCACTCGTTCCGGGCCACCGCGTACAGCCAGGGCCGGAGCCGGCCGGGATCGCGCAGGCCGCCGAGTTTCGCGGCGGCGATGATGAACGTGTCCTGGACCGCGTCCGCCGCGTCGGCGGGCTCGCCGAGCAGCGTGTGGCAGTAGGTGTGCAGGGCGGCGGCGTAGCGGTCGTAGGCGGAAGCGAGCCCGGCCGGGTCCCCGGCCACGATCGCCGCCACGATCTCGTGGTCCCCGGCTGCGGCCGGGCCGCTGCCCGGCAGGTGCTCACCGTCGTGCATGCGCTCACCGTAGAGCGCCGGACGGCAGTGCGCTGCCCCAGGTCGGATGATCCTGGGCACATTTGCCAGATAGTGACGTAAATGTCGCCCAGCCGGCCGGGCAGCGCCCCCGCGGCGGCCCGGTCATGGCTCGAAGACCTGGCTGACCGAGATGAGCACGTCATCGCGGAACGTCACCGCGTACAGCGGGCCGCCGTACCGGCCGGCCACCCGGATCGCGGGGTGCTGCCCGGCCCAGCCGAGAAACGCGGGCCCGGCGAGCTGCCGCGGCCCGGCGCCCGCTGGGTCAACCGAGGCCCGGACCGCGGGCGAGACACGCACCACCGCGGAGAACCTCCGGTCCACGTCGATATGGTCGCCGGCCGGGCTGGGCAGGCCGTGCGCCTTCGCGTAGGCGGCCGCGGCCCTGCCCGTGTAGTGCCAGGCCAGTTCCATCCGGACCCGGGCCGGGGTGCCGGGGCTGACGGAGGTGATCCAGGCGTCGTAGGTGGTGCCGTTCCCGAGCCGGTAGCCGGGCGCGAGCCGGGTGACCGCGGTGACCGCCGCGGTGGCGGCGGCCGTGGCCGCCCCCGCGTGACCGGTGCCGGGCTGGACGGCGTGCCCGGCGGGGCCTGCCGGGCCGCCCGCCGAACAGGCGGTCAGGCCGGCGAGCAGCGCCCCGCCGGCGAGCAGCGCCCGGCTGGCGGGCAGTGCCCGGCCGGCGGGCAGCGCCCCGCTAGCGGCCAGTGCCCGGCGGGCGGGCAGCGGCCAGCGGGCGGGCAGGCTGGTGAGGATGGCGCGTACGCGTGCGGGCATCGGGCTCTCCGGAAGGCGGGAGTGGTGGGTGAGAGCGAAGCTGGAAGGGGTTTCGGGGCCCGGACCGCGCCCGGGGCGAGGGGGCGCGGTCCGGGCCACCGGCCGCCCGGGGCCGGGGGCGGCCCGGGGCGGCAGCATCAGCGCGGCCCCTCAGGCAGCGGCGGCCGCCACCGCGCCCGACCTGGGCGCAGTGGCAGCAGCAGCCGGGCTGGACTCGGTGGCAGCAGCCGGGCTGGACGCATGGGCAGCCGCCGGCCCGCGCGCGGTGACGGCAGCGGCCGGGCTGGACACGGTGACAGCGGCCGGCCCGGGCACGGTGGCAGCCGCCGGCCCGCGCGCGGTGACGGCAGCAGCCGGGCCGGACGCGGTGGCAGCGGCCGGCCCGGGTGCGGTGGCAGCCGCCGGCCCCGGCACGGTGACGGCGGCGGCCGGGCCGGCCTCGGTGCCGACAGCGGCCGGGCTGGGTGCGGTGGCCGCGGCCGGGCTGGAGTGGCCGGCGGGACCGGGGGCGCCCCTGTTGCCCCCGATCCGCGCCGGCCTGGCCAGTGCGCCGCCAGTCCCGGCCCCGGTGACCCCACCGCCGGCAGCGCCCGCGAAAGCAGCGCCCGCGGAACCAGCGCTCGCCGGGACCGCCCGGGCGGAGACAGGAACGCCGGATGTCAGGCGGGTGGTGGCCGCACGCCAGGCCTGCCACCGGGCGGCCCGCGGCCGGCGGTGCTTGCCCACCCGGCGGCCGGGCTGCGTCAGCGCGACGCCCGCTGCCGCGACCGCGAGCATGCCCGCCGCGATCGCCGGTCCCTTTGCCAGCGTTGACATGCCTGTCCTCCTTCGCGTTGCCGCCCGCGTGCCGTGGCTCACCGGCGTTCACTGGTCTGTCACCGGTAAGAGCCGCGACCTGCCGGGCGGCCAACAACTTTTCGCCAGAAGATTTTCCGGCCCGGGTTCGCGGCGACCGCGGACGCGCAGGCGGAGTTGACCGGGAGCCCGCTGGACCGCCGGACACCGCCGGCAGCCGCCCAGCGGCCAGCAACTTTCCCGGAAGACTTTCCGCCCGGGACGTCCGCCGGGCCGCCCGGGCCGGCACGCGGGGCGGCTGGCAGAGAATAAACCGGCCACAATTACCCGCGGAGGGTATCTGGAATGCCCCGCCGCGGTATCGGTGAATACGCCCGGCAGGTATTAGGCGGGGCCGCTCCCGCCACTGCCAGCGGGCGATTCTCCCTGCTCAGGCCGTAGTTACAGGTTTTCAGCACGACTATAAGTGACCCTTGTGCGGCCTTCTCGATCCCCCTATCTTAAGTGGGATAGAAGTGCGCGATTTCCTGCGCAGCCGCCCGCGGCATTCAGAGATCGAGGAGCCTCCCCTGGCGCTGTGCTGTGACGGAGCCGCGCGGGCCCGGCACGTCACCGCCCGTCAGCCCGCCATCCGGCCGGCCGCCGCGGGTCAGGGGGCCGGTGAGCCTGCGGCCCGCCGCCGGCTGCGGCTCAGCCTGGCCGCCCTGTGGCTGCTCGATGCCGCGCTCCAGTTTCAGTCGTTTATGTTCGGCCGGGGCTTCTCCGCGATGCTGGCGCAGTCCGCCCGGGGTAACCCGGCGGTGGTCGCCGTGCCGATCACCTGGGCCGCCCACGTCATCGGGCAGCACCCGGCCGCGGCCAACGGGGTGTTCGCGGCCTGTCAGCTCGCGCTGGGCCTCGGCATCGCCTGGCGGCCCACGGTGAAGATCGCCCTGGCCGGATCGGCCGGCTGGGCGGTGGCGGTGTGGTGGCTGGGTGAAGGCTTCGGCGGCCTGCTGTCCGGCTCCGCGAGCCCGGTCAGCGGCGCTCCCGGCGCCGTGATCATCTACGCGCTGCTGGCGGTGCTGCTGTGGCCGGCGGACCGGCCCGGCAGGCGGCCGGCGTTCCCCGCCGCGCAGGCCGCGGGCCCGGCCGTTGCCAGGGCGGTCTGGCTGCTGCTGTGGGGCGGCCTGGCCTGGCTGGCAGCGGCGCACGCGCCCGCCGCGACCGTGGCGGTGCTCCGCCAGCCGCCGGGCTCGCTGCTGCTGGCCGCCCTGTTCGCGGTGATCGCGGCCGGCGTGCTGCTGCCGGCGCCGCTCCAGCGGGCGGCGGTGCTGGCCGCGGTGGTGATGTCACTGGTGCTGTGGGCGGCGGGGCAGGGCTTCGGCGGCGTGTTCACCGGGACCGGCACCGACCCCAGCACCGGCCCGGTGCTGGTGCTGCTCGCCCTGGCGTACTGGCCTGCCCGGCGGGCGGCCTTCCGCCATCCCGCGCCCGGCCGCCGTCATGCCGTGCCCGGCCACGCCGCGGCCGGCCACCGTGCCGGCCCGCACCCCACCACCCCCGGCCCGGCCAGCTCGCGGCCGGTGCTGCCCGCGGCCGGCCGGGACGCCGTGGCCATGCAGGTGCTGATGGGGCTCGGGATGGCCGGGATGCTGCTGCCGGGGCTGCTGCCGCTGCCGGTGGCGGCCTGGATCGTGCTGGCTGGCTTGGGCGCCGCCTGGTTCTGCGGGCGGTTCCTGCACGGCCTGGCCCGTGCCCGCCCCGGCCGGCACGCCGCCCTGGACCACCTGCCGCACGCGGTAGCGTGCGCGGCCATGCTCTGCATGTTCGCGGCGGGCATGCCGGACCGGGCCGGCGCGGCAGCCGGTGCCATGGGTACCGGCCAGGGCGCGGGACCTGCCCCGGTGGCCGCGCTGATCCTGACCGCGGCCCTGGCCGGCTGTGCGGCCGTGCTCACCGACCGGCTGGCTGCCCCGCGGCCGGCGCCCGGCGCCGCACAGCCGGCTCCCAGCGCCCCGGCTCCCAGCACCGCAGCACCTGGCACAGCTCCGGGCGCCCCGGCTCTCAGCACCGCAGCTCCGGGCGCCCCGGCTCCCGGCGCCCCCGCTCCCGGCGCTAGCGCCGATGGCCAGGCGCCAGCCGGCGGCGGGCTGCTGGGCCGCCGGGTGGCCGCCTGCTGCCAGCTGGCCATGGGTGTCGGCATGGCCTGCCTGCTGGTCCAGCTGCTCTGATCCGGACTCATCTGATCCGGACCGGTCTGGTCCGGACCGGTCCGGTCTGATACGGACTCATCTGATCTGGACCGGTCTGGTCCGGACCGGCGGGCGCTGCTGGGACCCGCCAGGACCCGGCCCGCCGGTGCTGGCACCGCGGGCCGGGTCCTGGCCGGCCGTCAGCCGGCGCGCAGGGCGGCCAGCAGCCAGCCGGCGGCAGGGGCCATGCTGGGCTGCACCGGCCAGCCGTTGATCACGGCCAGGAGCTGCCAGTACCGCTCGTAGCCGGAGTCTCCGGAGAGCTCCAGCCGGTCCGCCAGCCAGGCCCGGAACCCCGGGCCGTCCGCGCGGCCGGACAGCTCCGCGTACGCCTGCGCGAGCTCGTCCACCACCGGCCGGGCTTGCGCGGAGGCCGGGTTCACGCCCGCCTGCTGCGCCGCCCCGGCGCGCTCGCGGACCAGGTCCGCGACCCGGCGGGCGGCCGCGGCGTCCGGCTCGCCGCCCTCGGCGAGGGCCTGGGTCTGGTCGGCGGCCGCGCGCCGCAGGCCGGCCCGGAACCGCTCGTCCCCGGTGAGCTCCGCCAGCTCCACCCAGGCGCCGAGCTGCTCGGCCGTGGGCTCGCCGGGCAGGTCCGGCATGGCCCCGCGCATCATGGCGAGGAATTCCGGGCTGACGTCCAGGCCGCCGAACATGCTGGCGATGAAGTCGCTGATCAGACGGCGGCGCTGGACGGCGGTCAGGGTGGCTGCCTTGTGCATGAGTTCCATCTCCTCCGGTGGGCAATCGCGCCTGGCCACCGCCCGCAGGACAGCCCGGTGCAGCCGCAGGGTGCGGATCTGCAGGTCCAGGGCGTCGGCGTGCGCATCCGCCACCTCGGCGACGCTGACCTCGCGCGCCAGCACCCGCTGGATGGCGGCGAGGCCGATGCCGAGGTCGCGCAGGGTGCGCACGAGGCCCAGGCGGGCCAGCGCGTCCTGTCCGTAGAGGCGGTAGCCGGCTGGGGTGCGGCCGGCCGGCGGCACCACCCCGGCATCGGACCAGAACCGGATCGTCTTGATCGGGATGCCGGTCAGCCGGGCCAGTTCCCCGATCGTCCGGAGGGTGCCGTCGGTCATGTCCCCCACCCTGGAGCCTCCCGCCGGAGGAGACTCAAGCCTAGGGGGCCGCTGAATGGCGGCGTCCGG
>JBLMWU010000054.1:0-3070 GCA_050257395.1 Gemmatimonadota bacterium | reverse complement strand
CGGCGCGGGAGCTGCGGGTGGTCAGCATGTGCAGGTCGGCGACGATGATGAACGATTCGTACTGGTGCTGGAGCTGCAGCCGGTTGCTGATGCTGCCCAGGTAGTGGCCCAGATGCAGCCGTCCGGTGGGCCGGTCGCCGGACAGCAGGCGCGGCCGGGCGGCGGGGGCGGGCCCGGCAGCGGCCGGATCGGCGGCCGTGCGGGCGGGGATGGTGGCGGTTTGCCCGGTCATGGTGGTCTCCTCGAGGGTCGAGGGCCGTTCCCCGCCGGTCCGCGGCCCGGGCGCTCACGCCCGGGACATGCAAAAGGGCCGTCCGGGGACGGCCCGCAGGGTATGCAGCAGCGGCCGTCCTAGGACGGCCACCAGGACTGGTGCTGGCTGGACTGGTGCTGGCTGCGCTGCATGTCCTTCAGCCTAATCCACTCCCGGCCGGCCAGCCAGCGGCTGGCATACTCGCTCAGGTGCTGCCACCCGACAACCACGTCCACTCGGAGTGGTCGTATGACACCGGGTCCTCGGCGTCCATGATCGCGGCCTGCCAGCGGGCAGCCGACGCCGGCGTACCGGCGGTTGCGTTCACAGAACATCTCGACTTCACCGACTGGGGACCCGGGGATGCGGGCGGCGGCACCGGGGTGAAACCGGGCTGGTGGGACGCGATCCGGCCGCTCGACGTCACCGGCTACCTGGCCAGCATCGCCGAGTGCCGGGAGCGGTTCGCCGGCCTGCGCATCCTGACCGGGGTGGAGGCCGGGGAGCCGCACCTGTTCGCGGGCAGCGCCGGCGCGGTGCTCGCCTCGGCGCAGTTCGACCGGGTGCTCGGGTCGCTGCACGCGCTGGCCCACGAGGGCCGGCTGGTGAACGCGTCGTCCCTGTACGGGACGTTCCCGCCGGCCGAGCTGATGCGCCGGTACTTCACCGGGCTGCTCGCGCTGATCGGGGGCAGCGACGCGTTCGGGATCCTGGCGCACCTGGACTACCCGCGGCGGCACTGGCCCGCGTCCGCGGGCCCGTTCCGGGAGACCGACTTCGAGGAGGAGTACCGGGCGGTGCTGCGGGCGCTGGCCGCCTCCTGCCGGGTGCTGGAGGTCAACACCTACAGCCCGCTGCTGTCAGCGGACGTGCTGCGGTGGTGGCGCGAGGAAGGCGGCACCGCGGTGTCCTTCGGCAGCGACGCGCACATGTCCTGGCGGGTGGGGGACAAGTTCAGCCTGGCCGTGGACGTGGCGGCGGCCGCCGGGTTCACCAGGGGCGCCGACCGGTTCGACTTCTGGCGGTGCTGAGAATCTGGCGGTGCTGAGCGCGCCGCCGCGCGCAGGAAAGGAGTGCGGGCCGTGCCCAACCCCGCGCTGGCGGCGCTGGACGCCGCCGAGGTCGGCTACCGGGTGATCCGGCACGGCCCGGTGCGCAGCCTGGCCGAGGCGGCGCGGGCCCGCGGCGTCACCCCGGCCGACGTGGTGAAGACCCTGGTGGTGCGGCGCGGCGAGGACGACTTCCTGTTCGTGCTGGTGCCCGGGGACCGCACCATCTCCTGGCCCAAGCTGCGGGCGCTGCTGGGCGTCAGCCGCCTGTCCATGCCGGACGCGGCCGCGGCGCAGCGGGCGACCGGCTACGAGCGCGGCACGATCACGCCGTTCGGGTCCGCGGCGGCCTGGCCGGTCATCGCCGACGAGCGGCTGCGCGGCCGGGACATCACCCTCGGCGCGGGCGAGCACGGCCTGGCGGGGCTGGCCGCCGACGGCGCGCTGGCCGCGCTGGCCGCCACCGTCGCGGACATCTCCGACCCCGAGGGCGGCTGACCGGGCCCGGCCGGTCAGAGCCCGAAGCGGCTGCCGACCGTGTTCGGGACGAAGACGTCCGGGAACCGGGCGGCCATGGCGTGCTGCGCGCGCCAGCCGGTGCAGTGCGCGGGCACCAGGTACCGCGGGCCCAGCGCCGCCAGGTCGTCCAGGACGCGGGGGATGAGCGGCTCGAACAGCGGGCCGTTCAGGTGGAACCCGCCCATCGCGGCGTACAGCGGCTGGCCGGTGAGCCGCTGGGCGTAGCGGCAGATGTTCACGATCCCGGCGTGGCCGCAGCCGGTGAGCACGACCAGGCCCTTGTCCCGCACGCTGATGATCACGGCCTGGTCGTCGAGGACCAGCGGGTCGGGCTCCCAGCCGCCGCCCAGCCAGGCCTGCTGCGGCGGGAACCCGGGCTCGTAGCCGGTGACCCGCGGCACCTCCCCGGTCACCAGCACCGAGGAGCCGAGCAGGAAGCTCGGCTGGACGTCCTCGATGACGGTGAAGCCGGTGTCCTCCAGCGCGCGGCGGCTGACCGACGGGATCTCGATCGGGTCGGTGCCGGGGATCAGCACCCGGCGGCGGCGCCAGAAGTGCGGGTGGATGAGCACCGGGAAGCCCGCCCGGCCGACCGCCCGGAGCAGCCCGCTGAGGCCGGTGGTGTGGTCGAAGTGCCCGTGGCTGCAGACGACCGCCTCGATCGAGCCGGGGTCGATGTCCAGCCGCCGCATGTTCTCCACCACGCCGTCCGGGCTGGTGCCGGCGTCGAACAGCAGCCGGTGCTCCTGCCCGCCGGTGCGGACGGTGATGAGTGCGGAGAAGCCGTGCTCGGCCCGCAGCGCGTCCGGGGCCCGGCCGCCGGCCATGATCGCCGAGGGAACCGTCGCGCCGATGCGCGGCCCGGGCCGCCGGGCGGGGCCCTGGTCCGGCATGAAGATGTCGGTGAGGTTGTCCATCAGGGCGACGATCTCCACCGAGTCCACCGGCGCCAGGTCGATCCGGGGCACGCCGGTGACCTCGTGGAACAGGCCGGGCATGGCGGCGGGCGGGCTGTTGTCAACGCACATGGCGGCCTTCCCCGGCGCGGGCCTGGGGCCCGGAGCTGTCAGTCGTTCTGGATCGTGGGGCGGACGAGGATCTCGTTGATGGCGACGTGCCGGGGCCGGGTGACGACGTAGCCGATCGCGTCGGCGATGTCCTCCGCCTCCAGCCGCTGCAGGCCCTGGAAGCGCTGCTCCTGCGCCTCGCGCATCTCCGGCCGCAGGTGGTCGCGCAGTTCGGTGTCGAC
>JBLMWU010000053.1:0-42794 GCA_050257395.1 Gemmatimonadota bacterium | reverse complement strand
CTGGCGCCGTGAACCCGCTGGAGCTGATGACCGTGGTCGCAATCCCGTTGGCCTTCGCCGCGATGGCGCTGTTGAGGTAGCTCACCATCTCCTGGACGCTCGAAGCCGACGCCGAGCCGCCCCACTTGGGCTTAGGCAGGCCGAGCAGCGCTGCGGCGTCCTGGAACCCGTACTGGGTGGGCACGAAGAACGGGTTGGAGTACACGTGGTTGACGAACCAGAACTGCCAGGCAGGGGTCTTCGGGAAGTTGCCGACCGCGCCCTTCGTTTCGCTGCTGCCGCTGGTGCCGGACGAGCATGCGGCAAGGAGCGCCGAGGCGGCCGCCGACGCGCTGAAAAGCCCGGTGCCGGCCAGCAGCCGCCGGCGGGTCGGCCCGTCCTTCATATTGAGGGTCTCGATCGCCTCGTCGACCTTCGGGTCGATGTCCCTCATCTAACCTCCAGCAGAGATTCCACTAGGGCGGGCGCGGCGATACCCGGTGCCGCGCCTGGCTCCGGTCCGCAGGTCGCGCGGACCATCACGGTGGGAGACCCGGCAGTGACAATGTGCGCCCGGTTGGCATTGCGACTGCCGCCAGAAAACATCGGAACGCCATTCCCCGCGCAGCCGCGGGAACGTTGGGATGACGGGGGACCGGCAGCGAACGTCCCCCCGGCTCGCTGCATCCTGCCCTCGATTCAACGTCGTCGTTGCAGCCGGGAGCTGGCCTGATGGGCCAGCACCCGGATGCGTCCGGGCGTTCCTGAGCAGCGCGGCCTGCCCACAAGCAGCACCGCAGCCCGAGGCCGAGCCCGCGGGGACGGTGCCCTTGTGAGGCCATAAGCTAAGACAAACAGAGTTGATCGTCAATGAACAGACCTCGCCAGATGCGAACATGTGACCTACGGTTTCCGGACATCCCTTAACTGCCTGAGATGCCGGGGAGGGACCCGTCGGAGCACGGTTCAAGCGTGCTGCTAAACAGGACAAACCACGCTCTGCGCGGGAGTACGATGCGGCGGGCCGGGCGGCCATGCGTCCGCTGACGTGAAGGGGTTGCCAGGGATGCTTGCCAGGCACCGGCAGTCGCTGATCCTGCAGGACGTCCGCCGGGCGGGCAGTGTCCGGGTCAGCGACCTGACCCAGCGGCTCGCCGTTTCGGACATGACAATCCGGCGGGATCTCGAGGTGCTGGCCCGGGCCGGGCTCATCGAGAAGGTGCACGGCGGGGCGGTCCTGCCCGGCGCCCCGAGCAGCCACGAGCCGGGGTTCGAGGCCAAGTCGGTGCTGGAGCAGCCGGAGAAGGCCGCCATTGCCCGGGCCGCGGCCGCGCTCGTCACCCCCGGAACCGCCATCGGGCTGTCGGCCGGCACCACCACGTTCGCGCTGGCGCAGCACCTGATCGCGGTGCCGGGCCTCACCATCGTCACCAACTCCGTGCGGGTGGTGAACCTGTTCGGGGACGGGCGCACCGACCACACCCCGCAGGCGTCGGTCGTCCTCACCGGGGGCATGCGGACCCCCTCCGACGCGCTGGTCGGGCCCATCGCCGACCTGACGATCCGGTCCCTGCACCTGGACATGCTGTTCCTGGGCTGCCACGGCATCGACCCGGCTGCCGGGCTCACCACGCCCAACCTGTCCGAGGCGGAGACCAACCGGGCGTTCGTGCAGGCGGCCCGCAAGGTGATCGTGGTGGCCGACCACACCAAGTGGGGCATCGTCGGCCTGAGCTCGTTTGCCGAGCTGGCCGACGTGGACACGCTGATCACCGACAGCGGCCTGCAGGCCGAGGCCCGCACGCTGGTGGCCGACCGGGTCGGCCAGCTCATCATCGCCGACGCGCCCGCCAGCTAGCTGACGGTGACCTCCGGGGTGCCCTCACCGGTGCTGCTCCCGGCGAGCTTCAGCGCCTCCTCGATCAGGGTCTCCACGATCTGCGCCTCCGGCACGGTCTTGATGACCTCGCCCTTGACGAAGATCTGGCCCTTGCCGTTGCCGGACGCCACGCCCAGGTCGGCCTCCCGGGCCTCACCGGGCCCGTTCACGACGCAGCCCATGACCGCCACCCGCAGCGGGACCTCCAGCCCGGCCAGGCCGGCCGTGACCTGGTCGGCCAGGGTGTAGACGTCCACCTGGGCCCGGCCGCACGACGGGCAGGACACGATCTCCAGGCCCCGGTCGCGCAGGCCGAGGGACTCCAGGATGGCGATGCCGACCTTGACCTCCTCCACCGGCGGGGCCGACAGCGACACCCGGATGGTGTCCCCGATGCCCTCCGCCAGCAGCGCACCGAACGCGACGGCCGACTTGACGGTGCCCTGGAACGCGGGCCCTGCCTCGGTGACCCCGAGGTGGAGCGGGTAGTCGCAGGCCGCGGCGAGCTGCCGGTAGGCGTTGATCATCACCACCGGGTCGTGATGCTTGACGGAGATCTTGATGTCGTGGAAGCCGTGCTCCTCGAACAGCGAGGCCTCCCACAGCGCGGACTCCACCAGCGCCTCCGCGCTGGCCCGGCCGTACTTGGACAGCAGGCGCTTGTCCAGGGAGCCCGCGTTGACCCCGATCCGGATGGGGGTCCCGGCGTCCTTGGCCGCGCGGGCGATCTCGGCCACCTTGTCGTCGAACGCCTTGATGTTGCCCGGGTTCACCCGGACGGCGGCGCAGCCAGCGTCGATCGCCGCGAACACGTACTTGGGCTGGAAGTGGATGTCGGCGATCACCGGGATCTGGGACTTGCGCGCGATCTCCGGCAGCGCGTCCGCGTCGTCCTGCGAGGGCACGGCCACCCGGACGATCTGGCAGCCCGACGCGGTCAGCTCCGCGATCTGCTGCAGGGTGGCGTTGACGTTGGCGGTGACGGTGGTGGTCATCGACTGCACCGACACCGGCGCCCCGCCGCCCACCGGCACGGCGTGCTTGTCCTTGCCCACCATGATCTGGCGGGACTTGCGGCGGTCGGCCAGCCGTCCGGCGGCAGGCTGCGGCATACCCAGGTCTATCGACATGATGCTGTTCGCCTCACTGGAGGATGTGAACCGGGTTGACGATATCGGCCATGATCAGGAGCAGGCCCAGGCCGACGAGCAGCGCGAACACCCCGATGCTGACCGGGATGAGCCTGCGCATGTCCACCAGGCCGGGATCGGGCCTGCCCCGCATGCGGGCCAGCCAGGCCCGGATGCGCTCATAGATGACCACCGCGAGGTGGCCGCCGTCCAGGGGCAGCAGCGGGAGCAGGTTGAACAGCCCCACGAAAATGTTCAGGGACGCGACGATCAGCAGCACGAGGCTGACCTTCGGCTGCCAGCCGATCTTGGCGGCGAGCACCTGGCCGGTGGTGTCACCGGCCCCGACCACGCTCGTCACCTGCCCGGCCGGGGTGCTGGCACGGTTCTTGGCGAACAGGTCGGGAATGGCCGACGGCAGGCTGCCGATCACCTTCACCGACCCGGTCACGGTCTGCCCGAACTGGCTGCCCGCGTAGGAGACGGCAGCCAGCGGCCCCTGCCGCGCGAAGGTCACCTGCGGCGAGATGCCCAGGAACGAGACCCGCTTGCCGTTGCTCATGGTGGTGGCCAGCGTGGGATGCAGGACCACCTGGTGCCCGTGGCGTTCCACGGTGACCGGAACCGGGGCCCCCACCGGCTGGCGGCGGATCACCTTCCCCATCTGGGTCCAGTTACGCACCTGGGTGCTGCCGAGGGCGACGATCCGGTCGCCGACCTGGAAGCCGGCCTGCTTGGCGGGCGAGCTGGCATCGCCCGCGCGGCAGGTGGCGGTGAGGCTGGCAGGCACGCAGGTGTCGATCTGGCCCACCGTGGTGGCGGTGCTCGGCGACGCCAGGCCCACCCCCACCGCCAGCGCGAAGAGCAGCACGAAAGCCAAGGCGAAGTGCATGAACGAGCCCGCGGCCAGCACGATGATCCGCTGCCAGCCGGGCTGCCGGCGGAACGATCGCGGTTCGTCGGCCGGGTCCACATCCTCCAGCTCGGTCATGCCGACGATCTTGACGAAGCCACCCGCCGGGATGGCCTTGACCCCGTACTCGGTCTCGCCCCGGCGGCGCGACCACAGGGTCTGCCCGAAGCCGACGAAGAACTGGGTGACCTTCATCCCGAACTTCTTGGCGGTCAGGAAGTGGCCAGCCTCGTGGAGCATGATCGAGAAGAGCAGGGCCACGATGAAGATGACCACGCCGAGCAGAAAGCTCATCCGGCGGACTCTCCCCTCCTGCTCGGACCGCCCGCGGCCAGTTCGCGGGCACGCGCGCGCGCCCAGCCGTCTACGGCGCGAATGTCATCAAGCGACACGGCATCCCCCGTCTGGCCGTCATGCTCAGAGACTACCTGGGCCACTACGTCGACGATCCGGGCAAACGAGATGCCGCCCGCCAGGAAAGCGGCCACGCACACCTCGTTGGCCGCGTTGTAGGCCGCGGGCGCGGTGCCGCCCGCCTCGCCCGCCTCCCGGGCGATCCGGACGGCCGGGAAGGCCTCTTCGTCCAGCGGCTCGAAGGTCCAGGTCTGCGCGGACGTCCAGTCGATGGCCGGCGCGGCGCCGGGCACCCGGTCCGGCCAGCCCAGCGCCAGGGCGATCGGGATCCGCATGTCGGGCGGGCTGGCCTGGGCGATCGTCGAGCCGTCCGCGAACTCGACCATGGAGTGGATGATCGACTGCCGGTGCACCACCACGTCGATCCGGTCGAACCCGATGCCGAACAGCAGGTGCGCCTCGATCAGCTCCAGGCCCTTGTTGACCAGGGTGGCCGAGTTGATGGTGATGACCGGGCCCATGTTCCAGGTCGGGTGGGCCAGGGCGTCCTGGGGGGTGATGTCCGCCAGCTCGGCCCGGCTGCGGTGCAGGAACGGGCCGCCGCTGGCGGTCAGCACCAGCTTGGCCACCTCCCCGGCGCTGCCGCCGCGCAGGCACTGGGCGATCGCCGAATGCTCGGAGTCCACCGGCACCAGCTGGCCGGGCGCGGCCCGCCCGGCGACCAGCGGCCCGCCCACGATCAGGGACTCCTTGTTGGCCAGCGCGAGCATCCGGCCGGCGTCCAGCGCCGCGAGGGTGGCGGCCAGCCCGCTGAACCCGGTGACCGCGTTGAGCACCACGTCGCACGGCCAGGCGGCCACCTCGGCGACCGCGTCCGGCCCGGCCAGGATTTTCGGGAACGGAACCCCCCCGGAGCCGGCCCCGGCCGCCGTCGCAGCCGCCCGGGCGTGCCGGGCCTCCTCGCGCACGGCCTCCTGCAGGGCCGGGGCGCTGTCCGCCCGCTCGACGGCGACCACCTCGGCCCCGAACTCGATCGCCTGAGCGGCCAGCAACCCGGGGTTGCCGCCGCCCGCCGCCAGCCCGGCCACCCGGAACCGCCCGGGGTTGCGCCGGATGACGTCGGCCGCCTGGGTCCCCACCGATCCGGTCGAGCCGAGCAGGACGACGTCGCGCCGTCGCGAGGTCGATGGGGTCACGAGGTCATTCTGCCGCAGCCGCCTGCGGGCCGGGGACGTGCCCGGCCCGCAGGGCCCGCGAACCCGCCGCCGGCGTCAGCTGGCCAGCGCGGCGGCCGCGGAGGCGGCCTGCTCCCAGTCCGGGCGCAGCGGCATCCCGGACTTGCCGTCCGCGGTCAGCTTCACCCCGAGGATCTGGTGGAGCTGCACGACGTTGCGGTCGAAGCCGAGCCGCGAGCCGGCCATGTACAGCCGCCAGACCCGGGCCGTGCCCTGGCCGACCTCGGCGACGGCCTCGTCCCAGTGCGCGTCCAGGTTGGCGCACCAGCCAGCCAGCGTCCTGGCGTAGTGCTCGCGCAGGTTCTCCTCGTGCCGGATCTCGAACCCGGAGTTGTTCATCACGCCCATGAGGTAGCCGGGCCCTTCGAGCTCCCCGTCCGGGAACACGTACCGGTTGATGAACCCGCCGGCCCGCCGCGCAGGCTCCTGGTTGTCCGGCCGGGTGATGCAGTGGTTCAGCATCCGCCCGCCCACCTTGAGCTTGCCGTTGAGGAAGGCGAAGTAGCCGGGCAGCTTGGCTTTGCCGATGTGCTCGGTCAGGCCGATGGAGCTGACCGCGTCGAACCCGGTCTCCGCCACCTCCCGGTAGTCCAGGTGGCGCACCTCCGCCAGCTCGGACAGGCCTTCCCGCTCGATCGCCTGCTGCGCCCAGGCGGCCTGCTGCGCGGACAGGGTGACGCCGAGCGCCTTGACGCCGTACTCCCGCGCGGCGTGCCGGACCATGCCGCCCCAGCCGCAGCCCACGTCCAGCAGCCGCATGCCGGGCTGCAGCGCCAGCTTCCGGGCGACCAGGTCGTGCTTGTAGGCCTGGGCCTCTTCCAGGGTGGCGTCCTCGGTGGGGTAGCAGGCGCAGGTGTAGGCCATGGACGGCCCGAGCACCCACTCGTAGAAGGTGTTGGACACGTCGTAGTGGTGGGAGATCGCGCTGGCGTCCCGGCCGCGGGAGTGCCGGCGGCCGCCGGTCCAGCGGCGGTTCACCCGCACCTCCTGCGGCGGCGGCGCCTCCCGCGGCCACAGCAGCGTGGGCCCGCCGAGCTCGGACAGCAGCCGCAGCCGCTCGGACCGGCTCAGCTTCGCCTGCTGCGCCGGGGCCATCCGGGCCAGCGCCGCGTACATGTCCCCGTCCACGTCGAGGTGGCCGGACACGTAGGCGCGGGCCAGCCCGAGCGCGCCCGGTGCCTGCGCCAGGTAGCGCACCGCCAGCGGCGATTTGACCGTGATCCGGATCGGCGCGTCCTCACTCCCGGCCCGGCTGCCGTCGTAGGCGCGGAAATCCACCGGGGCGTCGGGACCCGCCACCCGCTCGAATACCTCGGCCAGCGCCATTCCTGCCTTCCCTTCCTGCTGCTACCGCCCGCGTACGCACTTCTCGTACAGTCCGGACAGCCTGCCGTCACCGTCGTACTCGTGCTTGAGCTCGGCGTAGGCCGGCCCGTTGTAATGCGCCCAGAACTCGTCCTCGGTGTAGAACGAGGTGGAATACAGCCCCTTGTGGCCGCCGAGCGCGGCCACCTCCTGCTCGATGAGACGGTTGTGGTAGCCGTCGGCACGGCCCGGGGGCAGGGGCACCGTCCCCCAGAAACCGAAGTTCACGTACACCTCGTGGGGCTTCATCGGATACAGCGGCCAGGTCTGCTCGCCGCGCAGCCGCAGCGGGCACATCCAGACCGGGCTCATGCCCACCTCGGCCGAGAAGTACCGCAGGAACTCGGCGCTGTTGCCGAGCGGGATCTCGACGTCCTGGATCACCGCTTCCCGCGGGGCCCGCCGCCGGTTGGCGTTGAGGGTGTCCGACAGCCGGTGCCGCCGGTCGAACGCCACCAGGGCCCGGTACACGTCCGAGCGCCGGTACCGCCGCGGCCACAGGTGCCTGACCACCCGGTTCTGCACGCCGAACGGCCGGGAGCACCAGAACCAGTCCGGGTCCCAGCGCCACAGGTAGCCGCGGATGGTCAGGAAGTCCTCCTTGGGCCCGCGCAGCGACTGGTAGTAGATCTGCTGGCCGGTGTAGTCGCTGAGCCAGGGCGCCACCTCGCTGTAGGCGCCGACCGTCAGGTAGAGCTCGCCGGTGCTGAAGGCGGTCCCGTCCACGAAGTCGGCCCGGTGGCCCTGGTAGCTGCCGGCCGCCGCGACCTCCCCGATCGCCTCCATGCAGGCGTCCGGGCTGGTGAAGCGGAAGTGCCGCAGGTGAACGTAGGGCTTGACCGGCTCGAGCTCGATGGTGAGGGACAGGGCGTAACCCAGCGTCCCGTAGGAGTTGGGGAAGCCGCGGAACAGGGCTGCGTGCTCGTTGTCCGGGGTGGCCGTCACCACCCGGCCGTCCCCGGTGAGGATCTCCATGGCGGTGACCGACTCGTGCGGCATGCCGTTGCGCAGGGACGTGGACTCGATGCCGAGCCCGGTCACCGCGCCGCCGAGGGTGATGGTCTTGAGCTGGGGCACCACGAACGGCATGAGCCCGTGCCGGAGCGTCGCGTCGGCCAGGTCCTCGTAGGTGGTCAGCCCGCCGGCCACGGCGGTCCTGGCCGCCGGGTCGACGTGCAGCACGCTGGTGAAGGCGGAGGCGTCCAGACCGCCCGCACCGGCCAGGCCGCCCGCGCCAGCGACCGGCCGGGGCACCGGGTCGCGGAACCGGAACAGGTTGGAGGTGCGCTTGGCCAGCCGGACCGGGGCACCGGCCGGAATGGCGGCGTAAGCGGCGCGGATGGCGGCCACCGCGGCGCTGTGCCGGGCGGCGGTGGCCGGTGGCAGCGCGCCGCCCACGGTGCGGACGGGCGGAGCGCTGGCACGCCCGCCCCCTGCTGCGGCATCGGTCACGCTTGTCTCCCTCCGCTCGCGGGCGCCCGGCTCCCCCTGAGGATGAACGGATCGGGACCCGATCGGCAAGGCCTGCATCCGCCTGGGCAAACAGCTGAGGAAGTTTACCCTGAGGCAAGTTAGGGCCCCAGAGGCCCTATCCCGCCGGCGTCACCGGTCCTCCGCGGGGCTGCCGCGGCGGCCCCGCCGCCGCCCCCGGCCGGGCCGCGCGTAGCTCTCCTCGACCTCTTCCGGGGTCATCGGCAGCCGGGCCGCGGACGGCGGGACGCCAGCCGCCACGATGTCGCGCAGCAGCAGCGCGAGCGAGTACTCCGGGTCGGCGGCCAGCGCCCGCTCGATGGCCAGGCCGGCCAGGGCGCCGTTGCCCGACTGCCAGGCCACGAAGCCGAGCAGGGCTGCCGGGGCGGGCACCAGGGCGGGCTCGGCCCGCCGGACCACGTCGGTCCACAGGCGCAGGTGGGCTGCGGCGTGCTCGGGTTCCATCCGGGCCCAGGCGTCGTCGCGCACCCGCACGTCGGTGAGCACCACCGCCAGCCAGGCGAACTGGTCGTCGGTGACCGCGCTGCCGCCGCGGTAGGCCGCGATGGCGTCCCGGACGGCGCGCTTGCCCTCGGCCAGCACGAACCGGAAGGCGCCGCCCTGCTCCCCGCCGCCCTGCCCCGCGCCGCCCGGGCCCGCGCTGCCGTGGTCCGCGCAGGCGTGGTCCGCGCAGGCGTGGTCCGCGCAGGCGTGGTCCGGGCCGCCCTGCCTCGCGCCGCCCTGCCTCGCGCCGCCCTGCCCCGCGCCGCCCTGCCCCGCGCAGGCGTGGTCCGCGCTGCCTTGATCCGCACCGGGCTGTCCGGCCCGCGTCGCCTGGGCCACGAGCGCACCGGCCCGGTCGTAGGCGCGGCGGGTGGCCGCCCGCATCAGGCTGGCGGCCTCGCCGGTGACCGGGCCGAGCGAGCGCGCGAGCGCCTCGCGGTCCGGGTAGGCGGGCAGCCCGGCCACGGTCATGGCGGCCGCCACCGGGTGGCTGCCGGTGTCGAAAGGCACGCCTTCCGGTGGGCAGCAGGCCGGCTCCGTGCACAGGTAGGACCAGTAGCGCCCGTCCTCGGCCCGGAGCAGCTCCCGCAGGCTGAGCCCGCGCTCCCGCAGCACCGGGACCAGCACGTCGGCAACCGGGGTGACCAGCGCGCCCGGGCCGTAGCCCACGACGATCACGGTGGTGAGCCGCTCCCGTGCGAGCACCGAGGCGGCATGCTCCGCGATGGCGGCCGCCGTCCCGGGGTCCGGCGGGTCAGGCAGGTCGTAGCGGCAGCCAAACCGCACCCGGCCGCGCGGCCCGTCCGCGCCGATCACCACCAGGCTGCGGCCGGGATGGAAGCCCAGCAGATGCGGCACGGCGGCGAGCACGCCGGCCGGCGATGACAGCCGGACCGGCGGCTGTGACCGGCGGGCCGGCGGCCGCGCGGGGTGGCCCGCGTCCCCCCGGACGGTGTCGCTGGCGGCGGGATTGGCGGCCTGGCCGGCACCGGCGGCCGGCCGCGGGTTCGTGTTGTCCATGGCGCCAGGCTCCGGCCCGGCAGGCACGCGGGGCGAGCCGGAAAAACGCGCTGTGAACAGGGCGGATCATTCCTCGCAACTGTCCCCAGCCACCGTCCCCAGCCGCGATTGGGTCTTGACATCGCCAGCGGGCAGCCGGGCCGCCCGGCCTTGCGGGCCAGCCCCGGTCAGAGCGCGATGCCGAGCAGGGCGTCCACGGTGTCGCGCACCAGCGCGGCCTCGTCCTGCGACCCGGCGGGCAGCACGGGAGCTTCCGTCACCGCCGCGGCCCACCGGTCGACCACGGCCAGCGCACCCGCCGCGTCCAGGTCGTCGGCGACCCGCTCCCGCACCCCGGCCAGCACCGCCGCCGCGGCCGGCACGCCCGGGCCGGCCGTCCCTGACGCCGCCCCGGCCGCCGGCGCAGCAGCGGTCCCGGCAGCCGTCCCGCCGGTCACCTCACCGGCCAGGCCCCGCTTCACCGCGGCCCGCCAGCGGCTCAGCCGCTGCTCCGCGGCGGCGAGGCCCGCGCTGGTCCAGTCCCAGTCGTCGCGGTACCGGTGCGCCAGCACGGCCAGCCGGACAGCCATCGGGTCGGTGCCCGCCTCCCGCAGCCTCGACACGAACACGAGGTTGCCGAGCGACTTGGACATTTTCTCGCCGTCCAGGCGGACCATGCCCGCGTGCACGTAGCGCCGGGCGAACGCCCCGCTCTGCCCCTCAGCCACCCGGGCGTGCGAGGCGCTCATCTCGTGGTGCGGGAAGATCAGGTCCGAGCCGCCGGCCTGGACGTCGAACACCGGCCCCAGGTACTCGGTGGCGATCGCCGCGCACTCCACGTGCCAGCCGGGCCGCCCCGGGCCGAACGAGGACTCCCACGACGGCTCGCCCGGCCGGGCCGCCAGCCACACCAGGCAGTCCAGCGGGTCCTTCTTGCCGGGCCGCCCCGGGTCGCCGCCCCGCTCCGCGGACAGCTCCAGCATGGCCGCGGTGTCCAGCCGGGAGACCGAGCCGAACGCCGGGTCGGAGGCGCGGCAGAAGTACTGGTCGTCTTCGAGGTCGTAGAGCGAGCCCCGGTCGGCGAGCACCCGGCTGAACCGCTCGATGATGGGCAGCGCCTCCACCGCGCCGACCAGCCGGGCCGGCGGCAGCACCCGCAGTGACTCCATGTCGGCCCGGTAGCGGGCGATCTCCCGGTCGGCCAGCTCCCGCCAGTCGTCGCCGTCCCGGGCCGCCCGCTCCAGCAGCGGGTCGTCCACGTCGGTGACGTTCTGCACATACAGGACCTCGTGGCCGGCGTCCAGCCAGGCCCGCACCAGCAGGTCCCAGGCGAGGAACGTGGCGGCGTGGCCGAGGTGGGTCGCGTCGTACGGGGTGATCCCGCACGCGTACATGGTGGCCTGGCGGCCCGCTGCCGCCTGCGCCAGTTCACCGGTCGCGGTGTCCCGCACCACGGGCTCGGGGCACCGCCCGGGCAGTGTGGGGACAGCCGCCTCGCGCCACGCATCCATGTGCGCAGGCTATCGCTGGCCGTCGGCCGGTCCGGCCGGGGTGGGCAGCGGGCAGGTGGCCCGCAGGGACGGCACCAGCCGCACCCCGGCTGCCTGCTCGAACGCGTACGCGAGCGCGATCAGCCGGGGCTCGCTCCAGGCGGGCCCGATGAACGAGAGGCCGACCGGCAGCCCGCCGACCGCACCGGCGGGCACCGACACCGACGGGAACCCGGTCACCGCTGCCGGGCCCGAGGTGTGGAACACGTCGTGATCGCCCAGGTAGTAGTCGGTCAGCCAGGCCGGGTTCGCGGTCAGGGTGACGACCGCGTCGAGCCGGTGCGCGGCCAGCGGCCCGGTCAGCGCCTCGGCGGCCCGCTGGCTGGCGTCGGTGCGGGCGGCCAGGTAGTCCGGGTCGGCCGGGTCGCCGCTGGTGGCCTCGGCCTGCTCGAAGATCTCCTGGCCGAAGTACGGCAGCACCTGGCCCGCGTGCTCCTCGTTGTAGGCGATCAGCCCGGCGAGCGTGCCCGGGTGGGTGCCCGGCAGCTTGGCCAGGTAAGCGTTCAGGTCCCGCTTGAACTCGTGCAGCAGGGCCCGGTACTCCGGGTCGGAGATCCCGTCCGCGCCCGGCAGCTCCACCGGGTCCAGCAGCTCGGCGCCCGCGTCCCGCAGCACGGCCAGCGCCTGCTCCAGCACCGCGGCCGTGAGCCGCCCGGCCGCCCGGGTGGCGTCCCGCCAGACCCCCAGCCGGGCGCCTGCCAGCGCGCCCGGGTCCAGGGCGGCGGTGTAGTCCGCGGGCTGCCCGGCCGCGGCCGCGGTGGCCGGGTCGGCCGGGTCCGGGCCGGCCAGCGCCGACAGCAGCCGGGCCGCGTCCGCGACCGACCGGGCCATCGGGCCGGCGGTGTCCTGGGCGAGCGAGATGGGCACCACCCCGCTCCTGCTGACCAGGCCCAGCGTCGGCTTGATGCCGACCACGCCGCAGGCGCTCGCCGGGCAGACGATCGAGCCGTCGGTCTCGGTGCCCACGGCGAGCGGGGCGAGCGCGGCCGCGGCCGCCGCCCCGGACCCGGAGCTCGACCCGGACGGGTTGCGGTCCAGCGCGTGCGGGTTCGCGGTCTGCCCGCCGAGCGTGCTCCAGCCACTGGCCGACTGGGTGGAGCGGAAGTTGGCCCACTCCGACAGGTTGGCCTTGCCGAGCACCACCGCGCCGGCCGCGCGCAGCCGGGTCACCAGGAACGCGTCGCCCTGCTCGGTCCCGGCCAGCGCGGGCGAGCCCGCGGTGGCGGGCAGCCCCCGGACCGCGATGTTGTCCTTGATCAGCACCGGGATCCCGGCCAGCGGCCCGGCCGGGGCGCCGTCGTGGCGGGCGCGGTCCTGCGCGTGCGCCTCCGCCTCCGCTTCGGGATTCACGGTGACAACGGCCCGGAGGGCGGGATTGAGCTCGGCGATCCTGCTCAGGTAGAACGCGGTGAGGCCGGCGGAGGTGACCGACCCGTCAGCCAGCGCCTCGCTGAGGGCCGCGACGGTGGCGTCGTAGACGCCGATGCCGGTCTCGCCGATGGTCCCGGGGGGCGGGACGGTCGGTGACATGGTGGCAGGATAGCGGCGTGGATTCGCGTATCGGCCTGCTGGACGGCGTCCCCGCGCTCACCCGCCCCGACCTGCTCGCCCCGCCGGTGGCGGAGGCGCTGGCCGCGCTGGCTGGCACGCTGGCGGCGGAGGAGGTGGCGGTCGCCGAGATCGACCCGGCGCTGGCGGACACGGCCGCGTTCTGCGAGCGCTATCAGGTGAGCCTCGACGAGTCGGCGAACTGCGTGGTCATCGCCGGCCGGCGCGGCGGCGAGCAGCGGTATGCCGCGTGTGTCATCCTCGCCACCACCCGGGCGGACGTGAACGGCACCGCGCGGCGTGAGCTCGACGTGCGCAAGGCGTCGTTCGCCGCGATGGACGACGCGGTCGCCCAGACCGGCATGGAGTACGGCGGCATCACGCCGGTCGGCCTGCCCGCTGCCTGGCCGCTGCTGATCGACGCGCAGGTGGCCAAGGCGCCGCAGGTGGTGATCGGCAGCGGGGTGCGCCGGTCCAAGCTGCTGCTGCCCGGGGAGGCGCTCACCCGGCTGCCCGGTGCCGCCGTCATCGACGGCCTCGCCCGCTGACGCAAGCACCACCGCCGGCCCCCGCACCCACCCGCTGCGCCAGCCCCGGCCTGCGGCCTGATTTCATGAGTGGTTGATCTGGTGGCCCCGTGGCGGGCCACCAGATCAACCACTGACGGTTATCCACAAGTGGCAACGGGGGCAGGGCTCCCAGGGGGGCCTCTTCTGGCCGCAGCGGACTGCCGGGCGGAGAATGGCTGCAGGGGGCCAGTCTTGTTCACGCGGCGGCAGCGGGAACAGACTGGGCGGGCGGGGAGGCGGGAACGATGAGGTCCCTGAAGAGGGTGCAAGGCCGACGGCAGCTAGCTGGCGCGGCTATGGCCGCGGCGATGCTGACCGCGGTGGCGGCCTGCAGCAGCGGCGGGAGCAGCAGCAGCGCGAGTCCCAGCGCCACCCCCGTCCCGGTCAACCCGGGCAGCCCGGTGCAGCTCCAGTCGCAGTACGAGCGGGTGGTGCGCACCGTCCTGCCGTCGGTCGTGCAGATCACCACGTCGCAGGGCCTGGGCTCGGGCGTGGTCTTCGACCGTGCCGGTGACGTGGTCACCAACGCGCACGTGGTGGGCTCCGCCACGACCGTGCAGGTCCGCGCCGCCACCAGCAGCAAGCAGCTGAACGCCAGGGTGCTGGGGGTGTTCGCGCCCGACGACCTCGCGGTGATCCGGGTGGACAGCAACGCCGCGGCGCTGCAGCCGGCCACCTTCGGCAGGACCAGCGGGGTCCGGGTCGGCGAGATCGTGCTCGCCATGGGCAACCCGCTCGGCCTGACCGGCTCGGTGACCGACGGCATCGTGTCCGCCACCGGCCGGACCGTGTCCGAGGGCCAGGGCAGCTCAGCCGTGATCATCAGCGCGATCCAGACCAGCGCGCCCATCAACCCGGGCAACAGCGGCGGCGCCCTGGTGGACCTGGCCGGGCGGGTGATCGGCATCCCGACCCTGGCCGCCAGCGACCCGCAGCTGGGCGGGGCGGCGGTGGGCATCGGCTTCGCCATCCCCAGTGACACCGTGACCCGCATCGCACCGCAGCTCATCGCCTCCGGCAAGGTCACCAACTCGGGCCGGGCGGCGCTCGGCATCAGCGCCGAGACCGTCGCCGACGCCAGCGGCCAGCCCGCCGGGGTGGGCGTGGTGAGAGTGCTGGGCGGCAGTGGCGCGGCCAAGGCAGGGATCAAGGCGGGCGACGTCATCGTGGCCATCGACGGCCAGGCGACGGACTCGGTGGACGCGCTGACCTCGATCCTGGCCTCGAAGCGGCCCGGCCAGACCGTGCAGGTCCGCTACACCCGAGACGGCACCAGCAACACGGTCCCCGTCACCCTGGGCAACCTCAGCAGCGGCTGAGCCCGGGGGCCGGTCAGGGCAGCCAGGAGACGCGGCCGTGCAGGGCCGCGTACCCGGTGAACGCGACGACGTCGATGAGCGAGTGGGCGACGATCAGCGGGGTCACCCGGCCCCAGCGGCGGTACAGCAGCCCGAAGATCACGCCCATGACCGCGTTGCCGGCGAAGCCGCCAAACCCCTGGTACAGGTGGTAGGAGCCGCGCAGCAGCGCGCTGACGGCGATCGAGCGGGCCGGTGACCAGCCGAGCTGGCCCAGCCGCCGCAGCAGGTACCCGACGACGAGGATCTCCTCGAGGATCCCGTTCTGCAGGCCGTCGAGGACCAGCACCGGGACCCGCCACCACACCGGGGGCAGGCTCTCCGGGACGACGGTCAGGTTGAAGCCCAGCCGCAGCGCGGCGAAGTAGAGGCCGAGCCCGGCGCCGCCGATGACGGCGGCGAGGACCGCGCCGCGGGCGGCGTCCCGGCCGGGCTGGGACGGGTCCAGGCCCATCGCCGACGGCGGCTCGCCGGAGCGGGCCATCAGGTAGAACACCAGCGCCACCGGCGCGAGCGTGACGGCGATGCTGGCCAGCTGCAGCGCGAGGTCCAGCAGCGGGCGCCCGGGCGCGAGCGACCCGACCAGCAGGGCCTGCTGCTTGCCGAGCGGCTTGGCCGCGGTCAGGGAGCCGATCAGCCGGATCAGGGCGAAGAGGGCGCTGGCGCCCAGCGACACCGCGAAGACGACGATGATCTCCCAGCCCAGCAGCCGCCTGGTCAGTGGCGGGAGCGCTGCTTCCTGCCCCGGGATCACCCCTGGACTCTACGGCAGGCCGGGATCAGGCACCGGCAGCGCTGACGATCGCGTCGGTGACGAAGCCGAGCACCAGGCCGAGCAGCAGCGCCCAGCTCACGAGCACCTTGAAACCGCTGGCGCGGGCGACCGCCAGCAGCTCGATCACGACATAGAGGATGGAGCCCGCGGCCAGTGCCAGGAAGGCCACCATCAGCGCCGGGCTGGTGACCTGCTGGCCGACGATGGTGCCCACGAAAGTCGGGCCGCCGGCGATCAGGCCGAGCACGCCCAGCCGCGCCCAGGACGGCCGCTCCCCGGCTCCGGCCAGCGGCCCGACCACGCCAAAGCCTTCGGTGGCGTTGTGCGCGCCGAACCCGATGATGAGCAGGATGGCGAGGCTGATCCGGCCCGCCGCGGCAGAGGCGCCGATCGCCAGGCCCTCCCCGAAGTTGTGCAGGCCGATGCCGATCGCGATCATCATCGAGAGCTGGAGCGCGCGAACCCGGGCGGCCGCCTTGCCGGAGGGCAGGGCAGCAGGGCGGGCGGTCGCCGCCCCGGGCCCCTCCGGCCGCAGGCGACGGGTGCGCGAGCTCATCCAGCGGTCGAAGTAGACCAGGCCCAGCAGGCCCACGCCGACGCCGCCGAGGGTCAGCGCGCCGTAGCCGGTCGCCCGCAGGTAGTGGTGCGCCGAGAGGGAGTCGTCGGTGACCGCCCAGGCGTTGCTCAGCACGTCCCAGAGCAGGAAGATCAGGATGCCGATCGCCACGCCGTTGAGGAAGGTCTTGAGCCTGGGGGCGGGAGTGCGCAGCCGGCCCAGTGGCAGCCCCAGGTAGATAGTGAGGCCGGCGATGGCCCCGAGAGCGGCGATCTGGCTGGCGGGCACGGGCGATCCTCCTGAGGGTGCGGGGACGGGGCACCTGACCCGGTCAGGCCACCGAACTTAGGTAAGCCTAACATTGCTTCCGGACGGGCTCCCGGCCGGGTGCCCCGCCCAGCGCCGGACACGCGCCGGCCGCCGCACCCCTGACGGGCACGGCGGCCGGCTAACTGGCTCTCGGGCACGGCCCCGGGCGAGCCGCCCGCCGCTGCCGCGAAAGATACCCGAAACGGGTCAGTTCACGAGATCGTCAAATTCGCCGAGCTTGGCTCCCTCAATGAGGGCCGCGATCTCCGCCTGCGTGTAGACGAGCGCCGGCCCGTCCGGGAAACGGGAATTCCGGACGGCGTAGTCGCCGTCACCCAGGCGCGCGAGCTCCACACAGGCACCCTGGGAGTTGCTGATGCTGCTCTTGCGCCAGGTGACCCCGATGAGGTCCGCGGCCGGCATTCCGTTGAATATTTCCATATACCTAAATGACTTCCTCAAGCATCCCGCTCAGGATATCTATTGTCCGTTCAGGTGATTCGCTCTCGACACTCAGACGTTCCATAACCTCCGTGTATGTCTCCACGTCCTCGCGCTTGTCGAGATACAGGGCACTCGTCAGCTGCTCGAGATAGACGACGTCCGGCAGATCGACCTCCGGGAACCGCATGATGGTGAACGCCCCGGCCTCGGCGGCATGGCCGCCAGAGCGGAACGGCACCACCTGGAGGGTGATGTTGGGCTCCCGGGCGCTCTCGATGAGCCGCTCGAGCTGAGCCCGCATCACCTCCCTGCCGCCAATCGGGCGGCGCAGCGCCGCCTCATCGACCACCGCCCACAGGCGGGGGCCGCCCGTCTTGGTCAGCAGTTCCTGCCGTGCCATGCGCAGGCTCACCCTGCGCTCTATCTCTTCGGGTGCCGCACCCGGCAGCCCGAGCGAGATGACCGCCCTGGCGTATTCAGCGCTCTGGAGCAGACCAGGGACGAACTGGACCTCGTAGAGCCGGATCAGCGACGCCGCCTCTTCCAGGCCGACGAAGACCTGGAACCACTCGGGCAGCACGTCGCCGTACTTGTGCCACCAGCCCGGCGAGTTCGCCTCTTTGGCCAGTGCCACCAGTGAGGCCTGCTCCGCTTCATCGACGCCGTACATCTCGAGCAGATCGACGACGTCGCGTTCCTTGAAGCTAACCCGGCCCAGCTCCATTCGGCTGATCTTGGAGCCGGAAGCCCGGATCTTGTAGCCGGCCTCCTCGCGCGTGATCCCCTTCGCTTCACGCAGCCGCCGTAGCTGAGAGCCAAGCAGGATGCGCAGAACCGTCGGGCCGCTCCCCGGTTGAACTGAGATCACGTCAACCCCCAGTCCTTTCCTTCAGCAGCAGTCCGTCAGCGGCTCCTCCTATCAAGGTCACCCCACGCGGGTCTCGCGCACGCACTCGCGGAACTTTCATCTGCACGTGCATCTGGCCTTGCGTCTGCAAGCTACACAGGGGATGATAGCGCTTGCGCCGCCGGCGCACGACACGCGAGAGCGAAGGACAGACGGGAACCCGATGACCGCACACCGGGCACCCTCGCCGGTCAGGACGGGGGCCGTAGGCTCTGCCTACGGTGACGTCCTCACGGCGACCGGACCTCAGGGACCGCGCTACGTGAACCACTTGCTCCCGCCCGCGCCCCCGGCTGACGCGCTGCTGGCCGGGGCCGCCCCGGTCGCCGCCAGCGCCCAGACCGTGGCAACCTGCGCCTTCCGCCCCCGGCCCGAATCGGTCCGGGCCGGCCGGGAGTTCACCAGGTCCACCCTCCGCGAGTGGGGCATGGCCACCCTGGCCGACCTGGCAGAGCTGGTGGTATCCGAACTGGTCACGAACGCTCTGCGGCATGGCATTCCCTCCGCAAGGAAGATCACTCAGGAATGCCCGATCCGGCTGCGCCTGCTCGCCCAGATGCCATTTGTGATGTGCATGGTGACCGACCCGGGCGCGGAGATCCCGGTGCTGCGCGACCCGGGGCCAGCCGCCGAGAGCGGCCGCGGGCTCAACGTGGTGGAGTCATGCTGCGTGCGCTGGGGCTGGCACCTGCTCGACGAGGGCGGCAAGGTCGTCTGGGCGCTGCTGCGGCCGCCTTCCTGACGCCGCACCGGAGGCTGGCCGCGGACCAGCCCGGTGACTAGGCTTCCTGCGTCAGGCGGGTTCCGTGTCAGACAGTGCCCGCGAGCCGGCAAGCGCCTGCGTAGGAGCCATGTACCAGCCTTATCCATCCGGGAACCAGCCGCCCGCGCAGCCCAGCCCCGCCCCGCCGGGCCCGGTGCGCACCGCGGCCCTGTTCATGTACGCAGGCGCGGCGGTCACCGTGGCCAACGCGGTGCTCGAGATCATCACCATCGGCAGCGTCCGGGACGCGATCAAGCACGCGCATCCGCAGTTCACCGCCACCCAGGTGCACGCGGGCGCCCAGGCCGTCCTGATCGTCTCCCTGGTGGTGGCCGCGGTCCAGCTCTTCCTGTGGCTCTTCCTGGCCCGGGCCTGCCTGGGCGGCAGGAACTGGGGCCGCATCACCGGGACGGTCCTTTTCGGGCTGAATACCGTGCTGATCCTGCTGAGCGTGGCCCTCCCGGCCGGCACCGTCGCCCCCCGCGCCAGCGTCGGCATCCTGCTGACCGGGCTGCTGTGGCTGGCCGGCCTCGGCGCCGTCATCATGCTGTGGCGCCGCGAATCCTCCGCCTACTTCACCGCCGCCAGCAGCCGGTTCTAGGGGTACTGCCTGCGGGCCGCGGAGGCGCCCGGGCCCGCGGGCTGGCCGCCCGGCCCGTCCGGCCGGCCAGCGGGGCGGCTGAGCAGCAGGCTGTGGCAGGCGACGGCCGCCGCGGCGACCACGTTCAGCGAGTCAACCCCCAGCCCGGTCGCGGCCGCGCTCATGCGGATGCAGGCGAGCACGTCCGCCTCGCTGCGCCAGCGGTAAGACAAGCCGTCACCCTCGGAGCCGAGCAGCAGTGCCGCCCGGCCCGGCAGCGGCACCTCGTCCAGGGCCACCGCCGACTGGTCCGGGGTGAGCGCGACCAGCCGGAACCCGGCCGCCCGCAACCCGGCCAGCCCGCCGTGCCAGTCGGTCATCCGCGCGTACGGGATCGCGAACACCGCGCCCATCGACACCTTGACCGCGCGCCGGTACAGCGGGTCGGCGCAGCGCGGGGACAGCAGCACCGCGTCCACCCCGAGCGCGGCCGCGCACCGGAAGATGGCGCCCACGTTCCCGTGGTCGACCAGGTCCTCCAGCACGATCACCCGGGCCGGCGGCTGGCCGCCGGGGCGGCCGTGGCCGGCCAGGACGTCCGCCACCGTGGGCAGCGCCGTCCGGGCCATCGACGCCAGCGCGCCGCGGTGCACGTGGAACCCGGTGAGCCGCTCCGCCACGGCGGGCGGCACCACATAGACCGGGGCCTGGAAGGACCCGGCCAGCCCGGCGAGGCCGGCCAGCCGCTCGGGGATGACCAGGACCGAACGGAGCGGGTACCCGGCCCCGACGGCCCGCCGGATCACCTTCTCGCCCTCGGCCACGAACAGGCCGTGGGCGGCTTCCCGGCTCTTGCGCAGTGACACGTCGGTCAGCCGGGCGTAGTCTGCCAGCCGCGGGTCGTCCGCATCGCCGACCTCGATGATGGCCGCCATGGTCCCAGTGTCGCCGATCCGGGCCGCCGGGCAGGTTTCCCGGATGCCGGGCAGCCGCCCCGGCCGGGCCCGCGACCGCAGGTCAGGGCCCGGATGCGGGGCCGGCAGGCAAAGAGACGGGACCGGTCCGGCGCGGGCCAGAAAAAAGTTCCCGGAGAACCTGTCAACCGTGTGAACCCTCCCCGGGGGTCAGGCGTCTCACATGTGAGGCCCGGCGAGAGCGGGGCGCCGGGCCTCACACTTCTTCTCCGGCCAGGCCCACTAGGGCCTGGCCGGAGGTCATTTCCGGGCCTGCTGCGCCCCGCCGCCCGCACACCCAGCGCAAACGCCAGCCCGGCAAGGTGACGGCCCGGCAGCCCGCAGCCCGCCGGTTCCCCCAAGCACACCCGCGCCGCCCGCGGCGCCCACCCCCGGCCGGCCCCCGCCCCCAGTTGGTTTACCTCCCCGGCCGGCTTTCCTGGGGCCCTGCCGTCCGTGGTGATGCGGCCCCCCGGGCGGGGCCGTATCAGCACGGCCCTTTGTTATCCGCACCCGGCGCCGCCGGAGCGGGTGCGGGGGTCAGCTGGCGGTGTCCAGCATGGTGTGGGCCCGCTCGATCAGGGAGGGCACCGCCTGGCCTTCTCGTTCGAACCCTTCGCCCACGGTCTTGCGCTGCAGGAACCGCGCGTGGATGCCTTCCAGCACCACCGCCAGCTTGAAGCAGCCAAAGGCCATGTAGTACCCGATCCGCGACACGTCCCGGCCGGTCAGCTCCGCGTACCGCGCCACGAGCTGGTCGCGGGTGAGGAAACCGGGACTGCTGGTCACCGACCGGCCGGTGATGTCGGCGAGCGGGTCCTCCTCCCCCGGGTTGGCCCAGTAGACCAGCGTCAGGCCGAGATCGGCGAGCGGGTCGCCCAGGGTGGACATCTCCCAGTCCAGCACCGCCTGGATCCGGATCTGCGGCTCGGTCGTGATGAGCATGTTGTCGAGCCGGTAGTCACCGTGCACCAGGGTGCCGGCCGGGCCGGCGCCGCCGTTCGCGGCCGGCAGCCCGGCCGTCAGCCGGGCCACCAGCTCGGGGTAGCCGGGCATCTCCCGGGTGGCGGACAGCTCCCACTGCTTCTGCCAGCGGGCCAGCTGCCTGGTCAGGTACCCTTCCGGCCGGCCGAACCCAGCCAGCCCCGCCTGCTCGTAGTCGAGCAGGTGAATGGTGGCCATCATGTCCACGAAGCGGCTGGAGATCTCACCGGCCTGCTCCGGGGTGAGGTGTCCGGCGTCGTCGCGGCTGCGCAGCACCAGCCCGTCCACATAGCTCATGATGTAAAAGGGCGCGCCGATGACCTCGGTGTCCTGGCACAGCGCGAACGGCGCGGGCACCGGCACGTCCGAGCCCGCCAGGGCGCTGAGCACCCGGTACTCCCGGCTCATGTCGTGCGCGGTCGGCAGCACGTGGCCCAGCGGCGGCCGCCGGAGCACCAGCCGCACCGGCTCTTCCCCGGCCTGCGCCGGGTACTGCAGGGAATAGGTCAGGTTGGACCGCCCGCCCGCGATCAGCCGCACCTCCGGCACGCCCTGGCCCACGGGCACCCCGTTGCCGCTCAGCCACCCGGCCAGCCCCGGAACATCCGGGATGCCGGGGACGCCGTCGTCCGCCATGACCCTCCTCGCCGCCGGCCCGGCCGCGCTCCCGGGCCCCGTTCGCATTCCCTGAATGATCCACCATCAGGCGGCGTGGCGGCACCCGGGGAAGCTGACCAGGACCGGGCCGCAGCCCACCGTAGTCAATCAGGCACGTAATGTATCAAGCCGGACCTTTGTGGACATGTCTCCGTCCACGCCGATCTGATGCGTGTGGTGCACGATGATGTCGGCGTGGATCGCTCCGTGGATACGGCCATGCTCGACGAAGCCGCGGCCGCCGACCTGGACGACCGCGAGGCTCCCGCCGGCTCCCCCGCGGTACCCGGTGAGGACGCTGCCAGCGTTCCGGCCGCGCCCCCGTTAACCGGGGCGGGCCAGGCCGGTGCCGCCCGTGCCCGCCAGGCCGACCTGGAGGCCGCCATCGCCGAGGCGGCGAGCGGCAGCGAAGAGGCCTTCCGGCTGCTGTACCGGGACATCCAGCCGCGGGTGCTGCGGTACCTGCGCAGCCTGGTCAGTGACGACGCCGAGGACGTCGCCTCCGAGACCTGGCTGCACGTGTCCCGGGACCTCAAGACCTTCCGCGGCGACCTGGACGCCTTCCGCGGCTGGGTGGCGACGATCGCGCGCAACCGCGCCACCGACCACCTGCGGCGGGTCAGCCGGCGGCCCAAGCCCGCCGCGGTCACCGCCGAGGAACTGATCTACTTCGCCGCGAACGACGACACCGCGGTGCAGGCCCTCGACTCGGTGTCCACGGACACGGCGCTGGGCCTGATCGGCAGCCTGCCGCGGGATCAGGCGGAGGCGGTGCTGCTGCGGGTGGTCGTCGGCCTGGACGCGAAATCCGCCGGGCGGGTGCTGGGCAAGCGCCCCGGGGCGGTGCGCACGGCCGCGTACCGTGGCCTGCGCAAGCTGGCCGAGCACCTGCAGCAGGCGGGAGTGGGGAGCCTGGCGGACGCCCACGGCGTGGTCGCCGCGCGCCGCGGGGGAGACCGGGAGCGATGACACAGCGGGGAACAGTGAGACAGCCGAGAGTGACATATGTCCGGCGGCTGGCGCTGAGGGACGTGAGATGAACACACGTCGTCACCATCGGATGAGCCGGGGCGCGGCCGAGCGGATGCTCAGCGCGGACCCGGCTTCTCCAGGCGCCGCCCCCGAACCTCTGGCCCGCGTCCTGGCCGCAGCAGCGGCACCCGGACGGGCAGGCGAGCTGGCGGGCGAGGAGTCGGCGGTGGCCGCCTTCCATGCGGAGCATCTCGCACCCGTCACGCAATCCCGGAGAGGACAGATGATGAAGTCCCCGCTCGCAAAGCTACTCACCGCGAAAGCCCTGGCCGGCTGCCTGGCAGTCTGCGCCACGGGCGGTGTCGCACTCGCGGCCAGCACCGGCGCCTTCTCAGGCGGCGGTAACGCCTCGGTGAGTTCGGCCGGAAGCAGCCAGAGTGGTTCCGCATCCGGCAGCGGCTCGGCGTCCGGGTCGGGCGCAGTGTCCGCGAGTATGCCGGCCAGCGGCACCCTGACCCCGGCTCAGATGACCCAGATGTGCACCAGCCTGGCCGGCCAGGTGGACGCGCTCCGGCAGAGCGGCGCCGCCGCCGCTGGCGCCGCGCTCACCAAGACCGGAATGGTGCAGGCGCTGGCGAACGCGCCGCTGGTCAGCCAGGTGCTGCAGAACCAGGCCTTCACCAGCCTGGTCAGCACGGTGGAGAGCAAGAACGTCGCGGACTTCTGTGCGCTGGCGCTCCAGCTGCCGGCTCTGCCGGTGCCCGCCGGGCTGGCTGACCTGCCCACCAAGGCACTGTCCATGATCCCGGTGTCCACGCTGGCCAGCGTGCCGATGTCGATCCTGTCCGCGCTGCCGGCGCCGGACCTGTCGTCGCTGCTGCCGCAGCTGCCGACCGGGGTCGCCAGCCAGCTGGCGGGCCAGCTCTCCGCCGCGACCACCTCGCAGCTGTCCGCTGGCGCGCTGACCGCGCTGCCGATGTCGGTCCTGTCCCAGCTCCCGATGTCCGGGCTGTCGGCGCTGCCGATTCCGAGCCTGTCCCAGCTGCCGGCGCCGGACCTGTCCGAGCTGCTGCCGAAGCTGCCGACCGGGGTCGCCAGCCAGCTGGCTGGCCAGCTCTCCGCCGCGACCACCTCGCAGCTGTCCGCTGGCGCGCTGACCGCGCTGCCGATGTCGGTCCTGGGTCAGCTCCCGACGGCCGGGCTGTCGGCCCTGCCGATTCCGACCCTGTCCCAGCTGCCGGTTCCGGCCCTGTCCACCCTGCCGATCGACGTGGTCGCCAAACTGCCGAGCTCGGTGCTCACTCAGATGCCCACCTCGGTGCTGAGCAAGCTGCCGGTCCCGGTCCTGTCCCAGCTCCCGCTCAGCACGCTGCAGAAGCTGCCGACGTCGATCCTGACCAAGCTTCCCGCCAGCATCCTCGCCAAGCTCCACGTGGGCTGAGGACAGTGAGCAGGCCGGGACGGAGCTAGCGCGAAGTCCCGCGTCCGCGGCACGCGACGGGGCGTGCAGCATCGCTCATCAGCGGGGCGGCTCGGAAACGAGCCGCCCCGCTGACTGTCTGCAGGAGCCGCGCGGGCGGGGCCGGAATGTCCTACCCCCCGGTTAACGTGCAGGTGAGGCCCGGTTCCGCAGACGTGGGCGAGGGCCGCACCAGGCTCATGTGCGACGAGAGGCGGACGTCATGACCGGCACCGGAACCACCGCGTCCAGCGAGCGGGCAGACCTGCTGGCGAACCTCGCGGAGCGCCGCCACTTCCTCCGTTTCACCGTGCGCGACCTGACCGACGAGCAGGCGGCCCAGCGCACCACCGCCAGCCAGCTGTGCCTCGGCGGCCTGATCAAGCACGTCGCCGCCACCGAGGAGGGGTGGGTCAGCTTCATCCTCGACGGACCGGCGGCGATGGCCTGGGACGAGTCCCAGGTCGCCGAGTACACCACCCAGTTCCGGATGCTCGAGGGCGAGACGCTGGCGGGCATTCTGGACCGGTACGAGCAGGTCGCCCGCCGCACCGGCGAGGTCATCGCCGGCCTGCCCGACCTCGATGCCAGCCATCCGCTGCCGGAGGCGCCCTGGTTCGAGCCGGGTGCCCGCTGGTCCGCGCGGCGGGTGATCCTGCACATCATCGCCGAGACGGCTCAGCACTCCGGGCACGCCGACATCATCCGCGAGTCCCTCGACGGCGCGAAGACCATGGGCTGACCGGCCGGGCTGCGCTCAGGCTGGTGCGCCGGCGAGGCTGGGGTACCCGCCAGGCCGGCCCTCGCGGGCCGGTTCCCGGCCGCGCAGGATCTCCGCGAGGATCCGGCAGCCGGCCGTCACCTCGCCGAGGGACGCGCCGCCGTAGCCGAGGACCAGGCCGCCGCGGGTGGCCGGCCCCGCGTAGTAGCGGTCCAGGGTGACCACGGAAACCCCGCGTTCCCGGGCGGCGGCGGCCACCCGGTGCGCCCGGCCCGGCGGCAGTTCCAGGACGATGTGCATGCCAGCCGTGTCGCCGCGCAGCCGGCCGGCAGCCGCCTCCGTCAGCGCCTCCACGATGACCGCCCGCCGCCGGGCGTACTCGTGCCGCATCCGCCGGATGTGCCGTTCCAGGTCGCCGCTGGCGATGAGGGCGAGCACGGCCCGCTGCGCGGCCTCCCCGGCCCGCTCCCCGGAACCGGCCGCGGTTTCCGCGAGCCGCGCGGCCAGCCAGGGCTGTGCCACCAGCCAGCCGGTGCTCAGCCCGGGGGTCAGGGTCTTGCTGGTGGTGCCCAGGTACACCACGGCCTCGGGGGCGAGGCCGAACAGCGCGGGCAGGGGGGCCACGTCGTACCGGAACTCGCCGTCGTAGTCGTCCTCCACGATGAGCGCCCCGGCCGCCCTGGCCCACGCGACGAGCGCCTGCCGGCGTGGCACCGGAAGCCGCCCGCCGAGCGGGTACTGGTGGGCGGGGGTCGTGTAGACCATCCGCAGGCCGGCCGGGAGGTCGCTCACCACCAGACCGTCCCGGTCGACCGCGCACGGCACCACCCGTGCGCCGCGGGATGCGAACACCTGCCAGGCCGCCCGGTAGCCGGGCTCTTCCACCCCGACCAGGTCACCCGGCTGGAGCAGGCCGGCCGCCAGCAGCGCCAGGCTGCCGCCCACTCCCCTGGTGATGAGGATCTGGTCAGCCGTGCAGCGCACACCGCGGCTGCGGCGCAGGTAGCGGGTGAGCGCCTGGCGCAGCCCGGGCAGGCCCGGAACGGGCGGGACGCCGCCCGGCAGCTGGTGGCCGGCCTGGCGCCAGGCCCGCCGCCAGGCCGCCTGGTCGATGCCCGCGGCCCAGGGGATGCCCGGCTGCAGGTTGATCACGCCGTCATCCGCCTCCGCCCAGCCGGCATCAGCACCGTCTGCCTGCCCGGTTCCGGCCAGGCCGGCTCCGGCCGGGTCAGCAGCGCCCGGCCACGCCTGCGCGTCACCGCTGGCCGGCCCGGCGCAGCCGGGAGCACCTTCGGCCACGAAGGTCCCCGACCCGTGCCGGCCCTCGATCCAGCCTTCCGCGAACAGCTGGGCGTACGCGCTGGTGATGACCGTCCGGCTGACCCCCAGCGACACCGCCAGCGCCCGGGTCGCTGGCAGCCGTTCCCCCGCGGCCAGCCGGCCGTCTGCCATCGCGTCCCTCAGCTGGGCGGCTACCTGGACCGCCAGTGACTGCGGCCCGCCCGGGCTGATCATCAGCGGGACCTCGGTGGCGCTGCGCTGCATCTGAATGGCTCTCCGGATTCGCTGGTAAGTGGCTACTGTCATCAGTCCACTTCGCTTGTACGGTAACCCACATGACCAGCGAACCAGCGCTCTCCGCCACTGCCCGGACCACGGTGGGACGGCACGCCGAACGTGCCCGGGCCGACCGGGCGGACCTCTACGCGGTCCTCGACGCCGGGCTGATCTGCCACCTCGGGGTGGTCATCGACGGCTCGCCGGTGGTCCTGCCGACCGCCTACGGCCGCGACGGTGACACCCTCTACGTGCACGGGTCGTCGGCGAACCGGAGCATGCGCGCGGCCGCCGGCCAGCAGGTCTGCGTCACCGTCACCCACCTGGACGGCCTGGTCTGCGCGCGCTCGGTGTTCAGCCACTCGGTGAACTACCGCAGCGCCGTGGTGTTCGGCACGGCCCGCCTGGTCACCGACGCCGCCGGGAAGCTGCATGGGCTGCGGGCGGTCACCGAGCACCTCGTCCCCGGGCGGTGGGATGCCGTGCGGGCGCCGACCCGCAAGGAACTGGCCGCCACCGCCGTCCTGGCCGTGCCGCTCGCCGAGGCGTCGGTGAAGATCCGCACCGGCCCGCCGCTCGACGAGCCAGCCGATGTCGCCACCGGCCTGTGGGCCGGCGTGGTCCCGGTCACCCAGGTCTTCGGCGACCCGGTGGCCGATGACGCGGTGCGCCCCGGCGACCAGGTCCCGGACCACATCCTGGCTCTGACCACCGCCGCCCGCCAGCCAGCCTGACACCTGGCCGCCGGCCGCGGCGCCAGCAGCCTGATGAGACTGCCCGGAGCCGGGCCGCCGAGCACTAGGCTGTGGGGATGACCGACCGGCTCGTGTGGATCGACTGCGAGATGACCGGGCTTGACCTCGTACGAGACGCCCTGATCGAAATCGCCTGCCTGGTGACGGATGCCGACTTGTCCGTGCTGGACGAGGGTGTCGACCTGGTGATCAAGCCCCCGCCCGGGGCGGTGGAGCAGATGGCGGACGTGGTCAGGGAGATGCATCTGGCATCAGGCCTGCTGGGCGAGCTGGCCGGCGGGATCACCCTGGAAGACGCCCAGGACCAGGTGCTGGAGTACGTCCGGAAGCACGCCCCGGAACCGCGCCGGGTGCCGCTGTGCGGCAACTCCATCGCCACCGACCGGACGTTCATCGCCCGGGACATGCCGGCCCTCGACGCCCACCTGCACTACCGGATGGTGGACGTGTCGAGCATCAAGGAGCTCGCCCGCCGCTGGTACCCGCGCGCGTACTTCGCCAGCCCGCCCAAGCGCGGCGGGCACCGGGCGCTCGCCGACATCCGGGAGAGCATCCAGGAACTGCGGTACTACCGGGAGACAGTGTTCGTGCGGGCGCCCGGGCCGGACTCGGTGGCGGCCCGGGAGATCGCGACCCGGATCACCGATGCCGCGCACTGGACATCCGGTTCGGCACAGTAGCCCGGCACCGCTATGCTTCATGCAGCCGGTTGGCATGGTGGGCGTAGCTCAGTTGGTTAGAGCACCAGGTTGTGGTCCTGGGGGTCGTGGGTTCGAGTCCCATCGTCCACCCCGAGTGATGTCCCGGGACATCGGAATGGCCCCGAACCGACGTTACGGTTCGGGGTTTTTCCGTGTGCGGCTGGGGGACGGGGGATGACCATGCTGGAGCCGTCGCAGGACAGCCGGATCCGCGACAGCATCAGGCGGCAGACGCTGCTCGGGACGCTGGGCATCGAGATCGTCGAGCTCGCACCCGGCAGGGTGACGCTCGGGCTCCCCTTCCGGGCGGACCTGTGCCAGCAGAACGGCTTCATCCACGCTGGGGCGATCACCACCGCGGCCGACTCGGCGTGCGGCTACGCAGCCATGACCCTGCAGCCCGCCGGCAGCGACATCCTGACCGTCGAGTTCAAGGTGAACCTCCTCAGCCCCGCGGTCGGCGAGCGTTTCCTGGCGACCGGCACGGTGGTCCGCTCGGGCCGCACGCTCACCGTCTGCTCAGCCGAGGTCGTCGCCCACTCCACGGCAGAACCCAGGACGATCGCCCTGATGCAGGCGACGCTCATGACCATCCCCCGCTCCTGACCATGCTGCCGCCCGCCGTCAGGGCTGCCTACGCTTCCCCGCCAGGGCCGCTGCCGCCCTGACCAGCCTGGCCGGGGGCCGGTCCCGCTTCCCTGATCACCGACCTGAGCACGCGCTCCTGCTTCGCCCGCTTCGCGTACACCAGCAGGTCCGAAATCGGGCGGCTCAGGCATGACTCGCCGACATCGATCGGCTCACCGGGCAACTCGGCCGCAACCTCCACGGTCGCGCGGCCCGGTTCCTCGCCGCACAGGTCACAGATGACAGTCGTGTTTCGCATCGTCTCTTGGTAGCGGTCAGCGCGGACCAGCCGCAAGTGCCAGGCCAGGCGCAACCGGACGGGCTGGCGGCCTCAGGAGCCGGTTCCGGGGGCTGCTCCAGCGGACGGGCTGGCCAGGGCGCGGGCCAGATCGGTGATCAGCGCGCCGATCGTCGCGTCCGCGACGCGGTGCATCACCGCCCGGTCGAGTCCGGCGCCGAGACGGCCCAGCGGCGCCCGGTAGGCCCCGGCGAAGCTGATCGTCGTGCGGTCATCGCCGTCGGCTGCCAGGGTGATGTCCGCGTCCAGCACCGGGAACAGGCCGGCCGCGTGGCCGGTCGCCTCCCAGCGCAGGCCCACCGTGGTCACGCCGCCGCGGTCCACCGGTTCCAGGAACCTCACGTCGACCAGCTTGGAGGCCCCCGGCAGGTCGCCGAGCGGCCCTACCCGGATGAGGGCCCGGAGCCCGCAGTCGTACGCGGACCGGGAGGCCTGATTCAGGCCGCCCCGGTCGGCCAGCATCGCCAGCCGCGCCCGGGCGGCGCTGAGCGGCACGTTAACGGAACGCTCAGAGTCGATGAACACGATTGCAGTCTGGACCCGGCAGGCCAGTGCCCGTGTCAGCCGAAAGTCCCGATCTTGGCGGCCAGACGGCTCTGCGCCCGCTCCCGGCCACGCCCTGCGGCGCGCTGCCCCGCATGCTCATCCCTCCGCACCCGCATGGCCGGCCGCGGCGGCGAGCGTCGGATGCAGCTCCAGCACCTGGTCCGCTCCCACCAGCCGGATCATCCGCACCACCGGTTCCGAGCACACGAGCCGGAACGGCACCGCCACCACCGCGGCCCTTCTCGACGCCCGCAGTAACGCGGCGATACCCGACGAGTCGCAAAATCTGGTCTGCGTCAGGTCCGCGACCACGGCGCCCGGCCGCCGGATCAGGAGCGCGTTTAGCTCCTCGTCCACCTGCCGCGCCGTCGCGAGGTCGATCTCGTCCGGCAGGGTGATCACCGCGAGGGAGCCCGTCCGGCGCACCGGAAACCTCTGCCCGTTCAGGACTGCCTCCCCCCGGCCTCTCGTCCGGCCTGGTCCTCAGTTAATGGTCACAGTATCCAGCATCACCGTCACAAGCAGTTACCAACGGCGCCACATCCAGATTCCTGGAATTTCAGCCGGGGGCGCCGTTACGGCGTCGTGGATGGTGGAACATGCGCCAGATGGACGTACCGTGGCGGGACCAGCCGCATTACTGACGCCGGAGCCTCCCCCGTGCCATCGCCGACCGAACTGCTGGAGCAGTGGCAGGCAGACCTTGCCGCCTGGGCCATCCCCGACCGCATCACCGCCGCCGTGCCCGACTCCCCCTGGGTACTGCCGCGGGAGGTGTTCGCCCGCCGGGCGGACCGGCTGCGCCAGGCGCCGGGCGGGCCCTCCTACGACCGGGAGTGGGAGGCGCTGGGCGCAGGCGGCGGCAGCGTGCTGGACGTCGGCTCAGGGGCTGGCGCGGCCTGCCTGCCGCTGGCCGCCCGCACCACCCGGCTGACCGCCGTGGACACCGATGAGCGCATGCTCGGGATGCTCACCGAGCGGGCGGCCGCGGCCGGGATCGACACCGCGGCGGCCGTGGGCCGCTGGCCGGACATCGCCGGCCAGGTTCCCGCCGCGGACCTTGTTACCTGCCACAACGTGGTGTTCAACGTGCCGGACCTGGGCCCGTTCCTGGCTCAGCTGACCAGCCACGCGCGCCGCCGGGTAGTAGTCGAGACGACGGCTGTACACCCGCTCGCCGCGCTCAACGCGCTGTGGCTGCGTTTTCACGGACTGAAAAGGCCCGAAGGCCCGTCCGCATCGGACCTCCTTCGCATCCTGGATGCGATGGGCATACGGGCACGGCACACTGAGTGGTGCCGCCCAGCCGAAGCCGACTACCGCGGCATGGCCGAACTCGTGGAAGTCACCCGGCGGCGGCTCTGCCTGCCGCCCGAGCGCGCCGGCGAGGTGGAGGCCGCGCTGCGGGACCTGCGGGCAGATTCGCCGGCCAGCCCGGGCCACCTCGGTGACCTGGGCACGGCGGGCAGGGATGTGGTCACGATCTGGTGGGAGGGCTCCGCGTGAACGAGTGGCCAGCAGGCTGGTACCGAGACGAGAAACCCCAGCCTGCCGGGGCCCGGGCCCCAGGCGGCTGGCCCAGCCAGCCCCCGGTGCGCAGCACCGCCCCGTCACCCTACGGCGGCGGGCCCACGTACGCGCCCGCGCGGCCACGCGGCGCCGGGCGCCCTCCCCGCGGGGGGCGCCGGTGGGGCCCCCGCCGGTTCTTCGGGGTCTTCACCGTTGTCATCGCCGCCCTGCTGATCATCGCCGTGGGCATGTACTTCTACCTCGACGGCCAGCTGGTCCGCAAGAACGTGCTGGTTGACTACTCCGGGCGGCCCGCTGTGGGCGCCGGGCAGAACTGGCTCATCACCGGCTCCGACAGCCGCCAGGGGCTGACGAAGAAGCAGGAACGGAAGCTGGCCACCGGGTTCGATGTCAGCGGCCAGCGGTCGGACACGATCATGGTCCTGCACATTCCGGCCAACGGCCTGCCCCCCGTGCTGGTCAGCCTCCCGCGCGACTCCTACGTGCCGATTCCCGGGAACGGCTACAACAAGATCAACGCCGCTTACTCGTTCGGGGGCCCCAGGCTGCTCACCCAGACCGTGGAGACGGTCACCGGGCTGCACATCGACCATTACATGGGAATCGGCTTCGGCGGGCTGGTCCACGTCGTGGACGCAGTCGGCGGCGTGCACATGTGCCTGCCCCATCCCATCACCGACCCGGCGGCGGGACTGCACCTGAAAGCCGGCTGCCAGACGCTCAACGGCGCCGAGGCACTCGGTTTCGTGCGCACCCGGCATCTGTTCGCCGGGCAGGATCTGCAGCGGGTGCAGAATCAGCGGCTGTTCATGAGCGCCCTGCTGCGGAAGCTGACCAGCCCGGGCACCCTGATAAACCCGTTCGCGTCGGTGCCAGCAGCCTTCGGGGCGGCCAGCACGCTGACCGTTGACAAGGGCACTCACCTCTACCAGCTGCTCGAGGTGGCATTCGCACTGCGCAAGCCGGAAACCACCACGGTGCCCATCGCCGACTCGAACTACGTCACGCCCGCCGGTGACGCGGTGAAGTGGGACACGCCGAATGCCATCAAGCTCTTCAATGACCTGCGCACGGACCAGCCGGTGCCCAAGAGCCTGCTCAGCGGCTCGAAACTCGGCTGATCAGCGCCGTTAGCGGGAAGCGGCCGCCCGCGCGGGCGCGGGCGGCCGGAAAAAATTGCGCATGATTTGCCACGCCGGGGCCTTTCTGGCCCTTGCGCGCAGCAGGGTCACGTTCGGTACCATGCGTCCCATCCGCGTCCGCTGGAATATCCAGGCCGGAGGTCAGATGGGGACAGGCACCGCCCCCCGCGCCGCACGCCCGATGGGCCTTTCTTCGCGCGAGGCCCAGATCATGTCGCTCATCGCCAAGGGCCACTCCAACGGCGAGATCGCGGCCATGCTCGTCCTGGCCGAGAAAACCGTGAAAAATCACGTCAATCGGATCTATGCGAAACTCGGCGCGGCGGGCTCGCGGTCGGCCGCCATCACCTGCTGGACGGACGCAGCGGGCGACTGGCCCTGAGCCGCTGGCGGCCGCTGCCCGCACGGCCGGCCGTCGCGCCTGACCACCGGGCTGACCTGCGCTGATATCGCGGTGGCATACGATCAGCAGGTCACCTCCAGGTGACTTTCAGGAAACCTTCAGACAGGCGCACCAGTATGTCTGGCATGAGCACCCCGCCGGCCGACGGGCACAAGCAGCCCGGCACCACGCTCCTCGTTGTCGAGGACGAACCGAACATCCTCGAACTGCTCTCCGCGAGCCTGCGCTACGCGGGCTTCGAGGTGGTCACGGCGTCGGCCGGGAACGAGGCCGTGCAGGCCGCCCAGCGGCACCGGCCCGACCTCATCGTCCTGGACGTCATGCTGCCGGACATGGACGGCTTCGACGTCCTGCGGCGGCTGCGCGGGGGCGGTGCCCGGGTGCCCGTCCTGTTCCTGACCGCCCGCGACGCCATGGAGGACAAGATCCGGGGGCTGACCCTCGGCGGCGACGACTACGTGACCAAGCCGTTCAGCCTGGAAGAAGTCGTCGCCCGGATCCGCGCCGTGCTGCGGCGGACCAGGGGTGACGGCGCCGAGCCCACGCCGCGGCTGAAATTCGCCGACCTCGAACTGGACGAGGAAAGCCACGAGGTGTGGCGGGCGGGCCAGCCGATCCAGCTCTCCCCCACCGAGTTCAAGCTGCTGCGCTACTTCATGGGCAACGCCAACCGGGTGCTGTCCAAGATGCAGATCCTCGACCACGTGTGGGACTACGACTTCCGGGGCGACACCGGGATCGTCGAGTCCTACGTCTCCGTGCTCCGCCGCAAGGTGGACACCGCCGAGCCGCGCCTGATCCACACCCTGCGCGGCGTCGGCTACGTGCTCCGCCTGCCCTCCTCCTAGCAGTTTCCGCATGCCTTCACAGCCAGCCCCGCCACCGTCCGCCGCGTCACCGTCCGCGCCGCCTCCGTCCATCCGGCCGCGGTCTGCCCCCGGCCGCCTGGTGAACGCGCTGCGTGAGCTGCCCCGGCGCACCCCGCTGCGGATCAAGCTGGTCACCGCCATGCTCGCGCTGGTCGCCGTCGCGCTGACGGTCATCAGCGCCGCCAGCGTCGCGATCTACCACAACTACCTGATCAGCCAGGCCAAGCAGCAGCTCACCAGCACGTTCCAGAGCCTGCTGCAGGAGGCCCAGTCCCGGCAGGGCCTGCCCATGCGGCCCGGTGACATCAGCCCTATCGGTTACAACACGGTGCTGATCCTCCGCCCCGCCAACGGCCAGCTCGACCCCAACGACCCGCGGCCGAACACGCTGCCGAACGTCCCGTCGCAGGCCTCCTGGCTCGCCGCACACGCGAACCAGCCGGTGACGGTCTCCTCCACACCCAGCGGTTACAGCTGGCTGGTGATCACCCAGCAAATGTGGTATCAGACGGTCAATCCGCTGACCCAGCAGGTGGTCAGCCGCCAGCGGGTGACACTGATCGTGGGCATGGATCTGTCCTCGATCGACCGGACCATCGGGCGGCTGATCTACATCGACGTCGTCGCCAGCCTGATCATCGTGACCGCGCTCGCCATGGCCGGGGTGGCCGCGGTCCGGCAGAGCCTGCGGCCGCTCACCGGCATCGAGCAGACCGCCCAGGCCATCGCGGCCGGCGACCTTTCCCGCCGGGTGCCGGACGCCGACCCGCGGACCGAGGTCGGCAGCCTGGGCCGGTCGCTCAACTCGATGCTCGCCCAGATCGAGGTGGCGTTCCACGACCGGGCCGAGTCGGAGGCCGCCGCCCGCCAGTCCGAGGAACGGATGCGCCGGTTTGTCGCCGACGCCAGCCACGAGCTGCGCACCCCGCTGACCGCGATCCGGGGCTACGCCGAGTACTACCGCCAGCGCGGCGGGATCGCGGGCGGGGACAGCGGCAACGGCCACCCGGCCGGGCCGGAGAACGGCAACGGCGCTGCTGCACCCAGCACTCCGGACGCTGCCGCCGGTCCGGAGACGGCCGGCGCCCCGGGCGCTCCCGGGCAGACGGGCAACGGCGCGGAGAGCCTCACCGGCGCCGGGGCCATCACCGGCGCGGACATGAACCGGATCATGGAGCGGGTGGAGCAGGAGTCCGCCCGGATGGGTGTCCTGGTGGAGGACCTGCTGCTGCTCGCCCGGCTGGACCAGCAGCGGCCGCTTGACCGCCGTCCGGTGGACCTGCTCTCGCTGGCCGCCGACGCGGTGCAGGACGCCCGGATGATCGCGCCCAGCCGGACGATCGACCTGGCCGTCGCCTCCGGGACGGCGTTCCTCGTGCTCGGCGACGAGGTGCGGCTGCGCCAGGTCATCGGGAACCTGATGAGCAACGCGCTGACCCACACCCCCGACGGCACCCCGGTCCGGGTCGGGCTCCGCTCCGGGACCCTGTCGGTGCCCGGGCGGCCGGCCGCGCCCGCCGCGGTCCTGGAGGTGGCCGACCAAGGGCCCGGCCTGCCGCCGGAGCAGGCGCAGCGGGTGTTCGAGCGCTTCTACCGGGCGGACCAGGCCCGGACCAGGCAGAAGGGCGGCACCGGGCTGGGCCTGGCCATCGTCGCCGCCCTGGTGGCCGCGCACGGTGGCACGGTCGCGGTCGACACCGCCCCCGGCAGCGGCGCCACCTTCCGCATCACCCTGCCGCTCGCCCCGGAGACCCAGGACCACTGATCCGCGTCAGCCGGCCGCCAGGGCAGCCCGGGCGGCGGTCAGCGCCGATGCCCGGTAGCCGGCGCCGAACAAGCAGACGTGCACCAGCAGCGGGTGCAGCTGGTGCAGCGGCACCCGGGCCCGCCACCCGCTGGCCAGCGGCGCGGCCTCCTGGTAGGCGGCCAGGATCCGGTCCAGGAACGGCGCGCCGAACAGCCCCAGCATCGCCAGATCGGTCTCCCGGTGCCCGCCGTGCGCGGCCGGGTCGATCAGCCAGCCCTCGCCGCCGGACCACAGCAGGTTGCCGGACCACAGGTCGCCGTGGATGCGGCTGGGCGGCTCCGCGGGCCCGGCCAGCTCCGGCAGCCGCCCGATGACCGTCTCCACCAGCCGCACGTCAGCCCGTGCCAGCGTGCCCGCGTCAGCGGCCTGCCGCAGGTACGGCAGCAGCCGCTGGCGGCCGTACCAGTCCGGCCAGGAATCGGCCGGGCCGTTCGGCAGCGGGAGGCTGGCGATGAAGCCCGGCCATGGCGCGCCGAAGCTGTCCGCGCCGGCCGCATGCAGGCCAGCCAGCCCGCGGCCGAAGCGTTCCGCCGCCGCCCGGGAGGGCTCCCCGGATGGAACCCAGGACACCACGAGCGTGCTGGCGTCCCAGCCCAGCACCGCTGGCACCGGAACCGTCCCGGCCTCGCCCAGCCAGGCCAGCCCGCGGGCCTCCGCGCCGAACACCCCCGCTACGTCGCCCGTCTCAGCCGCTGGCCGCCCAACCTTGGCGAACGCAGCGCGGCCGTCCGCGAGCTCGACGCGATAGTGGTCCCAGCGGTGCTGCGAGCCGGTCAGCCGGGCCCCGGCCACGTCCGTGCCCACCAGGCGGGCCACCGCGGTGGCCACGTCGCCGGCGGCGGCGGTCACGGCCGGCCGGGCGCGGCCACCCCCAGGAACCCGGCCAGCTCGCTGGCCAGGCCCTGCGCGGCCGCCCGCACCAGGTCGAAGGCGAGGCTGAAGTCCTCCGCCGGGCCGCCGTACGGGTCGGGCACCTCACCGTGGTGCGGGTCGCCGCCGTCCAGGCCGGGGTCGAACGAGCGCAGCAGCCGCACCCGCCCGGCCGCGAACGCCTCCGGGTCCATCCGGCGCAGGTCGGCCAGATTGCTGCGGTCCATGGCGAGCACCAGGTCGTAGCGGGCCAGCCAGGATCGCTGGATCTGCCGGGCCCGGTGCGCGGACCCGTCGTACCCGCGCCTGCCGAGCTCGGCCAGCGCGGGGCCGAACATCGGCTCGCCCAGGTGCCAGTCCCCGGTGCCCGCGCTGTCCACCTCGACCTTGCCCGCCAGGCCGGCGCGCTGGAGTTCCGTTCGCAAAACGACTTCGGCCATGGGGGAACGGCAGATGTTCCCGAGGCAGACGAGGCTGACCCGGTACGGGCCGGAGGTCTGGCGGGGGGCTGGCAGCGGGCGCGACGCGTCGGGTGCGGGCATGACACCAGCATGCCTGACCTCGTGTGGTGGACGAACGCGCTGCATGCCACGATGGGCCGCATGCTTTCGGAACAGACATACCGGTCACTGTCGCTGTGGCTGGGCACGGCGCCCGGCCCGCTCGCCCCGGCCACCCCGCTGGCCGGGGACACCGACGCCGACGTGGTGATCGTGGGAGCCGGGTTCACCGGCCTGTGGACGGCCTACTACCTCGCCGGCGCCCAGCCGGACCTGCGGATCGTGGTCTGCGAGCAGGAGATCGCCGGGTTCGGCGCGTCCGGCCGCAACGGCGGCTGGTGCTCGGCCCTGTTCCCGGCCTCGCTCAGCAAGCTGGGCCGGATGGCCGGGCGGGACGCCGCCGTCGCCATGTACCGGGCGATGGAGCGGACGGTAGACGAGGTCGGCCGGGTGGTGGCGGACGAGGGCATCGACTGCCACTGGGCCAAAGGCGGGACCATCCGCCTCGCCCGCTCCGCCACCCAGCTCGAGCGGGCCCACGAGGACATCGCCGAGGCCCGCGAGTTCGGGTTCGGCGAGGAGGACCTGCGGCTGCTGTCCGCTGACGAGGCGCAGGCGATCGCCGGGGCGACCAGCGTCGTGGGCGGGGTGTACACGCCGCACTGCGCCGCGATCCACCCGGCGCGGCTGGCCCGCGGCCTGGCCGAAGCGGTGCGGCGGCGCGGCGTGGCCCTGCACGAGGGGACGCCGGTCACCGAGCTGGCACCCGGCCGGGTCATCACCCCGCTGGGCACGGTCCGGGCCCGGTACGTGATCCGGGCCACGGAGGGGTACACGCCGCTGCTGCCAGGCCTGCACCGGGCCATCGCGCCGGTGTACTCGCTGATGATCGCCACCGAACCGCTGCCGGAGACGGTCTGGGAGCAGATCGGCCTGGCGGACCGGCCGACCTTCGGCGACTACCGGCACCTGATCATCTACGGGCAGCGCACCGCCGACGGGCGGCTCGCGTTCGGCGGCCGGGGCGCCCCCTACCACCTGGGCTCGGTCATCCGGCCGGAGTTCGACCGGGTGCCCAGGGTGTTCACGGCGCTGCGGCACACCCTCACCGAGCTGTTCCCGGCGACGGCCGGGGCGGAGATCACCCACGCCTGGGGCGGCCCGCTGGGCATCCCGCGGGACTGGTGCGCGTCGGTCGGCCTGGACCGGGCCACCGGGCTCGGCTGGGCCGGCGGGTACGTCGGCGACGGGGTGGCCACCACCAACCTGGCCGGCCGCACCCTCGCCGACCTGGTGCTGGAGCAGGATTCCGGGCTCACCCGGCTGCCGTGGGTGGGTCACCGGTCGCGGCACTGGGAGACCGAGCCGCTGCGCTGGCTGGGCATGAACGCGGGCCTGCAGACGATGAGCTGGGCCGACCGGCGGGAGGCACGCACCGGGCGGCGGTCCCGGGCGGCGCAGGTCATGGGGCACTTCCTGGGCCACTGACAGCGGGTGCTGGCGGCCGCCACCAGCGGGGCGGCCGCCAGTTCGCATCCCGGGCACGGGTACTGTTAACATCACTGAGGTTCACGCGCCGCTAGCTCAATTGGCAGAGCAGCGGACTCTTAATCCGCGGGTTCGGGGTTCAAGTCCCTGGCGGCGCACCCGTAGTTTTGTATTACTCCGGCTGATGCGCGACATTCTGGCTCCGGCTGATCTGCGACGCGGTTTCGGTTGATGCGCGACTCTGGCTCCGGCTGATCTGCGACGCGGTTTCGGTTGATGCGCGACTCTGGTTTCGGCTGATGTGCGACACCTTGCTGCCCCTGTTCTTGGCCAGGCTTGTGCCTGGCGAGGAGGTGGGGCTGGGTGCTCGTGGAGATCAGTGTGAACGGAGCAGCGGGATCGGGCGGTGCTGGCGGACATCGTCCCGTCCGACGCGGGACACTAAGGCCGGCAACGTGCAAGGGCGCCAGGCCGGTCGGCCTGGCGGGAGCGTCAGCCCGGCAGGCTCTCGATGGCGCCGGCGGCGATGGCGGTGGTGAGCTGGGCATGGTCGCGTTCGTTCTGGTCGGCGTAGAGCTCGGCAAACCGGCTAATCGCGGCGGTGAACTTGGAACCCTTGCCGATGTAGCCGTCAATGGCCACTGGGTCGCCGGTCCGGGCGTGGGCACGGGCGAGTGCCTCTCCGCATGCAATGGCGAACTCGGTGAGGCGTGGCGCGATCAGCTCGGTGGTCGGGATGATCTTCATATCGCGGAACTGCCGAACGTAGTAGTCCCGTCCGCGCAGCGATCCCCAGCCGACGAAGATATCGGTGGCGCTCTGCATCAGCCGCTTGCCGCTGATCACCCGCTCACCGTGGCTGGCGTGGCGGCTCGGCTGCGTGTGAACCTCATACACTGACGGCCCTGCCTGCTTGAACTGCAGGAACAGCGGGTCGGCACCGCTTCGGCCCTCGAAGAGCACCAGGTAGACCCGCATTCCCACGCTGCCCACACCGACCACCTGGCGGACCGTGTCAACCTCGGTGAACCGGTCGAACAGGACCCGCCGGTCCTCGGCGAGGGTGCGACGGTAACCGGCAATCAGGTGGGTGACAAGGTCCGCCTGCTCGGAATCAGGTACGGTCACGCGCAGCGGGGGATCCTCGGTGATACGCGGGCGCCCGTGCGCCATCGTCGTGAGCTTGGCGAAAGCCCCACGGCTGGTCCGGCGGTCGCGTTTGCGTTCAATGTGGATCGAGACCCGTCCGCGGTCGGCCGGCTCGAAGTAGCCGACCAGGCTGTCGACGTGCATGCTCTCATACCAGATGTCGAGTTCCGGCATGCCCGCATACCGGCGCATACGCTGGCAGTAGGCCTCGATGCCGGCGGTGACCGCTGCGGCGGCCCTGGCCCGCTTGATCCGGTTCTCCCGCGCCGCCACCACGATGCTGGCGGCGAACCGCTTGACATCCCACTCGAACGGGCCCGGCAGGGTCTCGTCGAAGTCACGCAGGTCGAACGACAGGTTCCGCTCCGGGGTCGCCCACAAGCCGAAATTCAGAATGTGGGCGTCTCCGCACAACTGCACCGTCACGCCACTGCTGGGCTGGGACGCGAGGTCGGCCGCCATGACCGCCGCGGCACCCCGATAGTAGTTCCAGGCGGAGGCTGCCATCCGCTGGTGCCGGATGGGGACCAGGTCGGGGACCCGCAACTGGTTCTGAGCCAGGATCGTCTCCAGCGCATCATGCCCCCGGTCATCCCCGGCCCAGTACCCGAGCGTGCCCCGCCCCGCCCGTTTTCTTGCGGCTACCCCTGACCCGCGCCGTTCGCGGTCCGTGGCAGGCAGATCGGCCAGCACGGCTTCCGTCCGCGGCCGGCCCGGCGCGCCGGGCCGGGTCATGAAGCCCCCGTCCCACACTGCAGGCGGCGGCTCCGGCTGTCGTGCGCCAGGTCAGCCAACCGGATTGCGTTCCAGCGCCGATCGGCCCGCCTGCGATCCCCGACCGGCTGTTCTTGCGTCGCCATCACGATCGTCTTCACCTCCGGCGTGGCACAACCTCCGCGGCTGCCGCAATCCCCACGCCTTCCGCAGCCCCGGCGTGCGCCACGGCCACGTGCCCCTCGGCGCTGCCTTGCGTGCTCGCCGTGCCGTTATCTCCCACACTCTGGGCTCCTGAGGTCCGCTGTCCAGTCCGTCGCGGGTGCGTTTGCTTTTGCCTGTGTCCTTGACTTTCCGTCGTGCCGCAACAGCTGAGCCCATCGGGAGCTGCCCAAGGAATACGCCAGCTGCGATAGCTGGCCGGGAATCTCACAGAGATGCTCAGACCACTCCTCCAGTCCGGCGTCCTCCAGCCGGTCGGTCACGCCGTACACCGTGGGACCAGGTGGCGTGACGGCGCCATCGCTGAGGAGTACATCTGGGCCTAGCGGGGCATGCGCTGCAGCCGTCCGAACCTGCTACCGCAGCTCGCCGGGAAGCAGGCTGTAGATCAGGCTGTCCCGGCGTGCTCCCTTGAAGGGCACGTGGGAGCGGAGAAGGCCCTCACAGGCAAACCCGCAGCGCCCGGCGACCCGCTGCGATGCCTCATTGTCAGGACCGCAGGTCAGCTCCAGCCGGGCCAATCCCAGCTCGGCGAATGCCCACCGGGCGAGCAGGCGGACCGCATGAGCCGCAACACCCCGGCCGCGAGCCCCGGGCGCGAGCCAGTAGCCGATCGCCGCGCAGCCCTGGCCGAGGCGAACGTCATCCAGCGAGCAGCCGCCGAGCACCGCGGCCCGGTCGCCCGGGCCGGCCAGCGCGAAATTCAGCTCCTCACCGCGCAGGCGGGCCTCTTCCTGCTCAGCGAGGTCGCGGCGCGCGTCAGCCTCGGTGTACGGAGTTGCCCGCCATGAGAACCGCTGCATCACCGGGTCGCCGAACGCCAGCAGCTTGCCCGGCACGTCGGCCTCGCACCACGGACGCAGCACCACCACGTCGTCGGTCAGGGGAGGCGCTGGAAACCGAAGCTCAGCCATGTCGGGATGATCTCCTCGGGCGGGGGCAGGCGCCGCACATCCACCGCCCAGTATCCCGTCCCGCTACGGGCACCGGGACAGGCCATCTCGTGCCTTATCCGGCGGCGAATTAATAAGATCCCCAGAAGCACAGAACGCCACGCCGAGGGGACATTGTGAGCGAGCCACCCGGCGCCGTGCAGGCCTGATGAAAACCGCATTAGAAGCGTCCTGCCCGGCGGAACCGGCCGCCCGGCGCTAGTCAGCCGCCCGCCGGACGGCGCTTGCCCGCGGCCGGCCGGGGCGGGGCGCCCAGGACAGCCCCCGCGTGCGCCCGGGCGCCCGGATCCCGCCGGGACTTGATGAGGCTGGCCACCGTCGTGATTGCCAGGATCGCGCCGATGACGGCCAGCGACACGGCCGTGGTGATCTCCGGCACCTGGGAGACGAGTCCGTGGACCCAGTGCAGGATGAGCTTCACCCCGATGAAGGCGAGGATCACCGCCAGCCCGGCCGACAGGTAGACCAGACGGTCGAGCAGGCCGGCCACCAGGAAGAACAGGGCCCGCAGGCCCAGCAGGGCGAATGCGTTGGCCGCGAACACGATGTAGGGCTGATCCGTCACGCCGAAGACGGCAGGGATCGAGTCCAGCGCGAACAGGATGTCGGTGCCGCCGATGGCGATGAACACGATGAACAGCGGCGTCACCACCCGCCGGCCGCCAGCCCGGGCGATCAGCCGTCCGCCGGCATAGCGGTCGCTGACCGGCAGTATCCGGCGGGAGGTACGGATCAGCGCGCTGTTGGCCACGTCCGGGTCCTCGTCGCGGTGCTGGTACAGCCGCACCGCGGTCCAGATCAGGACCAGCCCGAAGATGAGGAACATGAAGGACAGCAGCGACAGCAGGGCGGCGCCCAGCGCGATGAACACCGCCCTCAGTACCAGGGCGGCGATGATGCCGATGATGAGGACCCGCTGCTGGTGCTCCCGGGGCACCGCGAACGCGGCCATGATGATCACGAAGACGAAGAGATTGTCGACCGACAGGCTCTTCTCCACGAGGTAGCCGGCGAAGTACTGGCCGCCGTATCCCCACCCCACGACGCTGGCGAAGACCACGCCGAAGGCGACCGCGACCCCGATGTAAAAGGCCGACCAGGCCGTTGCTTCCCGGTAGCCCACGGCGTGCGGGCGCACCGTGGCCACCAGCAGGTCAAGGCCGAGCAGCACCACGATGACCCCGATCGTCAGCGCCCAGCCCGCCGCGGTGACGTTCATGCCGGGACCGTCAGCGTGCGCCGATCAGGCAGCCTTCGCCCCACGTCATCCCCCGCGCCCCACAGATGAGGGCATGCCCAGCCGGGCCCCGGCTCAAGCCGGGGACAGCCACACGCCAGCCCGGTCTTCATACCGCCGCCATGCCAGTTTCACGCCGATCCCGTCGCGGCGGCGTGCACGCAGTGGGTGGCACTGGCCCCTGGGAGTGAGCGACCGCGCGGAGGACCCACGCCCGGGCATGGCCTGCACGCCCCGGCTGGTCTTCCCGCTACCGGATCACCGCCGGACGGGGGTGAATCGCCGCGGGGCGGGCCCGCGCGAGGCGGGCGAGCCTGCGGGCCGCGCCCGCGGCGTCGTGAACGCTGTGGAGGGTGTGGAGGGGGCGGCCGCGGGTGCTGGCCCGGCCGGTGGGCCACAGCAGCCAGCCGCCACGGCACTGCACGGCCAGGCCGCTGGGGAGGGTCAGGACGGCCTGCAGGCGGGTGAGGGTCACGGTCATGCCGCTGACCGG
>JBLMWU010000052.1:0-19277 GCA_050257395.1 Gemmatimonadota bacterium | reverse complement strand
GCACCCGCCGCCAGGTGATGTTGTTCAGGTCCAGGCCCAGCGCGTTGCCCTGGAACAAATGATTGTCGATCATCGCCGCCAGCAGATTATGCGCGGCAGTGACCGCGTGCATGTCCCCGGTCAGGTGCAGGTTCAGCACCTCCATCGGCACCACCTGGCTGTAACCCCCACCGGCCGCGCCGCCCTTGATGCCAAACGTCGGCCCCATCGACGGCTGGCGGATCGCCACCGTCGCCCGCCTGCTGATGTGCCGGAACCCCTGCCCAAGACCGACCGTGGTGGTGGTCTTCCCCTCCCCCAGCGGCGTCGGGGTGATCGCCGACACAACCACGTACTTCGCCGCCGGCCGGTCCGCCAGCTCCTCAATCGCCGCCAGCTTGATCTTCACGACCTGCTCGCCATAAGGCTCCAGCAGATGCGCCGGGATCCCCATCTCCGCCGCTACATCTTCCAGGGGTTTGAGTGCGGCGCCTCGCGCAATCTCCAGGTCGCTCGGGAAAGCCATGACGCCTCCGGCAGCTCGGCCGGGCCTCGTCTCCGCCTTCTATCCCGGCACTTTAGTTGAGTCTGCAACGACATGCCGCCCTGCCACACTGGGCGCCGGCACAACATCCCGTTCCGGTGCTCTGTGCCCCGTTCACAAAGCAGCTCGCACGCTCGGCAGCCATCCGGCCACGGCCTGTCCGGCACCGGGTCCGGGGCGGAGCTCAGCCGCAGGGCAGCAGGCCGTAGGCCTGCTTGGCAGTGAGCACGTGCAGGGCGGCGTCGTCCACGGTGCGCCGGAAGCCCGGGTCGGCGGCGGCCCGGGCCAGGACCGCCCGGGCCATGGCCGCGGCCGGGCCGGGGTACTTGGACGTGATCAGGTCCCCGCCCGCGGCCAGGAAGCCGGTGGCCCGGCTGCCCGGCGGGACGCCCGCCACCGCCACCGCCGCGCCCAGGTCGTCGGACACGATGACGCCCCGGAAACCCAGCCCGTCCCGCAGCATCCGCCCGATCACCTCCGGGGAGAACACCGCCAGGTGACGCGGGTCGATCCGGGTGTAGGTGGCCAGCGCCACCATGACGAACGGGACCCCGGCCGCGACCGCCGCCTGGAAGGTGGCCAGGTCCGGGCTGCTGGGCGTGGTGACGGTGTCCGCCACGCCGGAGCTGAAGTCGGTGTTGCCGCGGACCTGGCCGAGGCCCGGGAAGTGCTTGGCGGTGGCCGCCACCCCCGCCCGGGCCAGGCCGCGCAGGAACGCGGTCCCGTGCGCGGTGACTGTCGCCGGGTCGTGCCCGTACTCCCGCTGCAGCACCCCGATCGGCTGGTTGAGCCGGTCGGTGCCCGCCGGGACCACGTCCATGACCGGGGCGAAGTCGAGGTTGACCCCGGCGGCTCGCAGCTCGGTGCCCCAGGTGACGGCCGACCGGTAGATCACCGTGGCCGGTACCTGCCCCTGGTCCACGGCGGACGGGATGGCGGAGAAGCCGGGCCCCTGCAGCGCCTGCACCTGGCCGCCTTCCTGGTTAGCGGCCACGAGGAACTTCACGCCGCCGGTGGCGGCGGGGGTTGCCAGCGCCTGCACCGCGCCGGTGACCTGCCGGATCGCGGCCACGCCCGCGGTGGAGGTGGTGATGAACTGCACCGACCCGAAGTGGGCGGCGGTGATCGCGCGGGCGGTGGCCGGGCTGAGCTGATTGCCGGGCAGGCCGACGATGAACAGCTGACCGACCCGCTGGGCCAGGGTCAGCCGGGCCAGCATCCGGGCCGCGCAGGAGGCTGGCTGGGCCGGGCCCGGATGCGGTGAGCCGGGCTGGGACGACCCCACGGCCCGGCTGGCCGTACCGGACACCGAAGCCGGGGGAGACGGCTGGCTGCCGGGCCTGCCGCAGGACGCGCAGGCCAGGACCGCCGCGAGGCAGGCCGGGGCGGTCACTGCCGCCCGCCCACGCCAGCGCGGTGCGGGCCGGGCCGCGCCGGTTCCGGCGGGCGTGGGCTGTTCCGCAGGAGCGCGCTGGCCTGGGCACAGCCAGGTGCGATGGCGCCGCATGAGATCTTGGTATACCGGCTGGTGCCGCTATCCCGGCTGAGCCGCGCCGTCACCGGCGGCCAGCAGCATCTCCCCGGTAAGCAGTTCCAGCGCAGACAGGGCCAGCCACAGCTCGGCGATGTCGGCGGTCTCGGTGAGGGTCCGGCCGGTGAGCTGGGCGACTCGGTCCATCCGGTAGACCACCGTCTGCCGGTGGACGTTCAGCCGGCGGGCGGTCCGCTGCCAGGAACGGCGGCAGGACAGGAAGGCGGCCAGCGACCGGACCAGCTGGCTGCCCGCTGCCCGGTCGTATTCGAGCAGCGCGCCCAGGGTCCGGTCGACCAGGGCCTGCGCCTCGGCCGGGTCGCGCAGCGCGGGCAGCGGCACCGCGTCGCCGTAGCGGGCGACCCGGTCCGGGCGGCGGGCCGCCGCGCCCAGCGCCCACATCGCTTCCCGGGCCGCCTCCGGCGCCCTGGCCGGGGTGCCGAGCAGGTTGCTGACCCCAGCGGTGACCTGGCCGCCGCCCAGCCGCTCCCGCACCGCCGTCACCGCCGCGTCCGCCGCCGCGCCGGTGCGGCCGGCGGGCTCCTCCGCCCCCTCCCCGAGCAGCACGAAGAAGACGCTGCCCCGGCGGAGCAGGAGGTGGCTGATCCCCCGGCGGCGCAGGGCGATGTGCAGGCGGCGCTGCTGCTCGTCGGCGGACCCGGTGGTGGCCAGCAGCCGCGCCCCGGCGGGAGTAATGCCGTGCGCTGCGAGCTGCTGCTGCGCGGCGGGCGGCTCCAGCCGCCCGTCCAGCAGCTGGGTCAGCAGCGCGGTGCCGGCCTGCCGGTCGTGGTCCTGCCGCAGCGTGGCGTGCGCGACCTCCACCGCCGCCGCGGTGGCGGCGTGCTGGAGCAGCGCCAGCTCGGGCGGCCGGCCGGGTGGCCGGCTGGCCCGGGCCTGCGCCACCAGCAGGGTCGGCTCCTCGTACGGGATCTCCACCGCGACCGTGGCCACCGGCGGCCCATCCACCCGCAGCAGCCCCGGCACCGCGCCGCCCCGCCGGTCCAGCGCCGCCAGCAGGGCCTCCGCCAGGCCGGCGCCCGGCGCCGGGGTGCCGTCCAGCACCGGCGACCCGGTGGCCTTGTCCAGCACGTAGAGCCGGCAGCCGAGCTCGCGTTCCAGCCGCCGCAGAAACGCCGCGGAGTCCGCGCCAGCCACGGCCAGGCCGATGGCCGCGTAGATCCGGCCCGCCCGGGCCAGCCGCCCCGCCTCTTCCAGCAGCGACGCGTCCGCCACCGCCCGCGACACCTCGATGAAGCTGACCGAGTACGGCACCCGCAGCACCGGCAGCCCCAGCTGGCCGGCCAGCGCCACGGCCCGCGACGACAGCGGCGGGGTGTCCGGGTCGGTGCCGATGAGCAGCGCGCTGACGCCCGCCGCGGCCAGCCCTTCCAGCAGCCCGATCTGCCCGGCCGCCGAGCGCGGCAGGGTCCGGCCGTTCTTCATCAGCAGCTCGCCGCCGGACAGCCAGTCCCACGGCTCGGGCAGGTCGGAGGAGTGCGCCCAGGTGACCATGCGGTCCAGGCCGCTCGCGGCGGCCAGCACCTCCAGCCGCAGATGCGGCTGGTCCACCAGGTCACGCACGCTGATACTGATCTTTGTGTCCCCTCGCGGGCGCTGCGCATGGTCGTGCCGGAGGCGCGCTGGCCAGCGCGCGGGCGACAGCCGCCCATCATCGGATTGGCCATCACCGTTCGTACGATCGTATAGACATACAGGTGGCAGTTGTAGCGATCACACACTGGCCGGTCGCTCCGCCCGCCGTTTACGTTCCTGGCACCACCCCGGGCAGTTGGCTGCCCCGACCGCACAGACGGGTTCGCAGATCATGGCCGAAACCCTGGAGCAGACCGGCTCACTGACCCTCAAGCGCGGGTTCACCTTCCGCTCGGCGTTCTCCCTCGCCTTCGCGGACGTCTCCCCGATCGTCGCGCTCTACACCGTGTTCTCCCTCTGCGTCGCCGTGGCCGGGGTGGGATTCTGGTGGGCCTTCCCGATCGTGCTCGGCGGGCAGCTGCTGGTAGCCGCCGTGTTCGGCGAGGTGTCGTCCCGGTGGCCGCTGGCCGGCTCGGTCTACCAGTGGTCGCGGTACCTGATCGGCCCCAGGTACGGCTGGTACACCGCCTGGGCCTACATCTGGGGCCTGACCATCGCGCTGGCCGCGCTGGCCTACGGGGCCGCCGGGTTCCTGCTCGGGGCGCTCGGCGTCAGCGCGCCCACCCACCTCACCCAGTCCCTGGTCGCCCTGGCGCTGGTGGCGTTCGGGTCCGCCCTCAACATCGCCGGCCGGATCTTCCTCAAGATCTTCCTTGGGCTGAGCATCGCCGCCGAAGTCATCGGCTCGGTGGGCCTGGGCACCGTGCTGCTCATCCACTACCGGGTCAGCCCCTTCAGCGCCCTGTTCCACAGCGCCGGCACCACGCATGGGCTGGCCTGGCTGGGTGGCCCGTTCCTGGCCGCCATGGCGGTGGTCGGCTGGTCGTTCCTCGGGTTCGAGTCGGCGGGTTCCATCGCCGAGGAGGTGCACGAGCCCGCCCGCAACGTGCCCCGGGCGATCTTCCTATCGCTGCTGGCCGTGGGCGCGGTCGTGCTCTACTCCGGCCTTGCGCTGGCGCTGGCCGTGCCGAACGTCGGGGCGGTCCTGGCCGGGCAGGTCCCTGACCCGATCGGCGCCACCCTGACCGCCCACCTGGGCGCCGGCCTGGCCCGCGCGTTCGAGGTGCTGTTCCTGTTCGGCTTCCTGGCCAGCTTCACCGCCGTGCAGTCCGCGGTGTCCCGGTGCATCTGGGCCAACGCCCGCGACCGGGTGCTGCCGGGCCACCGGTGGCTGGTCAAGCTCACCCGCGGCGAGCGGCTGCCCTACAACTCGATCCTGGTCACCGCGGTCATCGCGGCCGTGCTCCCGTTCATCAGCACCTCCAGCGTGTACGCCATGCTCATCAGCTTCACCAGCGCGGGCTTCTACGTCGCGTTCGCACTGCCGGTGTTCGGCGCCGTCTACGTGCGGATGCGCGGGCGGTGGAACGCCGGGCCGTGGTCGCTGCGCGGCTGGGGCAACCTGGTCGGCTGGGCCGCCGCCGTCTGGCTGATCGCCGAAATCGCCAACATCGCCTGGCCGCGCACCATCTTGTACGGGCCGGGCTACCTGGCCTGGAGCGTGCCGATCATGATGGGCGTCCTCGCCGCCGTGGGCATCGCCATCAACGCCTGGGTGTTCCGCGGTCAGGGCGCGCACACCCGTCAGGGCGAACTGCTCATCCCCACCGACGACCTGCAGGTGGCGGAATCGTGACCCAGCCGGTCGCGCTGGTGACCGGTGCCGCCAGCGGCATCGGGGCCGCCATCGCCGCCGAGCTGCGGGCGGCCGGCTGGCGGGTCGCGGGCCTGGACCTGCGGCCGTCCACCGCTGACGAGGTGCTCACCGCCGACGTCACCGACGCGGGCGCGGTGGCGGCCGCCGCCGAGCGGGCCGAGCATGCGCTCGGCCCGGTGCAGGCGCTGGTCAGCGCGGCCGGCTACTACGAGATGATCCCGTTCAGCGAGATCACCCCGGCGCAGTGGCAGCGGATGCTGCGGGTCCACCTCGGCGGCCTGGTCAACACGGTGCGGGCGGTGCTGCCCGGGATGCTCAGCCGCCGGTCCGGGCACATCGTCGCCATCTCCTCCGAGCTGGCCGTCGGCGGCGGCGACGGCGACGCCCACTACGCCGCCGCCAAGGGCGCCGTCATCGGGCTGGTGCGCAGCCTCGCCGCCGAGGTGGCCGGCCGCGGCGTGCGGGTCAACTCGGTCGCCCCCGGGCCGACCGACACCCCGCTGCTGGCGCCGGACTCGCCCTGGCGGGCGCCGGAGTACCTGGCCACCCTGCCGGCCCGGCGGCTCGCCCGGCCGGATGAGATCGCCGCCACCGTCCGGTTCCTGCTGGAAGAGGGCTCGTTCCTGGCCGGCGAAGTGGTCTCGGTGAACAGCGGGGCGGTGATCTGATGGCCGGTGAGCTGACGGCGGGCGAGCCGCTGGCCGGCGGGCCGATGGCCACGGCGCCGCTGGCCGGGTCGCTCGCGCTCGTGACCGGTGCCGCGCAGGGCATCGGGCAGGCCATCGCCCGGCGGCTGGCCGCCGAGGGGGCGACCGTCGCGGTGAACGACATCGAGCGCAGGCCCGCGCTGGATGAGCTGGTCACCGAGCTGCGCGGCTTTGCCGCGCCCGCCGACGTGTCCTGCCGCGACCAGGTGGAGGATATGGTCGCCGACCTGGAAGAGGTCGCCGGGCCGGTCACCACGCTGGTGTGCAACGCCGCCTACATGACCATGAGCCCGCTGCCCGAGCACGACCCTGCCGACTGGTGGAAGATCATCGACACCAACCTGACCGGCACGTACCACCTGGTGCAGGCGGTGCTGCCGGGCATGCGGCGGGCCGGGCATGGCCGGATCGTGATCGTCACGTCCTACTGGGGCGTGATCGGCTGGCCCGAGGCCACCGGCTACGCCGCGTCCAAGGCCGGGCTGATCGCCCTGGTCAAGACGCTGGGCCGGGAGCTGGCCCCGGAAGGCATCGTCGTGAACGGCATCGCGCCCGGGGTGACCGCCACCCCGCAGCTGGCGGTGGACGCCGCCGCGGCCGGCGTCGACGTGCCGGAGATCAGCCGCCGCTACGCGCTGGGCGTGCCGGTGGGCCGGATCGGCCGGCCCGAGGAGATCGCCGCCGCCGTGGCGTTCCTGGCCAGCCCGCGGGTGGGGGCCATGGTTGGCCAGATCCTGCACGTCAACGGGGGAGAGATCCGATGCCGAGCATAGAAGAGCCGGGCCGCGCCGGTGCCACCCGCACGCGCACCGACGCTGGCCCGCCCGCCGGGCCGGCCGCCGCCCCCGTTGCCGGAGACGGGAGCGGCGCCGGCCCGGCACCCGCGCGGGCCGCCGGGATCACCGGCCAGGTCGACCCGACCGCGGTGCCCCGGTACGCGGGGCTGACCACCTTCGCCCGGCTGCCCCGCCGGGAAGACGTGCCCTGTTACGACGTGGCCGTGGCCGGGGTGCCGTTCGATACCGGCGTGACCTACCGGCCCGGAGCCCGGTTCGGGCCCGCGCACATCCGCCAGGCCTCCCGGCTGCTGCGCCCCTACAACCCGGTGCTGGACGTCGAGCCGTTCGCCCGCCAGCAGGTGGTGGACGCCGGGGACATCGCGTGCAACCCGTTCGACATCATGGAGGCGATCGGGCAGATCGACCGGGCCGCCAGCGAGCTGATCGCCGGCGGCCAGCGGCTGGTCAGCCTCGGCGGCGACCACACCATCGCGCTGCCGCTGCTGCGCGCGGTGTCCCGGGTGCACGGCCCGGTCGCGCTGGTCCACTTCGACGCCCACCTCGACACCTGGCCAACCTACTTCGGCGCCGACTACACCCACGGGTCGCAGTTCCGGCGCGCCGCCGAGGAGGGCCTGTTCGTCCCCGGCCACAGCGCCCACGTCGGCATCCGCGGCTCCCTGTACACACCGGGCGACCTGGCCGAGGACGCCGGCATGGGCTTCCGGGTGCTCAGCTGCCCCGAGATCGACGACATCGGCCCGGCCGCCGCGGTGGAGCGGCTGCGCGAGCAGATCGGCGACCGGCCCGCCTACCTGTCCATCGACATCGACGTGCTCGACCCGGCGTTCGCGCCCGCCACCGGCACCCCGGAGACCGCCGGGCTGACCAGCCGGGAGCTGATCCGGCTGGTCCGCGGGTTCGACGGCGCCAACCTGGTCGGGGCCGACGTGGTGGAGGTCTCGCCCGCCTACGACCACGCGGAGATCACCGGCGTGGCCGCCGCCAACCTGGTCTACGAGCTGCTGTCGCTGTTCGCCCGGGGCCCGCGGCCATGACCGGCGCGACCGGCGGGGGCCGGCCCGCGGGCGGTTCGTTCTGCACCACCTGGCCTGACGGTCACCGGGCGGCCGCCTGTTTCGCCTTCGACGTGGACGCGGAGTCCGCCGTCCTGTCCGCCGACCCGGCCGCGGCGTCGCGGATGAGCGTGATGAGCCACCAGTCCTACGGCCCGGTCACCGGGGTGCCGCGGCTGCTGCGGCTGCTCGCCAGCCACGGCATCCGGGCCACCTTCTTCGTCCCCGGGTACACGGCCCGCCGCTACCCGGACGTGGTCCGCGCGATCGCCGCCGAGGGCCACGAGGTCGCCCACCACGGGTACCTGCACGAGCCGCTCACCGGCGCGGACGAGGCCACCGAGCTCAGCTACCTTGACCGGGGCATCGAAGCGCTGACGGAGGTCACCGGCCAGCCGCCGGCCGGGTACCGGGCGCCGCTGTGGGAGCTCAACTACCGCTCCCCCGGCCTGCTGGCGAGCCGCGGCTTCCTGTACGACAGCAGCCTCATGGACGCCGACCACCCGTACGAGCTGGCCGCGGGCGGCGGCAGCATCGTGGAGATCCCGGTGCAGTGGGCGCTGGACGACTGGGAGCAGTACTGCTACGTGCCGGACGTGTTCGGCTCGGGGCTGATCGAGAGCCCGGCCAAGGCCCGCGAGCTGTGGTCGCTGGAACTGGCGGCGATGCGGGCCGAGGGCGGCTGCTTCGTGCTGACCTGCCACCCGTTCCTGTCCGGGCGGCCGTCCCGGGCCGCGGCGCTGGGCCAGGTGATGGCCGAGGCGGTGGGCTTCGGCGACGTGTGGGTGACCACCCTGGGCGAGGTGGCCGCGCACGTGCGGGCCCAGCGGCTGCCGCCGCGGGTGCTCACCCAGCCGCAACTGTGAGCCGGTGCGGCCAGGGCCGCCGCCCGTTAGGGTCGGCGCATGAGCCGTCTTCCCAGCCTCCGCCGTGACGAACTCGAGCCCGACGGGCAGGAGGTGTGGGACAGCGTCGTCGGCACCAGAGGTGACCAGCTCGAGAATGCCGAGGGCGGGCTGGTGGGCCCGTTCAACGCCTTCGTGCACGCGCCGGGGGTCGGGCGGCACCTGTCCGCACTCGGTGCGACCGTGCGGTTCGGCACCTCGCTGGGACGCCGGCTGTCCGAGGTGGCGATCATCACCGTGGGCGCCCGCTGGCAGGCCGAGTTCGAGTGGTGGGCGCACGCCCGGATGGCCCGCAGGCACGGGGTGCCGGACGCGGTGGTCGACGCCATCGGCCGCGGCGAGGACCCGCCGTTCAGCGCGGCGGACGAGCGGGCGGTCTACCAGGTGGCCCGCGAGCTCACCGGGAACGGGCAGCTGAGCCAGGACGTCTACGACGACGCGCTGGGGCACCTTGGCGAGGCCGGGATGGTGGAGCTGGTCACCACCTGCGGGTACTACACCACCATCTCGTTCCTGCTGAACGCCTTCCAGGTGCCGCTGCCGCCGGACGCCGCGCCCCAGTGGCGGCCGGCCCAGCCCCCGGCGGGCGGCTAGGCGGCGGGCAGGCGCTCCAGCGGGAAGGGCGGGGTGAGCAGGAGCTCCACGTTGCGGTCGGCGGCGGTGCCCGCCAGCGCCGAGCCGTGGCCCCCGGTGGGGGCGTTGGCGGCCAGCTCGCGGTGCAGGGCGGCGAGGTCGTCGCTGGTGTCCAGCGAGCGCGGGGCGAGCGGGGTGTCGTGGTCGAGCATGGTGCAGACGATGGCGAGCTGCCCGCCGCGGTCCACCAGCTCCACCAGTCTGGTCTGGCACGGCCAGTCCGCGATCGCGCAGGTGGTGACCTCCCAGAAGCCGCGGTCCGGCCGGTCCGGCGGCTGCCGCAGCCGCACCGCGTTCGTGTGGGTGTGGCCGTTGAGCCACAGCACCACGTTCGGGAACCGGTGCAGCAGCGCCGTCAGGTCCGCGCCGCCCAGCATCGGCGCGCCGTCCGGGCCGGTGCCGCCGCGGGTGCTGGTCAGGGTCTCGATGCCGTGGTGGGAGAACAGGATCACCAGCCGGTCGTCGTTGCCGGTGCGCACCTCGCGGGAGTCAGGGCCGCGGTAGGCCGAGTGCACCTCGGCCAGCCGGGCCTCCAGCCACCGCGCCTGGTCGCGGTCCAGCGCCCCGGCGGCGCCGCCGGCCAGGCAGTTGGTGTCCAGGGCGATCATCCGCGCGGCCGGGGTGTCGTGCACGTAGTAGGCGGTGCCGTCGAGCCGGTTCTGCTCGCTGAACCCGTGCCCGGCGGGCCGGGCGGCCGGGCGGAAGTGCGCTTCCACGAACTCCTGCCGGGTGACGGGCCGGCGGCCGGGGTCGGCCTTGACCGTCAGCGACGGCCCGGTCATGAAGGCGTCCGGGCGCTCGGTGAACAGCTCCAGCGCCCGGTCGTGGTCGAACCCGTCCGGCAGGCCGGTCGGCTTGCGGTTCCCGGTCAGCGCCCGGGCGAGGTTCTCGCTGGGCACCCCGACGCCCTGGTTCAGCGCCTCGTGGTTGCCGAAGCACGACAGCCACGGCATGGCCAGCCCGGCCGCGGAGAACTCCGCCAGCGCCCGGTCCAGCAGCCCCGGGTGGTGCGGGAAGCCGAAGTGGTGCCGGAAGAAGTCCGGCCCGGTGGGCATGTGGCCGTCGGGCTTCCAGAAGAAGTCGTCGGGCCAGGCCAGCGACTGCACCCCGGCGTAGCCGGGCTCCCCGGACCACGGCTGCACCGGCCCGCCCTCGAACAGGGCCAGGAAGGTCTGCACCTCGTTCCACTGGGCGTTGTCGATGGCGTCGCCGGTGGTCACCGCCAGCTGCGGGGCCATGGACGTGGCCGGGCCGAGTGCCCGGTTGACGGTGCGCAGGGTGGCGTCGACCGCGTGCACGGCCAGCGCCTCCTGCGGCCGCTGCACCGGGATGATCTCGCCGTACCGCGGGTCGGCGAAGTAGCGGTTGAGGAACTCGAACCGGGCCGGCGACTCCACGTCGGCGAGCTGCAGGTCGGTGATGTGGATCAGGCACATGAGCGGGCGGCCGGCCGCGGCGCCGCGCCCGGCCGGGACGGCACCGCCCAGCACCAGGTGCGGCTCGCCGCCGATCAGCTCGATCCCCCGGTAGGCCGCGGCCGCCCCGCTGCGGTGCACCGCACCGGCCGCCAGCCGCCGGTGGATGGTCAGCGGCGAAGGCGCCCCGCTCACCCTTCGCTCGCGGGCGCCGTGTCGGCCGAGACCAGCACCGGGTCGGGGCGGATGGTCAGCGCCACCCGGCTGCCGGCCGGCAGCGCGGCCGCGTCGGCGGTGGGAAGCTGGGCCAGCACCGTGGTGTCGCCCAGGTCCACGCTGACCCGGCTGGTGGCGCCCAGGAACGTGGTCGCGATGACGGTGCCGACCAATGGCCCCTGGTCCGGCGCCTGGTGGGCGGCCACGCTCACCGCTTCGGGCCGCACCAGCGCGGTGACCCGGCCGTCGGGGGTCTGCGGGTCCACCAGCGGGAGGGCGGCACCGCGGACGGTCACCCGCCCGCCGCTGACCTCCCCGCCGAGCCGGTTGGTGAGGCCGACGAACTCGGCCACGAACGCGGTGGCCGGCCGGGAGTAGATCTCGGTGGGCGGCCCGAGCTGCTCGATCCGGCCCTCCTTCATCACGCCCACCCGGTCGGCGATGGCGAGCGCCTCTTCCTGGTCGTGGGTGACGAACAGGGTGGTGATGCCCACCTCGAGCTGGATCCGGCGGATCTGGTCGCGCAGCTGCGCGCGCACCTTGGCGTCCAGCGCCGACAGCGGCTCGTCCAGCAGGAGCACCTGCGGCTGGATCGCCAGCGCCCGGGCCAGCGCGACCCGCTGCTGCTGGCCGCCGGACAGCTGGTGGGCGTACCGGCCCGCCTGCTCGGTCAGGCCGACCAGCTCCAGCATCTCCATGGCCCGCCGGTGCCGCTCGGTCTTGCCGCGCCGCCGCAGCCGCAGGCCGAACGCGACGTTGTCCCGCACCGTCATGTGCGGGAACAGCGAGTACGCTTGGAAGACCATGCCCATGTCGCGCTTGCTCGCGGGGACATGGGTGATCTCCTTGCCCGCCACGGTGATCGTGCCGGCGTCGGCGTCCTCCAGCCCGGCCAGCAGCCGCAGGGTGGTGGTCTTGCCGCAGCCCGACGGGCCCAGCAGGGCGACCAGCTCACCGGGCTCGATGGTGAGGTCCACGGAGTCGAGCGCCACCACCTGGCCGTAGGTGCGCCGCAGGCCGGCCAGGCGGACCTCGACGCCGGCCCGGGCGGCGGCCGGCTGAGCGTCAGTAGCGGGAGAAGTCACAGTGTCCACCTTTATCCGCGGCGACGGCGGCGGCCGGCGAAGGACAGGATGAGCAGGAGCACGAAGGCGAACAGCAGCGCCGCCGTGGACGTCGAGAACAGCACGCTGGCGTTCGCTGACTCCCGGCTGATGTAGTAAAGCGCGGTCTGCAGGTTCGTGTAGAGCAGCAGCTGGGCGATGGTGAACTCGCCCAGCACCAGCGCGCCGCTCAGCAGCACCGCGTTCAGCAGCGCCTGGCGCATGTTCGGCACCACGATCCGCCAGATGACGGTGAACCAGCCCGCGCCCAGGCTGCGCGCCGCCTCGGACAGCGTCTTGGTGTCGATGGCGTCCAGCCCGGCCGCCAGCGCCCGGTAGGCGTACGGCAGCGCCAGGATCGCGTACACCCAGAACAGCTGCAGCGCGGACAGGTTGTAGTGGCGGATCCGGTTGTACACCGGGGCCAGCCCCACCACCAGCACGATGGCCGGGATCGTGAGCGGCAGCAGGCACAGGAACTCGACGGTCCGGCTGATCCACTGGACCCGCAGCCGGATCCAGATCATGGTCGGCACCAGCAGCACCAGGATGACCGCGCAGGTGAGCAGGGCCAGCTCGAGGGTGATCTCGATCGCGCCGAGCAGGTTCGGATAGGACACGATCTGCGACCAGGCGGCCCCGGACAGCTGCCCGGGCTTGCGGCCCTCCAGCGAGAAGCGGGCCATCGCGAACAGCGGCAGCAGGAAGAACAGGCTGAAGATCAGGAACACCAGGTAGCGGAAGGCGTTCAGCCGCCGGCGCCGCCCGGCCTGCAGGCCGCGCCGGGGCGCCGGCGCATGCTCGGGCGGGGCGGCCGGGGCCAGCGGGCTTACCGCAGCCATCGCGCGGCCCTCCGCTGCAGCAGCGCGTACGAGGTCATGATGATCGCCACCAGCACCACCGTCCCGAGCGCCAGCACCTGCGCCTCATTCGGGGACGCCAGCCCGACCTCGCTGGTGAGGGAGGTGCTGATCATCTGGGGGATGGTGTAGGCGATCTGGTTGTCCCAGGCCTGGATGGTCGCGTAGGCCGACAGCGCGTTGGCGAACAGCAGCAGCGTGGACCCGAGGAACGCGGGCACCAGCAGCGGCCCGCCCACGTGCCGCCAGTACTGCAGCGTCGACCCGCCGAGGTTCTCGGTGGCCTCCCGCCACTGCACCCGCAGCCCGTCGATGGCCGGCAGGAACACCAGCACCATCAGCGGGATCTGGAAGTAGATGTAGATCAGCCCGATCCCTTGCGGGAAGTCGTAGAACCAGCCGGCGTGGAACAGGAACCCGCTGGTGGGGCCGATGGCGGCGAGGAACGCGAAGGCCAGCGTCACCCCGCCGAACTGGGCCAGCACGCCGGAGCCCGCGAGGTACACCCGCCGCACGATGCCGTCGGGGTTCCCGCTCGCCACCGCGTAGGCGAGCACGGCGCCGAGCACGGCACCGGCCACTGCGGAGATCCCGGACAGCTCGACCGAGCCGACGAAGTTGCTCCGCACGGCGGCGTCGCCGAGCAGCTTGAGGCTGGACAGCTTGAAGCCGTGCCCTGCCGGGTCCCTGATCGCGCCCCACACCACGATGCCGGTCGGCAGCAGCAGGAACACCCCGGCGTAGCCGAAGAACGGCACGGTGCCCAGCCAGGCAAGCGGAAGCCGCCGCCCGGCCCTCACGGGCCGGGCGGCAGCCTGCGCCGTCACGGTTGTGGACAAGCGTCCTGGCCTACTTGACGGCCTGTGCCCAGTTGGCCGCCAGGTAGGTCGCGGCGTCCGTGGACTGCTTGGCGTTCAGGAACACCGGGCTCCCCGACACCGGCGGCAGCTTCGCGGCGGCCGCGGAGTCGATGGACTTGTTGGTGGTCATGGCGGACATCTCAACCGGCCGGGCCCCGCCCTGCAGCCACAGGTTCTGCCCGCCGTCGGCGGCCTGGGAGTAGAGGAACTCCTCCCACAGCCGCGCGGCCGCCGGGTGCGGTGCCTGCTTGTTGATGGCCTGCGCGTAGTAGCCGCCCAGCACCGCGTTGCCGGGGACGAAGACCTTCCAGCTGGTCTGGCCCACGACGCTGGCGGTGTTGAGGTAGTCCCAGTTGATCACGACCGGCGTCGAGCCGTTCTTGATGGTCGCCGGGGTCGCCTGCACGGGCACGAAGTTACCGGCCTGCTTGAGGCTGTGGAAGAAGTCGACTCCCTTGGCGATGCTGTCAGGCGTGCCGCCGGTCGCCAGGCCGGCCATCATGACCCCGTTGAGCGCGGCGTTGGCCTGGGTCGGGTTGCCGTTCAGCGCCACCGCGCTCTTGAACTTCGGTCCCAGCAGCTGGCTGACCGAGGTGATGGTGCCGAACTTGGCCGGGTTGTACCCGATGGACATGTAGCCGCCGTAGTCCTGGTACCAGAGCCCGCTGGGCTCCCGCTGGGCGGCCGGGATGTCGTTCCAGGTGCTGACCTTGTACGGGGCGAACAGGCTGGTGTTGGCGAGCGCGACCGACATGCCGACGTCGACCACGTCGGGAGCGGCGGCGGTGCCGGCCTGCTGCTTGATCGCGTCCACTTCCTCCTGGCTGCTGCCGCTGGGGTTGGCGGAGTTGACCTTGATCCCGTACTTCTGCGAGAAGGTCTTGATGATGGTGCCGTAGTTCGCCCAGTCCGGGGGCAGCGCGATGACGTTGAGCGTGCCCTCCTTCTTGGCGGCCGCGACCAGCGCGCTCATGCCGCCGCCGGCCGAGGCGGAGGTCTTGGCGGACCAGTCGGTGCCGCCGCTGGAACCCGAGGACGAACCGGACGAGCACCCGGCAGCGAGCACCGCGAGTGCGGCGATACCTGCCAGGGCAAACTTCTGTGGCGATCTCACGCGAGTGCCTCCTGATCTTCCCCGCCGCGGAGCGGAGCGCGGCTGCCCGGACGCCGCGGCGCGTGAGAATCCAGAGGTCAACGCGACCTCCTGCCCCCCGCTGACAGCACCGGACGAATCGCCTTAAACGTTTAGCATTCGGCGGTATGCTCACGCACCCCTCATAGGGGTGTCAAGGAACGTTACCGACTTGACGCCCGGGCTCCCCGGATGTTCATCCAGCCCTGTGACCAGCAGATGAACGGCCTGTATCGGGCGGCTGAAGCGAGGCCCGCTGCACCAGTTCCACCGGCGCCACGTAGTGGTCCGGCGGCCCCCCGCCGAGCAGCCGCGCCATCAGCGCCCGGCCCAGCTCCCGCCCGTCCAGCCGGATCGTCGCCAGCGGCGGATCCAGCAGCTCGGAGGTGGGCAGGTCGTCGTGGCCGACCACGGACACGGCCGGGCCGACCCGCAGCGACAGGTCCCGGGCGGCCTTGTAGACCGCGTGGGCGGTGTAGTCGGAGTTGGTGATGATCGCGCCCGGCGCGCCGGGCGCGGCCAGCAGCACCGACGCGGCCGCCCTGACGTCGTCCAGGGTGAGCGGCGAGTACATGACGGTGCCGCGCAGCCCCAGGTCCTTCGCCAGCTGCCGGAAGTGCCGCAGCCGGTCCGGGTCGGGCATCAGGCTGCGCGGCGCGGACAGGAACGCCACCGAGGTGTGCCCCAGCTCCGCGAGCCGGCGCATGGGCAGCTCCACCGCCGCCCGGTTGTCCGGGCCGACCCGGGACAGCCCGGTGATGCGGCCGGCGGTGGCGTTCAGCGCCACCACCGGCGTGCCGGGGCGCAGTTCCTGCCAGAGCCGGATCGACTCGCCGGTGCCGACCGGCGCGATCGCCAGCCCGGCCAGCCGCTGGGCTGCCATCTCCTGCACGTGCCTGCGCTCGTGCTCCAGCGAGTACCGCGAGTCGAGCAGCAGCAGGCTCACGCCCGCCTCCGCGGCGGCCTGCTCGGCGCCGTTCAGCACCTCGAGGAAGAACGGGTTGGCGAAGTTGCGGACCACGAAGCCGTAGGTGGTGGTGCGTCCCCGGCGCAGCGCCTGGGCCTGCGGGTTGGCGCGGTAGCCGAGTTGCTCCGCGGCGGCCAGGATGCGGCGGCGGGTGGCGGGCGCCACGCCCGGCTGCCCGTTGACGGCGAAGCTCGCCGAGGCGACCGAGACGCCGGCCAGCCGGGCGACGTCGCGGATCCCCGCCGGGCGCGGCGGCTCGCCCGGGCCCCCCGCCGGCCGCGGCGCATCGCTCGCCTGACTCGCCATGTTCCGCCCTGCCGCCCGCCCGTACGTTCCGGATAAGGGGTACCACATGTGCGTGAACGGCGGTCAGGCCCTCGCCCGCGCATCCCGCGGGCGGTCACGGCAGCCGGGCGCCCGGATCCCTCACCAGGGTTTACTCCTGCCCGGCTAGTGCCTTACCGTTTCTTTGCCGAGTGGAACCTGAGCCGCCCGGCGACCCGGGGGGGCTCCGCCCAGCCCCGTCCCTCAGGGGGGCCGGCTGGGCGGCTGGCTGCTGGCGGCCGGGCCCGGCACGGCCTCCAATGGGTCGCGGGGCCGGCCGCGGGCTTCTCGTTCTCTCCCAGGCAGTGGTTCACCGATCACTTAGCCGCCGCTGCGGTGACCGCCGCTGGCAGTCCGCGGATCTCGGTGCCATCCTTGACCTCACTGATCAGCCGGCACAGCCGTCAAGTGACTGGCCGATCACAATTGTGAGGGATGGAGGTCGCGGTGGCTGAGAGCACCGAGCGCGCGGAACTGTGGGCCAACCTGATCCGGCGGGTCAACGTCGGGGATTCGCTGACCCGGGCGGCCGACCGGAACCCGTCCGGCGTCGCCGTTGTCGACGGCGCGCGCCGCTGGAGTTACCGCGAATTCAATAGTTGGGTGAACGGGCTGGCGCACGGCCTGGCTGACCGTGGCTACCGGACCGGCGACCCGCTGGCCATCGCGTCCGGCAACAGCGCGGAGTTCCTCGCCGTGTATTACGCCTGCGCGAAGCTGGGCCTGGTGTGCGTCCCCATCAACCTGGGCTGGCGGCCCGAGGAGGTCGCGCACGTGCTCGGCCATTCCGGGGCCCGCGGCCTGGTGGTGGAGACGCAGCTCATCGACTACGTCATGCCGGCCCTGGACAAGGTGCCCGAGGTCGCCGACATCCTGGTCGCGCCGGGCACCGGCGCGCCGTGGCAGCCCGGGCCGGACCGGCAGTGGACCGAGCTCGCGTCGATTCAGAGCGGCCGCACCGGCGAACCGGAGTTCGTGATCGACGACCGGGCCCCGATCACCTACCTCTACACCAGCGGCACCACGTCGCTGCCCAAGGGCGTGGTCGGCAACCACACCGCGATCTTCGTCGAGTCGATGGCGATGGCGCTGGAGGCGGGCTTCCGGCCGGACGACCGGTTCGCCGCGATGATGCCGCTGTTCCACACCGCGCAGCTCAACTGCTTCTGCACGCCCGCGGTCATGGTCGGCGCCACCATCTACGTGCTGCGCGGCTTCGACGCCGAAGGGCTGCTCAGGCTCATCGAGTCCGAGCGGATCACGCAGATCTTCGGGCTGCCCATGATGTACCGGGCCATGCTCGACCACCCGGACATGGCCACCCGCGACGTGTCCAGCCTGCGCCGCGCCTGCTACGCCATGGCCCCGATGCCGGACGACCAGCTGCGCCGGGCGATCGAGACGTTCGGCTGCGACTTCTACCTGATGTTCGGGCAGACGGAGATGAGCCCGGGCACCACCATGTTCCGGCCCGAGCACCAGCTGTCGCACAGCGGCGCGGTGGGCACGCCGCTGGTCAGCGTGCAGGCGGCGGTCATGGACGCCGACGGCACGCTGCTGCCGCAGGGCGAGACCGGCGAGATCGTCTACCGCAGCCCGCACGCGCTGACCGAGTACCTCAAGAACCCCGAGGCGACCGCGGAGGTGTTCGCGCACGGATGGTTCCACTCCGGCGATGTGGGGCATTTCGACAGCGATGGCATCCTCTGGTTCACCGACCGCCGCAAGGACGTGATCAAGACCGGCGGGGAGAACGTGGCCTCGATCGAGGTGGAGAAGGCCATCTACAGCGCCGACCCGAGGGTTGCCGAGGTGGCCGTGGTGGGCCTGCCGCACGAGCACTGGAGCGAGGCGATCACGGCCGTGGTGGTGCCCAAGCCGGGCGAGGCCATCGACCCCGCTGAGCTGCGCGAGGCGCTGAGCGCCCGGCTGGACCGGTACAAGGTCCCCAAGGCGGTCATCGTGGCCCCGGAACTGCCCAAGACCTCGACCGGGAAAATCCAGAAGAATGTGCTGCGCACCCGGTTCGAGACCTACTACTCCGATCAGGCGTAGCGCCGACCCCTTCAGGAGCCCGCATGGAGCGTGAGCTGTTCACCGAGGAGCGCTCGGCCGAGGTGGTGGCGGCCAGCTTCGCCGCCGCCCCGCCCCGGCTGCGGGAGGTGATGACGTCACTCGTCCGGCACCTGCACGCGTTCGTCAAGGACGTGGAGCTGACCGAGGAGGAGTGGGCCCAGGCGATCAGCTTCCTCACCCGGACCGGCCAGAAGTGCGACGACACCCGGCAGGAGTTCATCCTGATGTCGGACATCCTCGGGGTGTCGATGCTGGTGGAGACCATCAACCACCGGGCGGCCGGCGGATCGACCGAGTCGACGGTGACCGGCCCGTTCCACGTGGTGGACTCGCCCCCGCGGGAGCTCGGCGACACCATCGCGCTGGCCGGCGAGGGCGACCCGTGCCTGATCACCGGGCAGGTGACCGGCCCGGACGGCAAGCCGGTGGCCGGGGCCCAGATCGACGTGTGGCAGGCCAGCGCGGACGGCTTCTACGACGTGCAGCAGCCCGGCATCCAGCCGGACCGCAACCTGCGCGGCCTGTTCACCGCCGACGAGGACGGCCGCTTCTGGTTCCGCACCATCGTGCCGAGCCACTACCCGATCCCCGACGACGGGCCGGCCGGGGAACTGCTGCGCGCCTCCGGGCGGCACCAGTTCCGCCCCGCGCACATCCATTTCCTCATCTCGGCGCCCGGCTACCGGCCGGTGACCACCCACCTGTTCGTCAACGGCAGCCCCTACCTCGACTCGGACGCCGTGTTCGGCGTCAAGGAGAGCCTCGTCCGGGACTTCCCCTGGGTAGACGACGACGCCAAGGCGGCGCACTACGGCATGCCCACCCCCTTCCGCACCGCCCACTTCGCCGTCGGCCTCCTC
>JBLMWU010000051.1:0-10983 GCA_050257395.1 Gemmatimonadota bacterium | reverse complement strand
TTGCCCCCCCCCCACGGGACTAACCGTTTGGCCTGGGTGGCTGGCGCCACCCTGCGGGCTCAGTGAGCCGTGGCCGGCCGGGCAGAGGTGGCCCGGGCCTTGCTGAACATCTCCTGCTCGGCAGGCGTCCGGCGCAGGTGCGCCACGCCCAGGGCCGACAGGATCAGCATCAGGCCCGCGCCAGCGAAGGACACGATCGACGCGATGAACAGGATGAAGCTCATCTCACCGAACGCGTAGGCGTTGAGCAGCAGGCCGCGCAGGGTCTCGCCGCGGAACACGGTCTGGATCTGGCCTTCCAGTGCGACGCCCTTGGCGCTCGCCTGCTGGGCCGGGGTCATGGCCATGTACTTGCCGGACAGCTGCGAGTAGGTCTGGCCAGCGCCGATCTCCCCGAGGTGGACGGCGATGTAGTTGTCAGCCCACACCTTGGCCTGGGGGCCGGTGGTCAGCTGCTGGCCGGCGTACTGGCTCATGGCGGTGCGGTCGGCGGCCGGGAGGGACTTGAGGGACTCGGTGCCGTTGGCGGGGAAGACGATCTTCTGGGCGGCGAGCTGGGTGTGCACCTGGTTGTCAATGAAGTTGTGACCCCAGAGCATCAGACCGCCCGCGACTGCCAGGACGACCGCGAGGACGAGACCGGCAATGGTCGCCAGCGCGTCAAAGGTCTTGCGGCGCATTTGGATGCCTCCTTGATGAAGCCGGGCCCTGTGCCCGGCTTTTCGTTCCGATCTGAGCTTCGCCGGATTTGCGGTGTGCGGGCAGGGCTGCTGGTCACCACCGCGAGAGGACTTCGGTCACGGCGCGGATGGCCGCTAGGCCCGGCTGCCGGGCGTTCCGCGCGGCTGCGGGCGGCATCCGGCGCCAGCCGTTCACGCACAAGGGCCGCAACGGGACGACGGGCGGAAGCGGCGCACCTGAGAGCGGGAGGCAGCCAGCCTGGGCGCGAACGGGCCGGGGTGCGGCGGGTCAATTCAGGCGGCGGGTCCACTGCGGCTCGACCGTGTCCCAGTCCGCCTCCCAGGCGGCCAGCCGCCGCCGTTCCAGCACCTGGTGGATCAGCCCGGCGACGGTCAGCAGCACCAGCGCCACCGCGACCGGGGTCAGCGCGGCCACCGTGACGACCCGGCTGATGACCTGGGCGTGCGCGATCGGCGGGTTGACCAGCCGGCCGCCGGGCCCGGTCCACACCTGCACGACGCTGCCCTTGCGGGCGCCGTTCACCGCCTCCACCCGCCCGGTGTGCTGGCCGCCACCGGGCTGGGGCCAGCGGGCCGGCACCCAGCTGAAGCCGCTGCTGGTACCCGGGTAACGGCCTGTCCCGGGCGCGTCGCGCAGCAGGGTGGCGGGCACCAGGTGCAGCGCCGCCGACTGGGCGCGGGCCTCCCGGGTCATGCTGGCACCCGTCCAGCCTGCGAACACGATGGCGGTCACCGGCGCGGCGATCAGGAAGACGATCAGGAGCCCGACCCGGATCCATGCTTCGGCCCGGTCGCTGGCCCGCCGGACCGGGTTGGCATCCAGCCCCAGCCACCGGCGCGCCGAGGCCAGTGAAGGCCACGGCAGGTGTATCCCGCTCATCCCGATCACCCCCTGGCCCGGCCGGGTCGCGGCCGGGCTCACCCCGCCCGGGTTCTGGCGGCCCCGGGGGGAGTCCCCCGCTGCCGGGGCCGGGAACACCATCCCGGCGCCACGGCTCCCGTCGCCCGGCTGGCCGCCCGCACCAGCGCCATCGCTGGCGGTAACCTCAGGGTCCGGCCTGCCGGTGATCATTCTCAGAGGTCTTGGTCCTTAGCCTCCTGGGACCTTGGCCATCTCCGCCCGGCCGCTTATGGCCAGGTAGGGGCGCGTGCGTGGGCCATTGGTCCCGGCTACCGCGGACCAACGCTTCTGCCCGCCGCCCCTTGACCGCGGCGATCCTCGGACCAAGGACGGCCCAGGTGGACTCGGCGCGCCGTGGCCGGGCTCCCTGCTCAGGGGGAGGACTACCCGCGGGAACGCAGGACTAGCCCTCGGGCCGGCGGCCGCTCCCGGGCCCGGCGAGGGGTGAGAACGATGGGGCACAGTCACCCGGAGAACCTGTCAGATACCTGGACCGCGACCGAAGTCGCCGCAGGGCAGGCACGGCAGGCGGTGGCGCCGCCACCGGTGCCGTTGCCGCGGCCGACGCTGGCTGGCCGGCCGGCCCGGGCAGCGCTCCCGATCGGGCATCCGTCGCCCGGCCCGTCCCTGCCTGAATCGCCCGCTGCGGGTGAGGCCGCCGCCGGCCCAGCGGGCGGCCTGGTCCCGGCGGTCCCGCCCGGCTCGGTGCTGCCGGCCCCGCTGCCGCCAGCGGTCAGTGTGCTGGCCGTGATCGCCCGGCCCGGGCAGGAATCGGCTGACCTCGGTGCCGTGCTGGCCGCCTTCCACCTGTCCGGCGCCCGGCTGTCGCTGCTCTGCCTCACCCGCGGGGAGGCGTCCGAGCTGAACTCCACCCCGGACCGGCTGGAGGCCGTCCGGCCGTGGGAGCTGCAGGTGGCGGCCGGCCTGCTGCGGGTCTCGTCGGTCACGATCGCCGACTACCCGGACGGCCGCCTCGGGTTCGTCCCGGTCACCGGGCTTGCCGACTACATCAGCCGGGCCATCCAGTACCGGCAGGCCGACCTGCTGCTGGTGGTCGACCCGGCGGCCGGTCCCGACCCCGACACCACCGCGGCCGCCCAGGCCGCCTGCCTCGCCGCCCGCGGCGCGGGCCTGCCCGTGCTCGCCCGCACCCACCCCGGGCCCGGCGCCCGGTGGGAGATCTTCCTCGGCGACCACGCACCCGCTGTCCGCGGCTGGCAGCGCAGCGCGATCCGGGCGCACGGGAGCCAGCAGCCGACGCCGGTCACGCCCGGCCCGGACGCGGCCGGCCCCGGCGACCCGCTGCCCGACCACGAGGTGGTGCGCTGGCTGGTGAGCCCGGCACCGGCGGGTCAGCTCTGAGGCTGGCCGGCGGCCCCCACGGGGCCACCGCGTGTGATCATGTCGCCAGCGTTGCCGGGCACCCGGTGGGTTAGGCTTGAATGCCGGATTAGCTGAGGTCGCTGGAGCTGCCGATGGGACAGTCGGACCCCCATCCCATCCTGCCCCAGCTGCGGCTGGACGACCTGCTCACCGAGCTCCAGGGCAGGCTGCAGGCGATCCTGGCGACCCGGGACCGGGTCTACGCGCTCCTGGAGGCCGTGGTCGCGGTCGGCGGCAACCTCGACCTGGAAGTCATGCTGCGCCAGATCGTCGAGGCCGCGGTGACCCTGGTCCGGGCCCGGTACGGCGCGCTGGGGGTGGTCGGCGAGAACGGCCGCCTGGTGGAGTTCGTGCCCGTGGGCCTGAACGAAGCCGAGATCGCCGCCATCCGGCACTGGCCGGAGGGCCGCGGTGTGCTCGGCAAGCTCATCACCGACCCGCGCCCGCTCCGGCTGGCCGACGTGACCCGGCATCCGGACGCGGTCGGCTTCCCGGAAGGCCACCCGGCGATGACCTCGTTCATCGGGGTGCCGCTGCGGGTCCGCGACGAGATCTACGGCAGCCTCTACCTGACCGAGAAGGAAGACGACGGCCAGTTCGACGAGGAGGACGAGGCGCTGCTGGTGGCGCTGGCCGCGGCGGCCGGGGTGGCCATCGACAACGCCCGCCTGTACGAGGACGCCCGCCGTCAGGAGCGCTGGCTGCGGGCCAGCGGCGAGGTCACCCAGCAGCTGCTGTCCGGCACGCCCGCTGGGCAGGTGCTGGCCCTGGTGACCGAGCAGGTGCTGGAGATGTCCGGGGCCGACCTGGTGGCGCTGGCCGTGCCGACCAGCGACCGGCAGCGGCTGGTCAACACCCAGGCCGCGGGCGACGGCGGCCCGGCGGCGCTGGGGCTGGTCCTGCCGGTCGAGACGTCACTGTCCGGCCAGGTCCTCAAGTCCGGCGAGGCGGTGACGGTCGCCGACTTCTCCAGCGACGAGCAGGTCAGCGTCGTGGCGCGGGAGCACATGCCGCTGGGCCCGGCGCTGGTGCTGCCGCTGGGCGCTCCCGGCAACGTGCGCGGCGTGCTCACCGTCGGCCGCAACCAGGGTGCGCTGCCGCTGCCGCCGCAGGCGGTGGAGATGGTCACCACCTTCGCCGCGCAGGCCGGGATCGCCCTGGAGCTGGCCGAGCACCGGGAGGACGTGGAGCGGCTGGCGGTGCTGCAGGACCGCGACCGCATCGCCCGCGACTTGCACGACCTGGTCATCCAGCGGCTGTACGCGACCGGCATGTCGCTGCAGGGCGCGGTGCCGCTGATCGAGCGCAGCGACGTGAGTGACCGGGTGAGCGGCGCGGTGGACTCACTCGACGAGACCATCCGGGAGATCCGCTCCGCGATCTTCTCGCTGCAGTCGCACGGCGACACCAAGCGGTACGGGCTGCGGTCCAAGATCCTGGACGTGGTGGAGGAGATGACCGTCCCGCTCGGGTTCGCGCCCTCGCTGCGGCTGGTCGGGCCGCTGGACGAGGACGTGCCCTCCGAGGCGGGCGAGCACCTGCTCAGCGCGCTGCGGGAGGCGCTGTCCAACGCGGCCCGGCACTCCGGGGCGAGCAAGGTCGAGGTGACGGTCGAGGCCGACGGCGCGCTGGTGCTGCGGGTCCGCGACAACGGCAAGGGCATCGGCGCCAGCACCCGCCGCAGCGGGCTGGCCAACCTGTCCCAGCGGGCCAGCCAGCTCGGCGGCAGGCTGCAGGTCGGCCCCGGCCCGAACGGGGGCACGGACCTGGAATGGCAGGTCCCGGTCAAGTCCGCGGCACCGGCCCCTTAGGCAGGCTCAGCGGCCGGCCGCGGGCAGGCGCCCGGCAAGGGTCAGCCGCGCCGGTCCCGGTCGTTGTGCTCGTGCTCGTCGAACACGCGGGCCGCGTACGCGGCCGCCTGCGCCCGGCGTTCCATGCCCAGCTTGGCGAACAGCGCCGACACGTAGTTCTTGACGGTCTTCTCCGCGAGAAACAGCCGCTCACCGATCTGCCGGTTGGTGAGGCCCTCCCCGATCAGCTCCAGGATCCGCCGTTCCTGCTCGGTCAGGCCGGACAGAGGATCGCTGCGCTGCGCCTGGTCACGCATGCGCTGCATCACCCGGCTGGCCGCCTCCGGGTCGAGCAGCGACCGGCCGGACGCGATCGTCCGCACCGCGCCGACCAGGTCGGTGCCGCGGATCTGCTTGAGCACGTAACCCGCTGCCCCGGCCATGATCGCGTCGAAGAGCGCCTCGTCATCGCCGAACGAGGTGAGCATGAGGCAGGCCACCTCGGGCATCTTGGAGCGGATGTCGCGGCACACGTCCACGCCGTTGCCGTCCGGCAGCCGCACGTCCAGGACCGCCACATCCGGCTTGAGCGCGGGGATCCTCGCCAGCGCCGACTCCGCGGTCGCCGCCTCGCCCACCACGGTGATGTCCGGCTCCGCTTCCAGCAGATCGTGAACGCCGCGCCGGACGATCTCGTGGTCGTCCAGCAGGAAGACCTTGATCTTCCGGTCCTGCACCGGCTCTGTCATCCGCGTACGCTCCTTCAGCCCCAGGCACCGGCCACCCCAAAAGCCCGGTGGGTCCACCTTAACCATGATCGCCTGTCCGGCCAGGGACCATCGTCCCGCCGGTCATGTCCAACGTCCCGGCAGGTCGGGCGCTGCGACCCTGGGAGGGGCCCGGTAGCAAGCCTACGGTACGGGTGGAGCCCGGACCCTGAACCGGGCGATTCAGGCAGTCAGGAGGAACCAAGGATGCCTGGAATCGTTGTCGGAGTGGACGGATCCGCCCATTCCAAGAAGGCCCTCAACTGGGCTCTCACCGAAGCCGAGCTGCGGGGCATGCCGCTGACCGTGATGGCGGTCAGCCCGGTCGCCGCCGACATCTTCGGCATGTCGGCGCAGCACTACGCCGCGGACACGGAGTCCGCGCACCACGCCGAAGAGGTCACCCGGAAGCTCGTGGACGAGGTCATCGCCGGGCGGGCACCCGCGCCGTCGGTCAAGGTCACGGTCAAGGCCATCGCCGGACTGCCCGCTGACGAACTGGTCCGCGCTTCGGCCGGGGCCGACCTGCTGGTGGTCGGCGCCCGCGGAGCCGGCGGCTTCGGCCGGCTCATGCTGGGGTCGGTCAGCAACCAGGTGTCGCACCACGCCCTGTGCCCCATCGTCATCGTGCCCCCGGATGAGGCCCGCTGACCCGATCAGGCCTGCTGGCCTGCGTCTATCCCGGCCCTGCCCGTCACCGCGGGCAGGGCCGGCCCGCTGTCCGGGCAAGCCCCGGGGACCGTGCCGTCTGGCCTGTCGCCGGAGGAGCCGCAGGCGGCGGGGTGGGCCGGAAAAGGGGCCCCTGACACCATGCCGGGCGCGTGTATAACCTGGCCGTGACCGGGCACGTGACCCGGCGAAGGGCCCGGCCGAGCGCCGCGCTGCACTGACGCATGGAGGCAGGTCATGCCACAACCCCAGGGCAAGGAACTCGAGGAAATCCGGTCGAGGCGGCAGCAGCTGCGCCTCAAGTACCTGCGCCCGCGCGGGGAACGGCCGGCTTCCACGGTCCAGGGCGTGCACCATGTGGCCTTCATCTGCCGCGACGTGGAGGAGACCGTCCGGTTCTACCAGGAGTTCCTCGGGTTCCCCCTGGTCGAGCTGGTGGAGAACCGTGACTACGCGGGCTCCAGCCACTTCTTCTTCGACATCGGCAACCACAACCTGCTGGGGTTCTTTGACTTCCCGGGCCATGAGCACCCGCCGTTCAGCGAGACCCTCGGCGGCCTGCAGCACCTGGCGATCTCGATCTCCCCCGGGCAGTACGACGCGGCCAAGAAGAAGTTCGACGAGGCCGGCATGGAGTACCTCGGGCCCGACCGGGGCGTGGAGGAGAGCATGTACTTCCGCGACCCGAACGGCGTGCAGGTCGAGCTCTACCGCGAGGAACTCGGCATCTTCAACGGTGCGCAGATCCTCGACTGACCGGCGCGCCCCGGGCCGGGGCCGCGATGACCGCTGATCAGCGCCAGGAGGCTGCCGGCTACTCCGGCACGCCCCTGCCGCGCAAGCTCGGGATCAAGGCGGGGCACCGGGTCGTGCTGCTCGCGGCGCCGGAGGGTTTCCCGCACGTCCTGGGCGAGCTGCCGGAACGGACGTCGGTCAGCGGCAGGCTGGCCGCCGGACGGCCAGCGGACGTGATCGTGTGCTTCGTGACCTGGCGGCACGAGCTGGCGGCCCAGCTCGCCGGGCTGCGCGCGAACCTCGCGCCAGCGGGCGGGCTGTGGGTGGCCTGGCCGAAGAAGGCAGCGCGGGTGCCCACCGACATGACCGAGCATGTCGTGCGGGAACTCGCGCTGCCCACCGGCCTGGTCGACAACAAGGTCTGCGCCATCGACGCGACCTGGTCGGGGCTGCGCCTGGTCATCCGCCGCGAATTGCGCTGACGCCCGCTCCCGTGCGGGGTCCGGCCGGGGAGCCGCGGGGCTGGCTCCCCGGCCGGGTGCCGTCAGGCGCCCGCGACCTCGGCGGGCTGTGTCTCAGCGATGGCGCCGCGCTCGACCGCCTCGTCGTACTCCGACGGCGCGGCCGCGGTGTCCCGCCGCGGCATGAGAAGCAGGGCGGTCATGGCGAGCACGCAGCAGCCGATCAGGTAGACGCTGATCCACGTGCTTGAGCCGGTCGCGCCCAGGATGGCTGCCGCCGCCAGCGGCGCCGGGCCGCCCGCGATGACCGACGCGAGCTGGTAGCCCATCCCGGCGCCGCTGTAGCGGGTGGTCGGGCCGAAGCTCTCGGCGATGAGCGCCGCCTGCGGCCCGTACTGCATGTCGTGGAAGACCAGCGACAGCACGATCGCCAGCAGGATCAGGCCGGCGGTCTTGGTGTTCAGCAGGCCGTAGTACGGGAAAGCGAACACCGCCACGCACACGATGCCGATGCCGTACATCAGCTTGCGGCCGATCAGGTCGGACAGGAAGCCGAACAGCGGCACGCTGACGAGGCCGATGGCGGCGGCGATCAGCACGTCATTGAGCAGGCTGTCCTTGGTCAGGCCCAGGTGGCCGGTGCCGTAGTCCAGGACGAACGTGACGAAGATGTAGAACGGCGCCTGCTCGGACATCCGCACGAACGCTGACGTGAGCACCTCGCGCGGCTGCTCCTTGAAGACCTGCAGGACTGGCAGTCTGGCCACCGCGTTCTGCCGCTTGACCTGGCTGAACGCGGGGCTCTCCAGCACCCGCAGCCGCACGTACAGGCCGATCGCCACCAGCACGATGCTGGCCAGGAACGGCACCCGCCAGCCCCAGGTGTCGAACGAGGGCCCGGCCAGCGAGCTCATCCACTTGATCATGCCGGTGGACAGGATCAGCCCGATCGGCACCCCGACCTGCGGCCAGCTCGCCATGAAGCCGCGGCGGCGCTGTTTGCCCCATTCCATGGACAGCAGCACCGACCCGCCCCACTCGCCGCCCACGCCGATGCCCTGCAGGATCCGCAGGATGATCAGCAGGAACGCGGCGGTGATGCCCAGGGTGGCGGCGCCCGGCAGCACACCCATCAGGGCGGTGGCGATCCCCATCAGCATCAGCGTCGCAATCAGAGTGGCCTTGCGGCCGATCCGGTCACCGTAGTGGCCGAAGATCGCGGCGCCGATCGGCCGGGCGGCGAACCCGACGAACTGGGTCCCGAACGACAGTAAGATCCCGTTGGTCGGCGAGCTGCCGGGGAAGAACACCTTCGGGAACACCAGCGCCGACGCGGTGCCGTAGAGGAAGAAGTCGTACCACTCGATGGTGGTGCCGACCGTGCTGGCGACGACGGCGCGGGTCCGGTGGCCGCGGATCGCCGCGCTGGGGGCGGGGGAGGTCATCATCGGCTCCTCAGGTTGGCTAATGAACAAACCGTGCTATTGGGGTCATGGGATGTCAAGGTCTAATGATGATTGCTGTGCCCTGAGTGACACCTGACGCCCGGTGTGCCGCCTGGTCAGTTGGCGATGCTCCCCAGCAGCAGCCCGCTCCGCCAGTAGCGCTGGAGCAGCAGGAACAGCGCGATCAGCGGCACGATCGTGACCAGGCCGCCGATCACCACCATCGGGAAGAGCTGGGCGTTGCCGCTGTTCTGGGCGCGCTGCGCCCACAGGCCAATGCCCACCGTCAGCGGGTAGAGGTTGTTCTGGCTGAAGATGATTAGCGGCAGGAAGTAGTTGTTCCACACCGCCACCACGCTCAGCAGCAGCACGGTCATCAGGCCCGGCACCATCAGCGGCAGCGCGAGCCGGAAGAAGATCTTCAGCTCGCCCGCCCCGTCGATGCGCGCGGCGTCGATGAGCTCCCGCGGCACGGACACCTCGACGTAGACCCGCATCAGGTAGACGCCGACCGGGCTGACCATGCTCGGCAGGACCATCCCCCAGATCGAGTCGATCAGGTGCGCCCTGGCGTAGACGAGGTACAGGGGCAGGGTGATGGCGGTGATCGGGACCAGCAGCGCCGCGAGAACCAGGTAGAACAGGGCGCGGGAGGCGCGGAAGCGGAAGCGGGCGAACCCGTAGCCAGCGAACGCGGACAGCGCCGTGGCGCCGCCGCCGCCGAGGATGGCGTACAGGGCTGTGTTCCCGAGCCACCGCAGGTAGGTGCCGTAGCCGCCAACGTTCTGGCCGAGCAGCGCCAGGTTGTGGAAGAACACGAACGGCCGGGCGAACCAGAACCCGAACGTCTCGAACAGGTTGGCCTGCGTCTTGGTCGAGTTGATCGCCAGCCAGGCGATGGGGACCAGGGTGAAGAGCGCGAACAGCACACACGCCACGGTGAGGACGGTAACCGTGCCCCGCCGCAGCCCGTAGAACCGGATCGGGATGATCGCGGCCTGCTCCTCCTCCCGTTCGCGGCGCCGCCGCTCGCGGCGGCTCTCGGGCCGGGCATCCGCGGCCTTGCGCGCGGGCCGCAGGGTCGCTGTGCTCATGAGAACTCTCCTCGGCGGCGGCGGGCCAGCAGCGAGACGACTGACATGACGACGATCACGAAGCCCAGGACCACGGCCGCGGCGGCGGCCAGGTTGTACTGGTTGTTGCCGATGGCGGTCCAGTAGATGTAGAGGGTCGGCGTGTAGCTGTTGGAGATCGCCTGCGGCTGGTAGTAGGAGAGGATCAGCGGCTCGACGAACAGCTGCATCGCGCCGATCGAGTTGAGGAAGATCAGCAGCACGATGGCAGGCCGGACCATCGGCAGCTTGACCCGCAGGATGATCCGCCACAGCGGGGCGTGGTCGAGGATCGCCGCTTCCACCACGTCCCGCGGCACCGACCGCAGGGCCGTGTAGAGGATCACCATGTTGTAGCCGGTCCACTCCCAGATCGCGATGACGATGAGCGAGGGGAGCATCAGGCTGGACGAGTAGAAGTCCACGCCGTGGAACCCGAGCCCGTTCGCGAAGTGGGTGAACGGCCCGAACTGCGGCTCCAGGAGGAAGGCCCACATGACGGTGGCGACGACCGCCGGCACTGCGAACGGGACGAAGAAGATCGTCCGGAACAGCCGGCCGAACTTGGCCACACCCAGGTCGAAGACGCACGCGAAGAAGAAAGCGACGGCCAGCATGACCGGGATCTGGATGGCGCCGAAGACGACGACCCGGATCACCCCGGACCAGAAGTCGCCGTTGGTGAGCACCTGGGTGTAGTTGGCGTCCCCGGAGTACTGGGTGCCGCCGATCAGCCGGGTGGTGTAGAGGCTGGTGTAGATCGCATAGATCAGCGGCGCGATCGTGAACAGGGCGAACGCGATCAGGAAGGGCGCGACGAACCAGAAGCCGTGCCGGTCCCGCCGCCTGGCCCGTGCGGGGTGGCGCGGGTGCCGGGCGGTGACGTCCGCCGGTGCCCGTGCTGTCGTAGTGGTCACCGGGCTGCTCCCTTCTGCGGCTGCCTGACGGGGACGAAGCCCGGGCCGGGGGGGGGCCGCCCCCCCCCGCCCCGGCGCCGCCCCGGCCCCGGGGGCCGGCCC
>JBLMWU010000050.1:0-41442 GCA_050257395.1 Gemmatimonadota bacterium | reverse complement strand
GGTACACCGTGTTCGACCTGTCCGAGCGGCTGCGCGAGCGGGGCTGGCTCATCCCGGCCTACACGTTCCCGGAGGCCATGACGGACACCGCGGTGCTGCGGATCGTGGTGCGCAACGGGTTCAGCATGGACCTGGCCGGGGTGCTGCTGGACGACATCCGCCGCCAGTCGCACGCGCTGGCCGCCCATCCGCAGTCGCACGCGCCGCTGGCCCCGGCGGACCTCCGCCAGCCGTTCGCCCACTGAGGGCCGGCCCGGGCGAGCCGAAGGGCTCGAGCGGCCCGGAGGCGAGCACGGGCCAGAAAGACTGCTACCGCAGCGGCACCAGGCCGGCCAGCCGGGGCCGCAGCTGCTCATGCGGGTACCAGGCCGCGGTGACGCACAGCACCAGCACCGCGGCCAGGGCGGCCAGCCGCAGGGCGGGTATCACGAACACCATCAGCTCGCGCTCGATGACGCCCAGCGGCCGGATCGACAGCGTGCCGGGCATGCCCGGGGTCGAGTAGAGCACGCCGGCCACCAGCCGCCAGATCAGCGGCCAGTCCAGCCGGGAGGCCGGGTAGAGGGCCAGCAGGCAGAACGCCATCGCGTCATACCAGGGCCGCTGGTAGGGCCAGGTCAGCAGCCAGGCCAGGCTGAGGGCGAAGGCAGGCCGGACCGCGGGCAGCCGGGGGAACCCGTCCGGCAGCCGCCGCAGCAGGAGCAGCGCGGTGACTCCGAGCACCGGCAGCGCCACCATGCTGAGCTGCGGCAGCCTGGCGGTCCCGAGGGCCTCGGCGAAGATCCGGTACAGGTTGTCCGCGGTCGCGCTGCTGTGGGTCAGCAGCACCGTGATCGCGGGCGGGCCGAACCACAGGTAGGAGGGCACCAGCACCGCCAGTGCCCCGCCCGCCAGCGCCGCCAGCGTGCGCCGTGACCTCCTGGCCGCCCAGGCCGCCCCCAGCCCGAACAGGATGAAGGTGATCTTCAGGTCCGCGGCCGCCCCGATCAGCCCCCCCGCGACGAACCCGCGCAGCATCCCCGGATCCGCCGGCCCCTGCCCAGCTCCCTCCCAAGCCTCTATGACGCGCTCGCAGAGCCCCGCCAGCCGCGAGCGGACGCCCCACCCACCGTGCGGGCGGGGTGGGGTATTCCGGAGCGTATAAAGAGCGGGGCGCCAGCGGAGCGGAGCGGAGGAATGCCCCGCCCCGTCCGCACCCCCCAGGCCACCCCCGGGCCGCAGTACCAGCAGCCCGATGAACCCGAACGCCGCCGCGAACGCGTCGATGTGCCCGCCCGCCACCAGCACCCACAGCAGCAGCGGATTCACCGACCACAGCAGGTGCGCCCGGGCCCGCCGGGCCGGATCCCGCCGCAGCAGCCGGTCCAGCGCCAGCACCACCACGCCGAAAGCGATCAGGTTCCACAGCTTGAGCCAGAACAGGATCCAGCCGGGCGAGGTGCCGCCGAGCTCGGCGGCGGCTGCCTGCTCCAGGGTCGCCAGCGGCCCGTAGACCGAGTGCACGCCCTGCCACGGCCGGGGGACGATCCGGCCGATCGGGTCGCCGGACAGCTTGAGCTGGCGGGGCGTCATCACGTAGGGATCGTGCTGGATGACGACCATCCGGCCGTAGGAGGCGTAGTCCAGGGTGTCGGTGGAACCGGCCGGCGGGGCCACGGCGAGCACCGCGGCGAGTGCCAGGCCGAGCCCGGCCAGCAGCCTGCCGGACGGCCGGGCGCCCCTGGCGACGGCTGCCAGCGCCGCCGCTACCCCGGCGCCGCCCGCCACCACCGCCGACCAGACCGCCACGGCGACCAGCATCTGCGAGGGGTGGAGCTGGAGGGACTGCAGCGGGCCTGCCTGCGCCGGGCTCAGGTGCACCACGGACCGGCTGGGCCCGGCCAGCGCCACGGCGACCATGACCAGGGCGGCGCCGCCGATGCCGGCGGCTGCCGACCACGTGAGCGCCCGGGTGACCCGGTCAGACCGGGGCCGTGCCCGCCGGGGGCCCCGGCCCGGGGCATCCGGCCGCCAGCCCGCGGGCGCGTCCAGCGGCCGGGCGGCAGGGCGCTCCCGCTCTGCGGGCCAGGCCAGCCTTCCCCGTGGCGGCACCGGTGCCACTCTGCTCACACTCGGGCCCGCACCCCTGCCCGCGTAGTCCTCGCTGATAGCGCACGCTCCCCAGCGGGCACGGCAGGCCCATATCCGGCCACGCCGTACCGGCGACAGTTTGAACCCTGGCTGAAGAAAAGCAGGTGGCAACCCCGGCAGCGACCACATTGGCGCTACGTACGAGATTATCCCTCCCCGTTAACGGAGACCCTAAGCGGGGGGTTCCTGGAGATGGCCGGGAAGCGGGCAAAATATCGTCCTAAATAAGGTCACTGCTAGGTAATTAACAAGTAATTAAGGTCTTTTACGGTCAGAGTTCGCACAACGGTCGGCAGTGCGCTGACTGCCCGAAACGGAAACCGGGCCCCCGCCTGGCGGGAGCCCGGTCCGTGAGCGCGGCAGCGGGGTCAGGCCCTGCGCAGCCGGTCCAGCGCCTCAGCGAGGATCGCGGCACCGTCAGCGTCGCTGCGCCGCTCCTTCACGTAGGCGAGGTGGGTCTTGTACGGCTCGCTGCGGGGCGGCCCGGGCGGGTTGCCCTCATCGCGGCCCGCCGGGAAGCCGCAGCGGGGGCAGTCCCAGGTCTCCGGGATCGCGGCGTCGCTGGCAAAGCTCGGGCGCGTCTCGTGGTTGTTGGAGCACCAGAAGGAGACCCGCACCCGCGGCGCGGACTCCCCTCGTTCCGCTTCGCCCATGGGGCCCGCGCCCACGCGGCTTCCCCGGATGGCATTGCCACTACTCACCGATCACCCCTTGCCTCGTCCCTGGTGCCGTTTCCGCCGGCGATGCTGTTCTCCCCGGGCGAATTGCCCAGACTGCCTGGTTAGCCAGTTATGGCCTGCCTGCGCCTCAGTGGTTCAGCAGCACCCCGAGGCCGACAATGCACAGGAACCAGATCACGCCGGTGAAGATGGTCAGCCGGTCCAGGTTCCGCTCCACCACCGAAGAGGAGCCGAGTGACGACGACATCCCGCCGCCGAACAAATCGGACAGGCCACCGCCCTTGCCCTTGTGCAACAGCACCAGCAGCACCATGAGCAGGCTGGTGATGATGAGGACGACAGATATACCGATGACCACTGCCGCTTCTCGTCCCTCCGGGGTTACTCAGGCATCCACGGTCAGCTCACGATACCGGCAGATTCTCGCGAATTCTGCGGCATCGAGACTGGCGCCCCCGACCAGTGCTCCGTCGATGTCTGGCTGTGCCATGATCGCTGCGATGTTGCCGGCCTTGACCGACCCGCCATACAGAATACGCGCATCGGCCGCCACCCCGCTGCCGTGAACCGCCGAAACACGCTCGCGGATCGCCCCGCAGACCTCCTGGGCGTCCGCGGGCCCGGCCACCTCGCCGGTGCCGATGGCCCAGACCGGCTCATAGGCGATGACGAGGCCGCCGGCCTGCTCGGCCGGGATCCCCTTCAGCGCGCCGCTGAGCTGGCTCAGCACGTGCTCGAGGTGGCCGCCTTCGCGCCGGATCTCCAGCGGCTCCCCCACGCAGATCAGCGGGGTGACCCCGGCCCGCAGCGCCGCCTTGGCCTTGGCGTTCACCAGGGCGTCGTCCTCCCCGTGGTACTGCCGCCGCTCCGAATGCCCGGCCAGCGCGTACGTGCAGCCCAGCTTGGCCAGCATGGGCGCGGACACCTCGCCGGTGTAGGCGCCCATGTCGTGGGCTGAGACGTCCTGGGCCCCGTAGGTGATCCGCAGCTTGTCCCCGGAGATCAGGGTCTGGACGCTCCGCAGGGCGGTGAAGGGCGGGAAGACCGCCACCTCGGCCGCCTCGAAGTCCTTGCGGTTCAGGGTGAAGGCCAGCTTCTGGACCAGCGCGATGGCCTCGAAGTGGTTGTTGTGCATCTTCCAGTTGCCGGCGATCAGCGGCATCCGGGCGGGGGCAGGGCTCACGCATCGTCTCCCAGCGCGGTCAGGCCGGGCAGTTCCCGGCCTTCGAGGTACTCCAGGCTCGCCCCGCCGCCGGTGGAGATGTGGGTGAAGGCGCTGTCGGGCATGCCCAGATGCCGGACCGCGGCCGCGGAATCCCCGCCGCCCACCACCGTCAGGCCGGTGACCCGGGAGATCGCCGCGGCGACCGCCCTGGTGCCCTCGGCGAAGGCCGGGATCTCGAAGACCCCGGGCGGGCCGTTCCAGAACACAGTCTTGGCGTCGGCCAGCTTCCGCGCGAACTCCTCCCGGGTGGCCGGGCCGATGTCCAGGCCCAGCTTGCCGTCCGGGATGTCCGGGCCCGGCACCGTCTCCGGCTCGGCGTCCGCGGCCAGCCGGTCCGCCACCACGTGGTCGGACGGCAGCACCACCTCCACGCCGGCCTTGGCCGCCTCCGCCAGCACGGCCGAGACCTGCGGGAGCTGGTCGGTCTCCAGCAGCGAGCCGCCCACCTGGTGGCCGCGCGCGGCCAGGAAGGTGTAGGCCATGCCGCCGGCGATGAGCAGCCGGTCCGCCCGCCCGAGCAGGTTGCCGATCACCGCGAGCTTGTCGGAGGTCTTGGCGCCGCCCAGCACAACCACGTAGGGCCGGGGCGGGTCCGTGGTGAGCTGGCGCAGCACCGAGATCTCGGCGATGACCAGGTCGCCCGCGGCGTGCGGCAGCAGCCGCGGGACGTCGTAGACGCTGGCGTGCTTGCGGTGCATCGCGCCGAACCCGTCGCCGACGTACAGCTGGGCCAGGGCCGCGAGCCGGCCGGCCAGGCCGGCCCGCTGCGCGTCGTCCTTGCTGGTCTCGGCCGGCTCGAACCGGACGTTCTCCAGCAGCGCCACCTCGCCGTCAGCCAGCCCGGCCGCCGCCGCCGCGGCGGCCGGGCCCGCCACATCCTGCGCGAGGGCCACCGGCTGGCCGAGCAGCTCCCCGAGCCGGGCGGCGACCGGCCGCAGGGACGGCCCGCCCGCGGCCCGCTGCTGGTAGTCCTCACCCTTGGGCCGGCCGAGGTGGGCCGCGATCACCACCCGGGCGCCCCGCGCGGTCAGCTTGCTGATGGTCGGCAGGCTGGCGCGGATGCGGCCGTCATCGGTGATCCTGGTGCCGTCCAGCGGCACGTTCAGGTCAGCCCGGAGCAGGACAACCTGGCCGCTGACGCCGAGATCCTCGATCCGCCTCATCCGAGCTGCGAGCCGACGAGCACGGCCAGGTCGACCAGGCGGTTGGAGTAGCCCCACTCGTTATCGTACCAGCCGATCACCTTGACCTGGTCACCGAAGGTCATGGTGAGCTCGGAGTCGAAGGTGCAGGACCAGGGGGTGCCGACGATGTCCGACGACACGATCGGGTCGCTGGTGTACTTGAGGTAGCCCTTGAGCGGGCCCTCGGCGGCCGCCTTGTACGCCGCGTTGACCTCCTCGGCGCTGGCCTCCCTGGTGAGCTGCACCACCAGGTCGGTGACCGAGCCGTCCATCACCGGCACCCGCATCGCCATCCCGTCCAGCTTGCCCTTGAGCTCGGGCAGCACCAGCGCGGTCGCGCGGGCCGCCCCGGTGGTGGTGGGGATGATGTTCTGGGCCGCCGCCCTGGCGCGCCGCAGGTCCTTGTGCGGGAAGTCCAGGATCACCTGGTCGTTGGTGTAGGCGTGGATCGTGGTCATCAGGCCCTTGACGATCCCGAAGTTGTCCAGCAGCACCTTGGCGAGCGGCGCCACACAGTTGGTGGTGCAGGACGCGTTGGAGACGATGTGGTGGCGGGCCGGGTCGTAGGCCCCGTCGTTGACGCCCATCACGATCGTGACGTCCTCACCCTTGGCGGGCGCGGAGATGATCACCTTCTTCGCCCCGGCCTCCCGGTGCTTGGCCGCGTCGGCGGCCGCGGTGAACCGGCCGGTCGACTCGATCACCAGGTCCACCCCGAGCTCGCGCCAGGGCAGCTGCGCAGGGTCGCGCTCGGCCAGCACGCGGAAGCTCTGGCCGCCCGCCCTGATCTGCTCCCCGTCCGCGGCGATGTCCAGGCCGAGCGTGCCCAGGACCGTGTCGTACTTCAGCAGGTGCGCCAGAGTCTGGGGGCTGGTCAGGTCGTTCGCGGCGACGATTTCGATGTCCCGGGCCTGCCCAGCCGCTTGCGCGGCGTGGACCGCGCGCCAGAAGTTCCGCCCGATCCTGCCGAATCCGTTGATGCCCACGCGGATAGTCACGACACCGTTCCCCTCAGTCGTCTTCGAGCACCGGGTTCCCCGAAAACGCTACCGGACGGGTCCCCCGAGTCCATCGTCACGGTACCGATCATGCAGGGGAGATTGGGAGTGACTTCCGGCTCCCATCACCGGGGCAGAGGCCACCTCACGCGGGCCGGAGCGCGCTGCCCGCCCCGAGCCGGGCCGCCAGCCCTTCCGGGTCCCGCACCTGGAGGAGCGCGTAGTCCACCGGCCCGCCGTCAAGGTCGATCCGCACCACCCGCGCCGACCGCCCGACCAGCCAGTACGAGGTCGCCTCGGGGCACCGGTAGGTGCCCGCCCGCAGCCCCGGCACCGCTAACCCCGGGCTGCGCAGCCCGGCCTGCGGCAGCTCCGCGCAGACGGCGACGCTCACCGCGGTCACCTGCGCCAGGTCCAGGACAAGCTCCCGCCGGAACGACAGCAGCCGCAGCACCCCCCACGGCACGATCCGGACCGTGTTCCCCGCCAGCGTCACGTGTGCGAGCTCAGCCAGGCCACCGAGCCACCAGCCGCCGCCGACACACGCCGGCAGCACCAGCCCGGCCAGAACCGTGATGAGAGTCGCTGCGGACACGGCGCGCTCCATTGCGGCTCGGGGAAACCGCACGTCTCGCTCCATCTTGTCACTGCAGCGCCCGCAGTCCTAGAGGTTTGTATGCAGTATTCCGCCGGCGACTCATCAGGCTGTGCCGTGCAACCTCCCGCTCTCCCCTCCACCCAGCGTGGGCGGGGCGGGGTGGCCCGGAGCGTATAAAGAGCGAGCGCAGCGAGCGGAGCGGAGGGACGCCCCGCCCCGCCCACGGCCCCTACGGCATCAGCATCTCGGGCGTGAGAAGCGCCTCGGTGCCCGGCACGCCCAGGTCCCGCGCCCGCTTGTCCGCCATGGCCAGCAGCCGCCGGATCCGCCCCGCGATCGCGTCCTTGGTCAGCGGCGGCACCGCGAGCTGCCCGAGCTCCTCCAGGCTGGCCTGCCGGTGCGCCAGCCGGAGCTGGCCCGCCACGGTCAGGTGCTCCGGCGCCTCGTCGCCGAGGATCTCCAGCGCCCGCTCCACCCGCGCGCCGGCCGCGACCGCCGCCCGGGCGCTGCGCCGCAGGTTCGCGTCGTCGAAGTTGGCGAGCCGGTTCGCGGTGGCCCGGACCTCCCGGCGCATCCGCCGCTCCTCCCAGGCCAGCACGCTGTCGTGCGCCCCGAGCCGGGTGAGCAGGGCGCTGATCGCGTCGCCGTCCCTGACCACCACCCGGTCCACCCCCCGGACCTCCCGGGCCTTGGCGTGGATCTTCAGCCGCCGGGCGGCGCCGACCAGGGCCAGCGCGGCCTCCGGGCCGGGGCAGGTGATCTCCAGCGACATGGACCGGCCCGGGCCGGTCAGCGAGCCGTGCGCCAGGAACGCGCCCCGCCAGGCGGACTCGCAGTCGCAGGCGGCGCCGGCCACCACCTGGCGCGGCAGCCCGCGGACCGGCCGGCCGTGGTTGTCCACCAGGCCGGTCTGCCGGGCGAGGCTGTCGGCGTCCTTGTGCACCCGGACCACGTACCGGTTGCCCTTGCGCAGCCCGCTCGGCGCCAGCACCACCAGGTCCGAGGCGTGCCCGAACACCTCGGCGATGTCCTTGCGCAGCCGCCGGGCGGCGGCCCCCGTGTCCAGCTCGGCCTCCACGACGATCTGCCCGGCCGCCAGGTGCAGCCCGCCGGCGAACCGCAGCAGCGTGGACACCTCCGCCTTGCGGCAGCACGGCTTGAGCACGCTCACGCGGCTCAGCTCATCCTTGACCAGGCCGGTCATGGCCATTGCCTCATTCCCCCTCGAAGATTTCCGCGAATGCCCCTGCCAGCCGCCGCGGGTCGTGCCGGGGAGTGCCGTCCCGCATGGCCAGGTCCGCCAGCACCACCCTGCCCCCGAGCAGGCCGGCCGCTTTTTCCAGTTCGGCGAGCGCGCCCCCGGCCGCCGCCCGGTCCGCCAGCACGACGTCCACCCCCAGCTGCGGCGCGTGCTCGATCAGCACTTCCAGATGCGCGTGCGGCGAGAACCCTTCGGTCTCACCCGGCTGCGGCGCCAGGTTCAGCGCCACCAGCCGCCGCGCCCCGGTCGTGATGAGCGCCTCGGCGAGCCCGGGCACCAGCAGGTGCGGCAGCACGCTGGTGAACCAGGAACCGGGCCCCAGCACCACCCAGTCGGCGCCGCGGATGGCCGCGACCGCCTCCGGGCAGGCCGGCGGGTCCGGCGGGTCCAGCGACACCGACCGGACCCGGCCGGTGGTGGACGCGCAGGCCGCCTGCCCGCGGACCACCGTGATCTCCTCCGGGCGCCGGGGATCCGCGCCCTCCACCTCGGCCGCCAGGTCCAGCGGGACCGAGGCCATCGGCAGCACCCGGCCGTGCGCGCCCAGCAGCCGGCCCACCCAGTCCAGCCCCTGCACCGTATCGCCGAGCAGCTCCCACAGGGCGACGATCAGCACGTTGCCCACCGCATGCCCGCCCAGCTCCCCGGCCCCGCTGAAGCGGTGCTGCACGACCCGGCTCCAGGTGGTGCCCCACGCGTCGTCACCGCACAGGGCGGCCAGGGCCATCCGCAGGTCGCCCGGGGGCAGGACGCCGAAGTCGCGGCGCAGCTTCCCGCTGGAGCCGCCGTCGTCGGCCACGGTCACGATCGCGGTCAGCTGGCGGGTCACCCGGCGCAGCGCGGACAGGGACGCGTACAGGCCGTGCCCGCCGCCCAGCGCGGCCACCTTGGGGTTGAGCGGCCGCACGGACGGCGGCGTCCCAGCCGCCCGGCGATCGTCAGCCATCACTCACGTCCCAAGTCCCGGTGCACGACCTGCGTGCTCAGTCCCGCTGCCGTCAGTCTCTGGGCGATCTGCTCGGCGATCGCCACGCTCCGGTGCTTCCCTCCGGTGCAGCCCACCGCCAGGGTCGCGTAGTGCTTGCCTTCCCGCTCGTAGCCCGCCAGCGTCACCTGGAGGGTGCGCAGATAGGAGTCCAGGAACTCGCTCGCGCCGGGCTGCGCCAGCACGTAGTCCCGGACCTTCTCATCCTGCCCCGTGAGCGGCGCGAGTGCCTCCACCCAGCGCGGATTGGGCAGGAAGCGGCAGTCGGCCACCAGGTCGGCGTCCACCGGGAGCCCGTACTTGTAGCCGAACGACACCACGCTGACCCGGGGCGCCGCGTCGGTCTCGCCGCCGAAGTAGGCGTGCATCCGGGCCCGCAGCTCGTGCACGTTGAGCGCGGAGGTGTCGAGCACGAGGTCGGCCTCGCCGCGCACCCTGCGCAGCATTTCCCGCTCGGCCGCGATGCCGTCCACGATCCGCCGGTCGTCCTGCAGCGGGTGCGGCCGCCGGACGCTGTCGAACCGGCGCACCAGCGTGTCGTCGCTGGCTTCCAGGAACACCACCCTGGGCCGCAGCCCGCGGGCGTTCAGCTCGCTGATGGCCGACTGGAGGTCGGTGGAGAAGGCGCGGCTGCGCACGTCCATCACCGCGGCGATGCGCGGCAGCGCGCCCTTGGCCCGCCGCGCCAGGTGCACCATGGTGGGCAGCAGCCCCGGGGGCAGGTTGTCGATGACGAACCAGTCCAGGTCCTCCAGCGACTTGGCCGCGGTGCTGCGGCCCGCCCCGGACATCCCGGTGATGATCACGATCTCGGTTGACTGGCCGTTCCGGCCGCGCCCCTCCGGCCGCGTCACCGCGCCGCCCCGGGCCTCACGGCGTTCCCCGGACCGTGGACTGGCCATTTCCGCGCTCATCCCCCGTGCTGCCTGATGCTTCCGGCCCCGCTGACTCCGGGCCCACCGCCGCTGGGCCTGCTGACTCTGGGCCTGCTGACTCTGGGCCTGCTGACTCTGGGCGGAGCGCCGCGGTGACCGCCGCCGCCAGCTGCGGGCCGATCCCCGGCACTCCCGCGATTTCCGCCTCGGTCGCGGCGGCGAGCTTGCGCACCGAACCGAAGTGCCGTAGCAGCGTAGCCCGCCGCGCGGGCCCTAGTCCTGTGACCCCGTCAAGCTCGCTGACCGCGAGCGCGCGGGACCGCTTCTGGCGGTGATAGGTGATCGCGAACCGGTGGGCCTCGTCCCGCACCCGCTGCAGCAGGTACAGCCCCTCGCTGGTGCGGGGCAGGATGACCGGCGAGTCGTCGCCGGGCAGCCACACCTCCTCCAGCCGCTTGGCCAGGCCGCACACGGCGACGTCGTCGATGCCCAGGTCGGCCAGGGCGCGGGCGGCGGCGGCCACCTGCGCCGGGCCGCCGTCGATCACCGCCAGGTTGGGCGGGTAGGCGAACTTGCGCTGGCGGCCGCCCTGCTCCGCCTCCCCGGTGCCGGTGTCGCCGAGCATGTCGAGTTCCCCGGTGGCTTCCCGTTCTTCCAGATAGCGGCGGAAGCGGCGGGTGATGACCTCGTAGACCGAGGCGACGTCGTCGGTGCCGCCGGTGCCCTTGATGCTGAACCGGCGGTACTCCGACTTGCGGGCCAGCCCGTCCTCGAACACCACCATGGACGCCACCACGTGGGTGCCCTGCAGGTTGGACACGTCGTAGCACTCGATCCGCAGCGGCGCGTCGGCCAGCCCGAGCCCGTCCTGGATCTCGTGCAGCGCGCGGCTGCGGGTGGTGAGGTCGCTGGCGCGCCGGGTCTTGTGCAGCGCCAGCGACTCCCCGGCGTTCCTGGCGACGGTGTCCAGCAGCGCCTTCTTGTCGCCGCGCTGCGGCACCCGCAGCCGCACCCGGCTGCCGCGGCGGGCGCTCAGCCACTCCGCCACCGCGTCGCCCTCCGGCGGCAGCACCGGCACCAGCACCTCCCGGGGCACGCTGCCGTCCGCGTGCGGCTGGGCCAGGTCCTTGGGGTCCAGCGGGCCGCCGCTGTCCCCCCGCCTGCCCCGGCCGGCCCGGCGGCCGGCCCCACCGCCCGCCACCTGGCCGCTGGCCACGGCGTCGTCCCCGTACACCTGGCTCAGGAACTGCCCGACCAGGTCACCGGGAGTCACGTCCTCGACCTTGTCCACCACCCAGCCGCGCTGGCCGCGTACCCGGCCGCCGCGCACGTAGAACACCTGGACGGCGGCTTCCAGCTGGTCCTCGGCCAGGGCGATGACGTCGCAGTCGGTGCCGTCCCCCAGCACCACCGCCTGCTTCTCCAGCGCCCGCTCCAGGGCCTGGATGTCGTCGCGCAGCCGGGCCGCCCGCTCGAACTCCTCGGCCGCCGCGGCCTGGCGCATCTCGGTCTCCAGCCGCCGGGTGAAGCGGGCGGTCTGGCCGGCCATGAAGTCGCAGAACTCCTCGGCCAGCTGCCGGTGCTCCGGCTCGCTGACCCGGCCCACGCACGGCGCGGAGCATTTGCCGATGTAGCCGAGCAGGCAGGGCCGGCCGATCTGCCGCGCGCGCTTGAACACCCCGGCCGAGCAGGTGCGGACCGGGAACACCCGCAGCAGCGCGTCCACCGTCTCCCGGATCGCCCAGGCGTGCGAGTAGGGGCCGAAGTAGCGGGTCCCCCGCCGCTTGGCCCCGCGCATGACCATCACCCGGGGGTATTCCTCGTCCATGGTCACGGCGAGGAACGGGTAGCTCTTGTCGTCCCGGTAGCGGACGTTGAACCGCGGGTCGAACTCCTTGATCCAGGAGTACTCCAGCTGGAGCGCCTCGACCTCGGTGCCGACCACGGTCCAGTCCACGCCCGCCGCCGACGTCAGCATGGTCTGGGTGCGCGGGTGCAGCCCGGCGTAGTCCGCGAAGTAGGAGTTCAGCCGCGCCCGCAGGTTCTTCGCCTTGCCGACGTAGATGACCCGGGAGTGGCTGTCACGGAACCGGTACACCCCCGGCGACTCGGGGATCGAGCCGGGCGGCGGCCGGTAGCTCGACGGATCTGCCACGCAGCAACTCTATTCGGCCCGGGCCCGCGCCCGGGCTCTCCGCGAGCGGGACCATCCGGCCATTACCGCCCGGAACGGCTTCCCGGTTGTCATGGCCGCCACTATGCCGGCCGGCACCGACATTCCGGCCGGCCATTCCGGGCGGGGCCGGCCGGCGGGCGGTTCGTTCAGGATTCAAAGGCCTCCGGGGGCGGGCACGCGCAGACCAGGTGGCGGTCGCCGTAGGCCTGGTCGATGCGGCGCACCGGCGGCCAGTACTTGGCCCGCCGGTCCCCGCCCGCCGGGTAGGCCGCCTCGGACCGGCTGTAGGGGTGCTTCCAGTCGTCGGCGAGCAGCATGGCCGCGGTGTGCGGGGCGTTGCGCAGCGGGTTGTCGTCGGCGTCCCAGTCGCCGCCGGCCACCCGCTCGATCTCGTGCCGGATGGAGATCATCGCGTCGCAGAACCGGTCCAGCTCGGCCAGGTCCTCGCTCTCCGTCGGCTCCACCATGAGCGTGCCCGCCACCGGGAACGACATGGTCGGCGCGTGGAACCCGTAGTCGATCAGCCGCTTGGCCACGTCGTCCACGGTCACGCCGGTGTGGTGGGTGAGCGGCCGCAGGTCGATGATGCACTCGTGGGCCACCAGGCCGCCCCGGCCGGTGTAGAGCACCGGGTAGTGCGGCTGCAGGCGCTTCGCCACGTAGTTGGCGGCCAGCACTGCCACCTGAGTGGCCCGCCGCAGCCCGTCCGGGCCCATCATCCGGATGTAGGCCCAGGAGATCGGCAGGATGCTTGCGGAGCCGAACCGGGCCGCCGCCACCGGGCCCCCGGCCTGCCCGGCGGCCGCGCCGGGAGACGGGTCGCCGGGCAGGTACGGCGCCAGGTGCGCGCGGGCGGCGACCGGGCCCACCCCGGGACCGCCGCCGCCGTGCGGGATGCAGAAGGTCTTGTGCAGGTTCAGGTGGGAGACGTCAGCGCCGAACCGGCCCGGCCGGGCCAGCCCGACCAGCGCGTTCAGGTTCGCCCCGTCCACGTACACCTGCCCGCCCGCCGCGTGCACCAGCTCGCACACGTCGGTCACGGTCTCCTCGAACACGCCGTTCGTGGATGGGTAGGTGAGCATGATCGCCGCCACCCGGCCCTGGTGCTCTGCGAGCTTCCCGCTCAGGTCGCCCAGGTCCACCGCGCCGTCGCCGCCGCACTTGACCACGGCCACCCGCAGGCCTGCCAGGACCGCGCTGGCGGCGTTGGTGCCGTGCGCGGACTCCGGGATCAGGCAGATGTCCCGACCGGCCTCGCCGCGGGCGGTGTGGTAGCCGCGGATGGCCAGCAGCCCGGCCAGCTCGCCCTGCGAGCCCGCGTTGGGCTGCAGCGACACCGCGTCGTACCCGGTGATCTCGGTGAGCCAGCGGCTCAGGTCGCCGATCAGCTGGTGGTAGCCGGCGGCCTGGCCGGCGGGGGCGAACGGGTGCAGGCTGGCGAACTCCGGCCAGGTGATGGGCTCCATCTCGGCGGCCGCGTTGAGCTTCATGGTGCAGGAGCCGAGCGGGATCATCGACCGGTCCAGGGCGATGTCGAAGTCGGCCAGCCGGCGCAGGTAGCGCAGCATCGAGGTCTCGCTGCGGTGCGAGACGAACACCGGGTGGGTGAGGTAGCCGGAGGTCCGGCGGAGCGCGGCCGGCAGGGCGTCCCCGCCCGCGGCCAGCGTGACCGCGGCGGGGTCCACGCCCGCCAGGGCCGCGGCCACCTCCCGCACCTGCTCCTCGGTGGTGGTCTCGTCGCAGGCGGCCTGCACGGTACCGGCCCCGGCCCGGTAGACGTTGTACCCGGCCCGCCCGGCCCGCTCCGCCGCGGCCGCGGCGCCGCCGGGCATCCCCCGGACTGCCACGGTGTCGAAGAACGGCTCCTGCCCCACCTCGCACCCCAGGGCGCGCAGGGTCGCGGCCAGGGAGGCGGCCCTGGCGTGCACCCGCCGGGCGATCGCGGCCAGCCCGTCCGGGCCGTGGTAGGCCGCGTACATGCCCGCGATGACGGCCAGCAGCACCTGGGCGGTGCAGATGTTGCTGGTGGCCTTCTCCCGCCGGATGTGCTGCTCGCGGGCCTGCAGCGCGAGCCGGTAGGCGGGGTGCCCGTCGGCGTCCACCGACACCCCGACCAGGCGGCCGGGCAGCTGGCGCCGCAGCGCGTCGGTGACGGAGATGTAGCCGGCGTGCGGGCCGCCGAATCCCATCGGGACCCCGAACCGCTGGCTGGTGCCGACCGCGATGTCCGCGCCCAGCTCACCGGGCGGGGCGAGCAGGGTCAGCGCGAGCAGGTCGGCGGCCACCGCGGCCCGGGCGCCGCGGGCCTGCGCGGCGGCGATGACCGGCCGCAGGTCGCGCACGGCGCCGCCCGCGTCCGGGTACGCCAGCAGCACGCCGAACAGCTCGCCCGCGGGCTGGGCCGCGATGAGCTCCTCGGTGACCGGGGCCACCACCAGGTCGATGCCCAGCGGCGTCGCGCGGGTGGCGAGCACGGCGAGGGTCTGCGGCAGGCACGCCGCGTCGGCCAGGAACACGCGCCCCTTGCCAGCGGCCCGCCGGGCCAGCGTCATGGCCTCGGCCGCGGCGGTCGCCTCGTCCAGCAGCGAGGCGCCCGCGACCGGCAGCCCGGTCAGGTCGGCGATCATGGTCTGGAAGTTGAGCAGCGCCTCCAGCCGCCCCTGGGAGATCTCCGGCTGGTACGGCGTGTACGCGGTGTACCAGCCGGGGTTCTCCAGCACGTTGCGGCGGATCACGGCCGGGGTGATGGTGCCGTAGTAGCCCAGGCCGATCATGGACGTGCGGACCTCGTTGCGGGCGGCCAGCGCCCGCAGCTCGGCCAGCGCCTCCGTCTCGGACGCCGGGGCCGGGAGGTCCAGCGGGCCGGTGCCGTTGATCGAGGGCGGCAGCGCCGCCGAGGTCAGCTCGTCCAGCGAGGCGTAGCCGAGGGTGGCGAGCATGTGCGCCTGCTCGGCCGCGGACGGCCCGATGTGACGTGACGGGAAATCCATTGGGAGCCTCCAGAGGGAGCCGCCCGGCGCGCCGGGATGTGGTCCTCCCCCTCTGTCGTCACGCCCCGCTGGCGGCGGGCGCCGCCGGAGCGCGGACTCCAGAGCTGCCTGTCCCGCCCGGTCCCTGATGCCTGAGAGGTTCCGGGGAGGTTGCCCCTTCGGCGCCCCGGGGCGTGGCCCCGGGGTCTCTCCCGGACGGTGTCGTCAGCTCTTGTGAGCTTACCGGAGCCCAGCTCAGCCCGGCCGCAGCGACCCGCGGATCAGCCCGCTGCCAGCGGTTCCCCCGGCTGGTGTCAGATTTCCTCCCAGCGGAACAGCCGCACGGCGATCAGCGTGAGCACGGCGGCGAAGCCGAGCAGGATGCCCATGGCCGGCAGGGCGGACGCCGGGCCGTCGCCGCGGGCCATCACGTTCTGCATGCCGACCACCAGGTAGCGCAGCGGCATGACGTAGGAGACCTGCTGGAGCCAGTGCGGCGCGAACGCCAGCGGGATGAAGGCCCCGCCCAGGAACGCCATCGGCAGGATGATCAGGTTCGCCAGGGCGGTGGCCGCCTGCTGGCTCTTGGCGAGCGCGCCCACCAGCAGCCCGATGGACAGGAACGCCAGCGTGCCGCAGATCACCAGCGGAATCGCCATCCACCAGAAGGCGGTGAGCTTGAGCCCGAAGTAGGGGGTGATGGCGATGGCCAGGAACACGAACATCTGGATGAGCCCCAGCACGATGCTCACCGCTATCCGGGCGGTGACCACCGACGCGGTGCGCACCGGCGCCAGCCGCAGCCGCCGCAGCAGCTTGTTCTCCCGCCACCCGACCAGCGTGATCGCCGCCGCGAACGCGCCGCCGGAGGCGATCGCCCAGCCCAGCAGGCCCGGCGTGAGGTACTGGATCGGCTTCAGCGACTTGTCCTCGACCTGCTGGGAGACCAGCTGGAACGCGGGCGGGTGGGGCGAGGCGGCCTGGTTCGCCGCCTGCACGATCGAGGAGAACACCGACGTCACCACGCCGGCGGTGGTGGGGCTGGCGACCGAGTACTGGACCACCAGCCTGCTGCCCTGCTGCCGCACGGCGGCGTCCACGTTGCCCTGGCGCACCTGGTCCAGGGCGGCCGCGAGATTCCGGCTGCGGGTGATGGTGAGCACCCGGTCCAGCCCGCCGTGGCCGCCGGCCCGGGCCTGGTCGAGGACGGCGACCCGGCCCACCTCCACCACATTGATCTTGGGGGTGCTGCTGCCCTTGTAGATGGACCCGAACAGCAGCAGGAAGAGCACCGGGAACAGGATCGTGAAGAACATAGCCGCGCGGTCGCGGACGAACCCCAGGTACATGGCGCGCGACAGGCTGCGGAACGACTGCCAGGCGACCCCGCGGGAGCCGCTTCCGGGCTGGTGCGCCGCGGTCATCCCCGGTACTCCCGTCCGGTGAGGTCGAGGAACACGTCCTCGAGGGTGGCGCCCTGGACCGCCAGCCCGGCGAGCGCGCCGCGGTCGGCCAGCCCGGCCAGTACCCGGCCGGGCTCTGGGGTGGTGATGACGAGGGAGACGCCGTCGTCGGTGACCGGGGCGCCGCTGGCGACCGCCGCCGCCTCGTCCCGGCTCAGCAGCCCGGACTGGACGCTGATCCGGGCCGGCCGGTCCAGGCCCCGGATGAGCGCGGCGGGCGGCCCGATGGTGAGGATCCGGCCGTGGTCCATGATGGCCACGCGCTCGCACAGCGTCTCGGCCTCGTCCATGTGGTGGGTGGTCAGCACCACCGTGCGGCCCTCGGCGGCGATGCCGCGCAGCAGGTCCCACAGGTTGCGCCGGGCCGCCGGGTCCAGCGCCCCGGTCGGCTCGTCCAGGAAGAGCACGTCCGGGCCGTGCACCAGCGCGCAGGCGATGGACAGCCGCTGGGCCTGGCCGCCGGAGAGCTTCTCGGCGCGGGTGCCGGCCATGTCCGTCAGCCCCACCACCTCCAGCATCTCGTCCGCCCGCCGGGCAGGCACCCCGTACAGGGAGGCGAAGGTGCGCAGCTGCTCCCGGGCGGTGAGCCGCTCGAAGAACGAGGTCGCCTGCAGCTGGACGCCGATCCGCGGCAGCAGCGCCGGGTTCCGCGGCCACGGCGCCAGGCCGAGCACGCTGACCTCGCCGTGATCGGCTTCCCGCAGCCCTTCGATGATCTCCAGGGTGGTGGTCTTGCCGGCCCCGTTGGGCCCGAGGATGCCGAAGAACTCGCCCTGCCGTACCTCGAACGAGACCCCGTCGACTGCCCGCAGGTCCCCGTAGGACTTCTGCAGGTCCCGCACGGCGATGGCGGCGCCGGTGGCGCGCGCCGGCCCTGGCGGGGCGGCGGTGCCCGCGCCCTGGTGCAGGGGGGGCGGCTGATGGCTCACGGCTGATCCTCCTCGGGGTGAGGGCCCGGGGACTGGCCGGGCCGCTGGGTGGGGGTGGCGAGCAGTGCCTGCAGGGCGCCGGTGTAGTCCTCCAGCGCCCGCCGCCCGGCCCTGGTCAGGGCCAGGTAGGTCACGGGAATGCGCCGCCGGTGGGTCTTGGTGACGGCGAGGTAGCCGGCATCCTCCAGCTTCCGCAGATGCGTGGAGAGGTTGCCGGGCGTCATGCCGACGAGCTCCTGCAGCCGCGGGAACGCGATCCGGTCGCCGTCGGCGATCGCGGCCAGCACCACCATCACCCGCAGCCGGGGCTGGGAGTGGATGACCGGGTCCAGTTCGGGCAGCCCGGCCACGGCGGCTGCCGGGCCCGCGCGCGGGCCCGGGGTCACCGCGGCACCCGCCACCAGTGCGGCCGCTGCGCGGCGGCCGCGGCGGCGAGCAGCCCGCCGCCGCCGGCCAGGGCCAGCACGGCGAAGTTGGCGGGCGGGCCAGCCGCCACGCTGACGCCGGCGACCAGCAGCGTCCAGGCGCCGAGGCCGTAGGTGAGCCGGTCCTGCCAGATCACCCCGCCGGCCAGGTAGAGCACCCCGACGACCAGCAGCGTGCTGGCCGGCCACAGCAGCGGGAGCAGCCTGACCGGCATCCCCTGGCTGGCCAGCCCCAGGTTGAGCGCGTAGGCGCCGCCGCAGCCCAGCGCCCAGCTCCAGCCGTACATGGCCGCGACCGTCCGGGACGGCCCGGCCACCCCGCGGCCGCTGCGGCGCAGCTGCCGGGCGGTGATCGCCATCGCGGCCACCGACAGCCCGGACAGGGTCGCCCACGCCGCCCAGCCGGGCAGCACCGCCGCGCTGCCGCGGCCCGAGGCCAGGTAGCAGGCGCCGAAGCCGAACAGCCAGGCGACGCCCCAGCTCCCGAGGATCGGCACCGGGTTGGGCGACAGGCTGCGGAAGGCGCCCGCCCGCTGCTCGCTGATCAGGGCCAGCGACTCCTGGGGCGAGAACTGCCCGCCGTCCGCCGCGGACGCGGGCTGATGGCCCGCTGCGCCGTAGTCAGCCACTGCCGGTCCCCCCGTGCCTGCCGCGCTGTGCCCGCTGGCCCGCGTGAGCCGGGCCGGCGGACGTCAGCCGCCGGCTCCCCGGCCGTCCTGCCGTCCTGCCGGGACCGCGAACTTTGTTTTTCAAAGTCCTTTGAACATACGCCCGGGCGCGGGCGGGCGCAAGCGGGAAAGCACCCGGGACGCCGGGCGGTGAGGGGATGGTGAACGGCTGCGCCGGGCTCAGGCGCCAGCCGCCTGGTGCCGCGCGCGGCGGGGCGGGGCGGCCTGCGGGCGGGTGCCGCGGTCAGCCGGTGCGGCGGGCGCGGCGGCGGGAGAGCTCGTCCTGCGCCGCGGCGGGCACCGAGGCCGGGTCGCCGTCGCTGGCCAGGGCACGCTCGGAGGGCAGCTCGGCGAGGCTGCCGTCGACCTCCTGCCAGATCCGGCCCAGCGCGATGCCGAAGACACCCTGGCCGCCCGCCAGCAGGTCCACCACCTCGCCCGGCGAGGTGCACTCGTACACGCTGACCCCGTCGCTCATCAGGGTGAGCCGGGCGAGGTCGCCGGTCCCGCGCTCGCACAGATGGTTTACGGCGGTGCGGATCTGCTGCAGCGAGATGCCGGTGTCGAGCAGCCGCTTCACAACCTTGAGCACCAGGATGTCCCGGAAGCTGTACAGACGCAGGGAACCGGAGCCGCTGGCCGCCCGGACGCTCGGCTCCACCAGCCCGGTGCGGGCCCAGTAGTCGAGCTGCCGGTAGGTGATACCGGCGGCCGCGCACGCGACCGGGCCCCGGTAGCCGACGTCCTCCGGGTGCGCGGCGACCTCGTCGCCGAACAGCAGCCCCTGCTCGCCCGCATGCCTCGCCGCCGCGCCGCGTTCATCCGGCGCGCCGCCGTGACTCTTTGTTGCCGCCACACCTGCCTCCACCCCGGGAACTGGCAACCCTGGGTACACGTTTCGCACGCTAGGCCGCCCGCAGCCGGTGCGTCAACGATCTCCCACGGCGCGTCGCGGCATGACGGCCCAGGGTTCGGCCGGCTCCTACGTCGCCCGGCCGAAATCCTCCGGCGTGATGGTGTCGAGGAACTCGCGGAACTTCTCGACTTCGTCTTCCTGCTCGTCCGGGATGGCGACGCCCGCCTCGTCGAGGATCTCCTCGCTGGCGAAGATCGACGCGCCGGTCCGCAGGGCCAGGGCGATGGAGTCGGACGGCCGGGCGCTGACTTCCTTGCCGTTGGAGAAGATCAGGTCCGCGAAGAAGATGCCGTCCCGCAGCGCGGTGATGTTGACCGTCTGCAGCTGGACGTCCAGCGCCTCCAGGACGTCGCGGAAGAGGTCATGCGTGAGCGGCCGGGCCGGGACCATGCCCTGCTGGGCGAAGGCGATGGCGGTTGCTTCGACCGGGCCGATCCAGATCGGCAGGTACCGGTCCCCCTGCGCCTCCTTCAGCAGGACGATGGGCTGGTTCGTGGGCATCTCGACCCGGACGCCCACGACCTCCATCTTCCTCACGGCGGCTCCGTCCTCAGTAGCGCCTGACCCGACTGTGACCCGGATCCTGCTGCGGACACTCCCTTTGTCAACGTACACCCGCGCGGCCCCCGGCATTCCCGGGCCCTGTCTCCAGCATGCCCCCGCGGCGAGGTCACGCACCACCCCGGTCCGCCCCTGGCTCACCATAGCCAGCGTCCGCCAGTGCCGCCGCCACCAGCGCGGCGTGCAGCTGCAGCGCCAGCGCGGCGATCTCCCGGGCGGTCTGCCCGGCGCGGTCCCTCGCCCCGGGGCTGCGCTGGCGCAGCGTGGGCGCGACGATCTGCTCGATCAGGGAGGTTTCCCGTTCGGCCGCGGCCCGGACCGCCCGCAGGTGCCGGGCCTGCACCCCGTAGCCGCCGAGGGCCACCACCGCGCGGGCCGCGTCTAGGGCGTCCTGGCCGTAGCGCCGTCCCGACCGCCGGACCAGCCCGAAGTCCTCCAGCTCGGCCAGCCGTTCCTCATCGAGACCGGCCGCGTCCAGCAGCTCCCGCCTGGTCAGCAGCGGCCCGGAGCCGCCGTCCGGCGGCAGGGCCGGCACGGCCCGGGGCCGCGGCGGCTGGGCCTGCCCGGCGGCCTGGTCCCCGTCCAGCGCGGCCAGCCGGTCCTTGATGACCCGCAGCGGCACGTACTCGTCCCGCTGGGCGGTGAGGATGTACCGCAGCCGCGCCACGTCGCCGGGGCCGAACTTGCGGTAGTTCGAGGGCGTGCGGGCGGGCTGGATCAGGCCCTCGGACTCCAGGAACCGGATCTTGGACACGCTGATGTCCGGGAACTCGGCCCGGAGCTGGGCAAGCACCTCGCCGATACCGAAGTAGGCCCGGGCGGCCTCAGCGCTCATCCCATAGCCCTCACGCGCCGACCTGCGCGCCCCCGCCGCCTCGCTCCGCCTGGTACCGCCGGCCCAGGAGGAAGACCAGGCGGAACTTGCCCACCTGGACCTCGTCGCCGTCATTCAGGTCGGACTCCTCGATCCGGTCCCGGTTGACGTAGGTCCCGTTCAGGCTGCCGACGTCACGCACGGTGAACCCGTGCGCGTGCCGGTAGAACTCGGCGTGCCGCCGCGACACGGTCACGTCGTCGAGGAAGATGTCGCTGCCAGCGCCACGGCCGACCGTGGTGAGGTCGCTGTCCAGCAGGAACCGGCTGCCGGCGTTCGGCCCGCGGCGCACGACCAGCAGGGCGGTGCCGACGGGGAGCGCCTCGACCGAAGCGTCATCGAACGGCTCGGCGAACTCGGTCTCGCTGACCTCCGCCCCGGCCAGGGAGATGGTCGAGGTGGTCTCCCCCGGCCGCTCACCCCCGGCCCGGGTCAGCGGCGAGCCGCACTGCGAGCAGAAGCGGGCACCCTCCGGGTTCGCTTCCCCGCAGCGGGTGCAGTAGACGCGCGGCATCTCTCCGCCTAGCCTCTCCTCAGCCGGCCACGGGCTCGGGGCAGGAACAGTGTCCGGCGACGCGGCGCCCGGCGTGAACTCGGTTGGTCCGTTCCACGCTACCTGCGACTGCGGCGGGCGGTCCATGCGCCACGCACTGCCGGTGTCACGTCGCCTGCGCGGGCGCCACCAGCCCCGGGAGGCGGCGCCGGCACCCGGCCCCGCGGAGGAGCCCGCCGCCCGGGGGGTACCCGGAGTACTATTGCGACGCCTCCGCCACATCAGGCCGTACCTCCGAAAGCCTCGTTGCCTCTACCCTGCCCTGGCCTGCCCAGGATGAGGGGGATTCTCTCACGCCTGCTAGCGGTCCCGCTGGCTGCTCGGACAGCCCAGGGTACGCGCCCGCCCGCTCAGATCTGGCCAAGTGCCCGCGGCCCGGGGGTGGTGCTAGGAGCCTGCCTGCTCAGCGACCGCGGCCCACTTGTCGAGCAGCGCCTGGGCCGAGTCCGCGTCGGCCCCCTCCGCCCACAGGTGGGTGACCGCCTCGGCGGGGTCGGGCAGCACCAGGACCCAGCCGCCGTCGTCCTCCACCACCCGCACCCCGTCGGTGGTGTCCACCTGCCGGCCGGCCGCCGCCTCGACCACGGTCCGCATCACGCTGCCCTTGGCCGCCCAGGGGGTGGGCATGGAGCGCTTGAGCAGGTGCGCGACCGGGATGCGGGCGTCGATCTGGCTCAGGGTGAGCCGGGTCCGGGCGACCAGGCCGAGCAGCCGGACGAAGGCGGCGATGCCGTCCAGGGTGCGGCTGAACTCCGGCACCACGAAGCCGCCCCGCCCGTCGGCCCCGAAGATCACGTCGCCGCCCGCCACCGCCTCGGTGAGGCCGTGCAGCGAGGTCTGCGTCCAGTCGACCCGGACCCCGTGGAACCGGCACACCTGCTCCGCGACCCGGGTCGTGGTGACCGGCAGGGCCACCCGGCCCGACCGGCGCTCGGCGGCGATCAGGTCGAGCACCACCAGCAGCGCCCGGTCGTCGCTGATCATCGCGCCCTTGTCGTCCACCAGCAGGATCCGCTCGCCGACCTGGTCGAAGCGGACCCCGAAGTCCGCGCGGGAGGAGGCGACGAGTTCCGCCAGCCGCTGCATCCCGGCCCGCAGCTGGGCCAGGCTCTGGGTGGGTGACGCCTCGTCCAGCCGGTTGTTCACGGTGAGGACGTCCACCCCGATCCGGCCGAGCAGGGCGGGCAGCACCACCGAGGCGGTGCCGCCCGCGCAGTCCACCACCACCTTGAGGTCGGCCTCCCGCACCCCGGACATGTCCATGCAGCTCACGAGCTCGGCCGCGTAGGACTCGACCACCCGGGACGGGTAGGTCAGCTCGGCGATCTCGCCCGGGAAGGCCCGCCGGTACTCCTGGCGGGAGAACACCCGTTCCAGCTTGCGGGAGGCGGCCTGGGACAGGTCGGTGCCCCGCTCGTCCAGGAAGATGATGTCGATCGACTGCGGGTCGCCCGGGGTGGTGCGCAGCGCGATGCCGCCGCTGCAGTCGCCGCGGGCGGTCTGGAACCTGGCCAGCGGGAGCGGCTGCGCCTCCAGGTCCACCACGTTGATGGCGCTCGCGTTCAGCGCCCCGTGCACGGCCCGCTTGAGGGCACGGGCGGCCCGGGAGGCGTCGCGGCTGGTGGTGACCACCGAGCCCTTGCGCAGGGTGGTGGCGTACGCGCTGGCGAGCCGCACGCACAGTTCGGGCGTGATCTCCACGTTGACCAGGCCGGAGACGCCGCGCGGGCCGAACAGGGTGCGCTGGCCGCGGGATTCCCAGATCACGCTGGTGTTGACGACCGCGCCGGCCTCGATGGTCTTGAACGGGTAGACCTTCACCCCGGCCGAAATGTAGGCCTCGGGCTCGATCACGCATTCGTCCCCGACCACGGCCGACTCCTCGATCCGGGCCGAGGCCATCACGTCGGTGTTCTTCCCGATCACGCAGCCGCGCAGGGTGGACCCCTGGCCGATGTAGACGTTGCTGTGCACGACCGCGCGGTGCAGGAACGCGCCTTCCTTCACCACCACGTTGCTGCCGACCACGGTGAACTCGCGCAACTGGGCGCCCGCCTCGACCTTGGCGTAGTCGCCGATGCACAGCGGCCCGGTGAGCACGGCCTCCGGGTCGACCTCGGCGCCTTCGGCGACCCAGACGCCGGGCGACATCTCGAACCCGTCGATCTCGGTGTCCACCCGCCCCGACAGCACGTCGGCCTGGGCCTTCAGGTAGCTCTCGTGGGTGCCGACGTCCTCCCAGTAGCCGTCGGCGATGTAGCCGAACAGCGGGGCCCCGTCCTTGAGCAGCCGGGGGAACACGTCGCCGGACCAGTCGACCGGCTCCCCGGCCGGGACGTGCGCCAGTACCTCGGGCTCCATGACGTAGATGCCGGTGTTCACGGTGTCGGAGAACACCTGGCCCCAGGTCGGCTTCTCCAGGAAGCGCTGGATCCGGCCGTCCTCGCCCACGATGATGATCCCGAATTCCAGCGGGTTCGGCACCCGGGTCAGGCCGACCGTGACCAGGGCGCCGTTCTTCTTGTGGTAGCGGACCATGGCCGACAGGTCGATATCGGTGAGCGCGTCCCCGGAGATCACCAGGAACGGCTCGTCACGCAGGGCGTCCTCGGCGTTCTTCACGCTGCCGGCGGTCCCCAGCGGCGTTTCCTCGGTGGCGTACTGCAGGCTCATGCCGACGTCTTCGCCGTCCCCGAAGTAGTTCCTGACCAGCGAGGCGAGGAACTGGACGGTGACCACGGTCTCGGAGAACCCGTGCCGCTTGAGCAGCCGCAGCACGTGCTCCATGATCGGCTTGTTGGCCACCGGGAGCAGGGGCTTGGGCTGATTGGCGGTCATCGGCCTCAGCCGGGTGCCCTCCCCGCCCGCCATCACCACTGCCTTCACCTGCGACGCGTCTCCTTCCCGGCCATCGGCCTACGGTCCATCATCGCCGCGCCGCCCGTGCCGGCCCTCGGGTGGTCCGCTAGCGTCCTTACCCGGGCCGCCCATGATCAGGCCCCAGGTCTGCTGCAGGTACAGGACAGCGGCCCACCAGTAAAGGGCACTTCCCCAGATGGCAAAAGCCCAACCGGCCACCCGTGCGGTCAGCGCCCAGGTGCCCGCGTGGGCGCCCAGGAACAGCAGCGGGAACGCGTACAGCAGGCACAGGGTGGCGGCCTTCCCGACCAGGCTCACCTGGAGCGGCTCCCAGCCCCGCTGGCGCAGTGCCAGCAGCGCCCCGCCGAGCACCACCTCCCTGGCCACCAGCAGGCCGACCAGCCACCAGGGGATGATGGCGCGGATCGCCAGCGCCGCCAGGGTGGCCGCGATGTAGAGCCGGTCAGCGGCCGGGTCGAGCATCCGGCCGAGCTGGCTCTGCTGGTTCCAGGCCCGGGCGATCTTCCCGTCCAGCCAGTCCGACACCCCCGCCGCGATCAGCAGCAGCACCGCCCAGCCGTCCGCGTGCGGGCCGAGAACCAGCCACAGGAACACCGGCACCCCGGCGAGCCTGGCCACGCTGATCGCGTTCGGCACGGTCAGGACGCGCGCTGGCAGGGCGTCCTCAGGGGGCTGCGCCGGGACGGGCGGCCCCGCCGGGGCGCCCGCGCCGGCCGGGTGCCCGGTACCGGGCGTCCCGGCCGTGCCGCCCCCGCTCCCCCGCTGTGTCACGCTGAGGCCCCCGCTCCGCCGGAAAACTTGCGCCCGCCGCTGACCCTACCGGCTGGCCTGCGGGTTTCGAAGCGCCGGTATGCCCGCTCTGCCCTGGAAAGGGCAACGGGGGTTGCCTGCCCTGCTGGCCGGCAGCCCCGGCGTCCCGCCCGGCGGGAGCCGGCGCTCCCCCGCGCTCACCTGCTCACCCACCCCGGACGGCCCGCCTGCCAGCCGCGTTGATCCGCTGAAATGAGGGGGGTTTCAGCCGGGGTTTGTGGGTAGGGCAGAAAACTCACGGCCGAGGAGCGAACGTGAAGGAGCAGCCATGCTCACGCTGACCGATAACGCAGTCACCGCCATCCGGGCTCTCACGTCACAGCCCGAACTGCCGGCCGACACCGGCCTGCGGATCATGGCGCAGGGCGAGGAGGTTCCCTCGTTCCAGCTGGCGCTGGCCGCCAACCCGGTCGAGGGCGATGAGGTCATCGAGTCCGGGGGGGCCCGCGTCTTCGTGGAGTCCACCGCGGCGGAGGCACTGTCGGACAAGTCGCTCGACGCGGAAGTAGATGACCAGGGCGGGGTCGCGTTCAGCGTCGCGCCGCAGCCCGTCTAGCGCAGGTATCCATGCCGGGGCGGCGCTGGCGGCGCCGTCCCGGTGCGGCATGCCCGGGTCCGGGCAGCCGCGCCGCCGGGGACCGGCGGGGCGTCAGGCGGCCGCCCAGAGGGTGGCGATGCCCTGGCCGACCCCGATGCACATGGTGGCCGCGGCCCGGGCCGCGCCGCGGCGGCGCAGCTCGTGCAGCAGGGTGGTGGTGATCCGGGCGCCGGAGCAGCCGAGCGGGTGGCCGATGGCGATGGCGCCGCCGTTCATATTGACCCGCTCCGGGTCCAGCTTCAGCTCGTCGATCACGGCCACGGCCTGGGCGGCGAACGCCTCGTTGACCTCGATGAGATCCAGGTCGCCGGCCTGCCAGCCGGCCCGTGCCAGCACCTTGCCCATGGCCGGCACCGGCCCGATGCCCATGTAGTCCGGGTGCACCCCGGCCGCGCCCGCGCCCGCGTAACGGGCCAGCGGCTGCGCCCCCGATGCCGCGAGCACCGCTTCCGAGACGAGCAGCAGGCCTGCCGCGCCGTCGTTGAGCGGGGAGGAGTTGCCCCCGGTCACCGTGCCGTCCTTGCGGAACGCGGGCCGCCTGGCGGCCAGGTCCGCCAGGGTGAGGCCGCCGTTGATGCCTTCGTCCTGGCTCACCTCGCCCGCCGGGGTGCTGACCGGGACGATCTCGCCGCCCAGCCGGCCCTCGTCGCGGGCGCGGGCGGCCCGCTGGTGGTTGCGCAGGGCGAACTCGTCCTGCCGGGCCCGGTCCACGCGGTACCGCGCCGCCACGTTCTCCGCGGTCTCGCCCAGCGTGACCGGCGGGTACAGCTCCTGCATCCGCGGGCTCACCAGCCGCCACCCCAGCCGGGTGTCGGCGACGCCCGCCTCGCGGGGGAACGGGCTGTCGGCGCGGGGCAGCACGAACGGGGCGCGGGTCATCGACTCGGCGCCGCCGGCCAGGCAGATGTCCGCCTCGCCGGCCGCGATCGCCCGCGCCGCGCTGGCGATGGCCTCCATCCCCGACCCGCACAGCCGGTTGACCGTCGCCCCGGGCACCTCCACCGGCAGCCCCGCCAGCAGGACACCCATCCTGGCCACGTTGCGGTTGTCCTCGCCTGCCTGATTGGCGGCGCCCCAGTACACGTCGTCGATCCGCGCCGGGTCCAGCCACGGGTTGCGGGCCAGCAGCGCGCTGATCACGTCCGCGGTCTGGTGGTCGGGGCGGACGGCGGACAGCGCCCCCTTGATCCGGCCCACCGGGGTCCGGCACGCGTCCACCGCGAATACAGCGGTCATTCCTTTGTCCCTTCGGTGACGAGTGTGACGGCAGGGGACCCGTCCTGGCCGGCCAGGGCGACCGCGGCCTGGTAGGCGGGTGGGCAGGGGACCGGGCCCAGGGTGCAGCTGGGGGCCCCGGCCGGGCCGGGGCCCGCGGCGGCGGCCAAGGCGCCGTCCGGCAGCACCGGGAACGAGCCGAGCCGGTGGGCGATGCCCTCACCGGCGCACTTGAGTACCGCCTCGGCCCGGACCCACCAGCGGATGACGGCGGCATGCCGGTCCGGCTCGGCCAGCCCTGCCACCGCGGCGGCGTCCGCCGGGTGCATGGTGCCTGCCAGCGAGCAGACGCAGCCCGCGGGCTCCTGCTCGGCGTCCACCCCGACCGGCCGGCCCGCGACCGCGATGACCACGGCGTCGCCGGAATGAGCCAGCGAGAACCAGGGCGGCGGCGCGGCCGCGGCCGCCGCCGGGGCCAGCACCGGCCGCCCGTCCGGCCCGCCGCAGCGCGGGCAGGGCTGGCGCGCGAACCGCAGGCACCCCGGCTCGGCGTCCAGATAGCCGGCCAGCACCCGGCGCAGCATCACGTGGGCGGTGCGGTAGCGGTGCCGGTCGGCGGCGAACACCAGCGCGGCCGCCCGCGCCTGCTCCTCCGCGGACAGCGCGGCCAGTTCGGCGGGCTCCGGCCGGGCCTGCCGGGTGTCGAACCACCAGACGTCCACCGCCAGGCCGGACGGGACCGGCCTGCTCACCTGACCGCGCCGCCCTGGCTCAGCCCGGCCTGCCCGCTGGCCCGGCCGGGATGGCCGGCGCGCCCGGCCACGAAGGCGGCGAGGGTGCCGAGCGTGGCCAGCGAGTCCAGGTTGAGGTCCTCGGCCGCCACGTCCACCCCGAAGCGCCGGCGGATCTCCCGCAGCAGCAGGGTGCCGGTCAGTGAGTCCAGCCCCACGCCGGCGCCGAACAGCGCCGTGTCCGCGGGGCAGGAGCGCAGCTCGTCCCGGCCGGTCACGGCCGCCAGGATGCCGCGGATCTCACTGGCGGCGTCAGCAGGTACTGTCATCCGGCCTCCGTTCCCGCCCCCGGCCCGTCCGGCGCGCTCACCCAGTCCGGCAGGCCGGGCAGCGGCCCGGTGAGGGGACGGGAGAAGGTCACCGGGGCCTGGCGCCGGCCATCACCCCGCCCCGGCCCGTCCGGGATTGTGCCGTCCGGGGCCGTGCCGTCCGCGGCCGCCCGGAACCCGGCGGCGCTGAGGGCGAGCCGCAGCGGCACGTTCCGCTCTGTCAGCACGCACGGCAGGTCGAGCCGGCCGGCCCCCTGCCGGGCTGCGGCCCGGGCCAGCCAGCCGAGCAGGACGTCGATCACGCCGCGCCCCATGGCCCGGCACGACATCAGCAGCAGCCGCACGGTCCAGACGGCCGGGTCACGGCGGTCCACCACGCACCCGCCCACCAGCCCGTCGTCCCCGAACGAGTCCCGCAGCCGCACCGCGACGACGTCCTGGTCCGGGGCGGCGATCAGGCCGGCGAACCAGGCCTCGGTCACCGGCCCGCCCGCCGCGCCGGAGTTGAACTGGCGGGTGCGCACCGCCAGCTCCAGCAGCCGCGGCGCGTCCCCGGCGGCGGCCGGGGCGATCGTCACCCGGGTCCCGGCGGCGCGCAGGAACTCCTCCCGGCTGCCGCCGAAGGCCCGTTCCGCTTCCTGGCGCCGGCGGCGGTCCTGATACAGCTCACCGCGGCGGCGCGCCTCCGCGGTGACCACCGGCGGCCGGAACTCCGGCCAGCCGGGTGCCTCGGCGGCGTCTTCCGGGGACAGCACCAGCACCTCGGGCAGCGCGGAGGAGACCTCGGCCCGCTCGTAGGGGTCGTCGTCCACGAACGCGACGGTGTCCAGGCCGATGCCGAGCCCGGCCGCGATCCGGGCGACCGCCTCCGACTTGCGCCCCCACCCGCATTCGGCCGCCGCGAACTGGCCGCCGGTCACCCGGGCGGCGTGGGCCGCCGCCTCCGGCGGGTTGCGGCTCGCGATGGCGTGCAGGATGCCCCGGCCCGCCAGTTCGGCGAGCGCCCCGGCCAGCACCGGGTCGGGTGCGGGCGGCCGGCCAGCGGACTCCAGGTAGGTGCCGCTGAGCAGGGTCTGGTCGAGGTCCCAGACCACGCACTTGATCTGCGCCGTGCCGCCGGTCATGGCTGGCCGTCCGGTCCCGCGGTCACGCCCGGCCCGGCCAGCGGCGCCCGTTTCTCCATGGTGATGTGCGTGGCCTCGAAGCCGAACTTCCGGTACACCGCGCGCATGCCCAGGTTCCGGGCGTGCACCTTGCCGGTGAGCTGCCCGAACCCGGCGTCGTCCGCGGCCTCCAGCAGGGCGGCCATGAGCAGCTCAGCCACCTGGCTGCGGCCCGGGATGTCCGCGGTGGCCAGCGACCGGAAGTTCCCGTAGCGGGCGCCGGTCAGGGAGTTGGTCCGCCCGGACAGCCAGGCCCAGCCGACCGGGACGGCGGGCGCCCCGGCCGCCACCGCGACCAGGGTGATCTCCCCCGGCTTGCCGAGTGCCGCGGTGACCCGCTTGCGGTGCAGCGCCGGGTCCTCGATCGCCTCGTCCCCGAAGGAGACCCGGGCGATGTCGATCTCGAACGCGGTGATCGCGTCCAGATCCGCCTCGCACGCCGGGCGGATCAGGAAGCCCGCGGCCGGCCCGGTCACCGCCGCCCCGCCGGGGTGCCGCGGCCCGCGCCCAGCGCGCCGGGCCGGAACACGGTGCCGCCGCACTCCGGGCAGCCTGCCGCCTTCAGCGCGGCGATGTGCGCCCAGCGCGCCCCCGGGCCGACGTCGTGCACGGCGGCGCAGCCCGCGCACCGGTAGGGGCGGGTCCGGGCCGCGCGGCTGTCGGCCGTGTAGAGCGGGCCGGTGAAACCGCCGCTGATCACGGGCCTGCTGGCGGCCGTGGTGCGCAGGTGGTACAGGTGGCTGGCGCCGGCCAGGATGCCCGCGCCCACGTAGGCGTTGAACCCCGGCAGCAGCGCCCGGATGGTCAGGCCCATCTCCGTGATCAGCTGCTGGGTGCGCAGGGTCTCCTCCGGGCGGCGGGCGCCGAACGAGAAGAACACGTGCCGGCCGCCGCCCGGGGCCAGCGCCGCCACCGCCCGCGACAGGAACAGCTCGGCCCCGGCCACCGTGTACGGGGGGTCGGTGCAGGCCACGTCGAACGCCCCCGCCAGGCCGGCGGGCAGCGGCTCGCGCAGGTCGTGCTCTATCAGGTCGGCGGCCAGGCCCAGCTCCGGCAGCAGCCCGGCCAGGTAGCCGAGCAGGCCGGCGTCGCAGTCCACCACCGCCAGCCGGGCAGGCCGGCCGCTGGCGCCTGCGGCGGCGGACGCGGCGATCGCGGCCGAGAGCAGGTCGTCGTCGCCGAGCACGATCACCCGCTGGCCGGCGAGCGCCCCCGCGTCGGCCATCCGCAGCACCCGGCGCAGCTTGGTGTCCACGGTGCAATGGGTCTGGTCCAGCTCCAGCCGGGCGGCGGGCATGGCCGCCGCCGCCTGCTCCAGCCGCCTGGCGACCGGGGCGAGCGCCGCGGGGACCGTGACGCCGGCGCCCCCGCAGGCAGGGCACTCGCCGGACACGCCGGCCAGGCCCGCTGCCAGCGCCGCCCGGGCGGCACCGGTCAGCTGGACTGGGCGGGCCCGGTCCACCACCCCGCGTGCCCGCAGCTCGCCGCACACGGCCGCCACGATCGGGACCGGCAGCTCGGCCAGCCGGCCGATCTCGCGGGCTGGCACGGGCTCCCGCCGGGCGATCACCCGGAGCACGTCGCGCACCCCGGCCGGCCCTTCGGACAGCCCCACCGCCGAGGCCACCTCGGCAACTATCGCATCGACATCCATCGCGCGGTGCTCGTGAACTCCGGGAACGGGGTAGTCGGGTATTCTCCCACATCATGCCAGTCAAAAGCCTGTCCGGAGACCAGCCGCCCGCGGCGGTGCCGCAGGCTCCCCCGGCGGCGGCGAAGGTCCTCTACGCGGTGGACGCCGCCCTGACGCCCGCCTCCCCGGTGACCGACATCGCCAGCCTGACCGCCATCGCCGAGGACGCGGTCCGGGCCGGGCACGGCCATGTGCTCGACACCAGCCATGTGATCTTCCCCAACGGCGCGGTCACCCTGGTGCTCATCCTGGCCGAATCGCACCTGAGCATCCACACCTGGCCGGAAGAGAACCTGATCGCGATCGACCTGTTCAGCTGCGGCGCCATCGCGGGCCAGCGGGTGCTGGCCGAGCTGGCCCGCGCCCTGCGGCTGACCCAGGTGCGGGTCAGGCAGCTCGACCGCGGCCCAGCCTGACCAGCCCCGGCTCAGGCCGGCACCGACAGCGACAGCGCGAACCGGCCGCCGTCATCGGTCCACCAGGAACGCATCGTGAACCCGGCGGCAGCCAGCTCGGCCGCCACCCGCTCCCGCCGGAACTTGGCCGACACCTCGGTGCGCATCTCCTCGCCCTCGGCGAACTCCACGGTCAGGTCCAGCGCCGGGACGGTGACCACCTGCTGCTCGGCCGACCGTAGCCGCATCTCGATCCACTCCGCCCCGGGATCCCACAGGGCGACGTGCTCGAACCCGTCCGGGTCGAAGTTGGCGCCAAGCTCCGCGTTGAGCACCAGCAGCACGTTCTTGTTGAAGGCCGCCGTCACCCCCGCCGGGTCGTCGTAGGCCACCTGCAGCACCGCCGGGTCCTTGACCAGGTCGGTGCCGAGCAGCAGCGCGTCACCCGGGCCGAGCCGGGCCCGCAGCGACGCCAGGAAGTCCGCCCGCTGGGCCGGCAGCAGGTTGCCGATGGTGCCGCCGAGGAAGGCGACCAGCCTGTCGCCCAGGCCGGGCGGCAGGCCCAGGTGCTCCTCGAAGTCGGACACCACCGCCCGCACGGACAGCCCCGGGTAGTCGGCCAGCAGCCGGTTCGCCGCCTCGATCAGCGCGGTCTCGCTGACGTCCACCGGCACGTACTCGCGCAGCGTCCCGGCCGCCCGCAGGGCGTCCAGCAGCAGCCGGGTCTTGTCGGCGGCCCCCGCCCCGAGCTCCACCAGGCTCACCGCCCCGGTGGCGGCGGCGATCTGGGCGGCCTGGGCGCGCAGGATCGACCGCTCGGCCCGGGTCGGGTAGTACTCGTCGAGGTGGGTGATCTTCTCGAAGAGCTCGCTGCCCCGCTCGTCATACAGCCACTTGGGGGGCAGCGTCTTGGGGCTGGCGGTCAGCCCGGCCCGGGCGTCGGCACGCAGGGCGGCGGCGAGGAAGCCGTCGGGCAGGCAGCGGTCGACGTGCAGTGCGGTCATTGCTGGGGGATCTCCTTACGGCTGTCGGCCTGGATCTCCGGCAGCGGGCTGACCCGGACGCCACTGGTGGTGGCGGTCAGCACGCTGCCGTCGGGCACATCGGCCCAGCCCGGCTCGTCGTCGCCGGGCTCGGAGGCGACCACGGCCGAGCCCCCGCAGACCCGGTAGCACAGCGTGTCCCCGGCGGCGGTGGCCGCGATCACCTCCCCGTCTGTGAGCAGGAAGTTGAACCGGCCGGTCACCCCGGAGCCGGCCAGTTCGGCCACCGCGGCGGCCAGTGCGTCAGCGGGCGCGGCGCCGGCCCGGAGCCGCCGCAGCACCAGCGCCCACGCCAGCGCCGAGTCGCAGCGGGCTTCCAGCGCGAGCAGGTCCGCCGCGGGCAGGGTGGCCGCGACCCCGGCCGCGGCCGCGGGCCAGCCGTCGAGCCGCCCGTTGTGGCTGAACAGCCACGGCCCCGCCGCGTAGGGCGCGGCAGCCGCGGCCCCGGGCGCGGTGCCCTCGGTGGCCGACCGGACCGCGGCCAGCAGGGCCGCGGTCCGGGTAACCCGGGCCAGGTCGGCGAAGGACTCATCGGCCCAGATCGGCCCGGCCCGGCGGTACCGGGCCGGGATGCGGTCGCCGGGGGCGTACCAGCCGGCCCCGAAGCCGTCCACGTTCACGGTCCCGAACCGCTGCCGGCGCGGCGCCCACGCCTGCCGGGCGAGGCCGTACGGCGGATCCATGATCACCGCCCGCAGGGTCGCGGGCGGGCCGAGATACGCGAGGTGGCGGCACATCGGCCAGGCTCACGCCCGGCTGGCGGCCGGGCCCGCGTCGCGGGCGGTGCGGAACCCGGAGAAGATCTGCCGCCGGACCGGGTGGTCCCAGTTGCGGAAGGTGCCGCGGCAGACGACCGGGGCGACCGCGAACGATCCGCCGCGGAGCACCTTGTACCCCTCGCCGAAGAACACCTCGGAGTACTCCCGGTACGGCCAGGCCCGGAACCCGGGGTACGGGCGGAAGTCGCTGGCCGTCCACTCCCACACGTCCCCGATCAGCTGCCGGGCCCCGCACGGCGCCGCCCCCGCGGGGTAGGCGCCGGCCGGGGCGGGCTGGAGGTGCCGCTGGCCGAGGTTGGCCAGGTCCGGGGTGGGGGCGGCGTCGCCCCAGGGGTAGCGGCGGGTGCGCCCGGTTTCCGGGTCGAAGCGGGCCGCCTTCTCCCACTCGGCCTCGGTGGGCAGCCGCCGGCCCGCCCACGCCGCGTACGCCTCGGCCTCGTAGAAGCACACGTGCAGCACCGGCTCGGCGGGCGGCACCGGCTCGGTGACGCCGAACCGGGTCCGCACCCAGCCGCTGCCTTCCCGCCGCCAGAACTGCGGCGCGGTCAGGCCGGCCCGCTGCCGGTGGTCCCACCCGGCCGGGCTCCACCAGCGCGGGTTGTCATAGCCGCCGTCGGCGATGAACTCCTGGTAGGCGGCGTTGGTGACCGGGGTGGTGTCGAGGTGGAAGGGCGGCAGCTCCACGACGTGCGCGGGCCGCTCGTTGTCGAGCGCCCAGGGCTCGTCCGAGGTGCCCATGGTGAACGGGCCGCCGGGCACGAGCACCTCGGCCGGCAGGCTGAGGGCGTCGGGGGCCGGCTCCGGCGGCACCGCGGCCAGCGCGGGCGCACCCGCCCGCAGCTGGTGGGTGATCAGCATCGTCTCGTCGTGCTGCTGCTCGTGCTGGGCGACCATGCCGAAGGCGAACCCGCCGGTGACCAGCGGCGCGCCGGACAGCCGGACGCTGTCGAGCAGGTCGAGCACCTTGCCCCGGACCTCCCGCACGTAGGCGCGGGCCTCCCGCGGCGGCAGCAGCGGGAGCCGCGGCCGCTGCGCGCGCGGATGCTCGAAGGCGTCGTACAGCGGGTCGATCTCCGGGTGCATGGGCTCCTGGCCGCCGACCGCGCGCAGCAGCCACAGCTCTTCCTGGTTGGCGATGTGCGCGAGGTCCCACACCAGCGGCGACATCAGCGGCGAATGCTGCCGCACCAGGTCCTCGTCGTCCACGCACTCGGTCAGCAGCCGGGTCCGCTCGCGGGCGGCCAGCAGGCTGCTGCCGATCACCTCGCGCAGCGCCTCCGTGCCCAGCTCCGGGCTGCCCGGCCCGGCTGCGGCGGGTGTCTCGTGCGTCGATGTCATGATCGCTCCTCCAGGGGGATGACGGGGGTCCGGCTGGTAGGCGGCTGCCCGGCGCTGGCGTGATACTGGTCGAGCTCGTCGTCGGCCGGGCAGCGGCAGCGGCTGACGTAGCGGTCCGCGAAGGCCGCGACCGCGTGCCGCACCGGCGCGGGTGCCCCCTCCCGGCCCAGCGCGGCGTCGGCGGCCTCGAAGCACTGCCGGGCGGCCAAGCCCAGCCCGGGGTCGGCGGGGCCGTGCCGGGCCGCGCGCAGCCAGGGCGAGCCGTCGCCCGGGCGGCCGCCGGGGCCCGCGGGCCGGGCCCACACCGGTTCCGCCGCGGCCATCGCGGCCTGCGCCGCCGCCGGGTCGTCGAGCAGGGCGCTGACCACGGCGGCCGGCACGATCCAGTCGTCGCCCGGCTGGGCGTCGATCACCCGCAGCTCCAGGTGGCCCTGCGGGCGCACCGGGGGGAACAGGGTGGACAGGTGGTAGGTCAGGTCATCCAGGGTGGGCGGCCGGTCCCCCGCGCCCCGGACCCAGTCGCGGAAGGTCATCCCCGCCGGGGCGGTCCAGCTGCCGGGCCCGGGCCGCCGGACGCACATCACGTCGGCGTCCAGCGCGTACGCGGCCCAGCCGGCCCGGGGATCGGCCGGCTGCGGCCGCCGGTGCCCGTTGGCCCACGGCGGCTCGGCGCCCGCGGGAGCCCGGGTCCGGCTGGGGTCCAGCCGGGCCCAGACCACCTGGCGGGTGGATTTCCAGCCGGAGGGGCGGCCGCCCAGCATCGGCGAATTGGCGAACGCGGCCACCAGGACGGGCCCGAGTGCGTGCAGGAGCTGCCACCGCCACCGGTATCCGGACGGGCCGTCGCCATCGTCCCCGGCGTCCACGCAGACCTGGACGGACGCGGTGCTGCACATCATGATCCGGCCCCACGGGCCGGACCGGTCGAAGAACTCCTCCATGGCCCGGTAGCGCGGGAGCTGGAGGAGCCGGCGGGGCGGGCGGTAGGCGTCGACGCCCTGGCCGGCCAGGCCGAGCCCGGCCGCGCCCGCCGCTCGCCGCAGCGCGGTGAGGTCGCCGCACGCCGCGGCCACGCACGCGCCGACGCCAGCGGCGGGCGCGGAACTCAGCTCTATCTGGCCGCCTGGCTCAACGGTGAGCCTGCCCTCGCCGGGCAGGGCTCCGGGGTCTGACAGCGGGGCCAGGGCCGCCTTGACCCGCTCGTGGTCCACCGGGAGTGCCGGATCCCGGCAGTCGCGGACCAGCCATTCGAGTTCGACACCGAGCTGACCGGGCGGGCCGGTCTTGAAGCAGATGCCGTGGGCGTGCTCCGCGGCATCATCCTCACTGAGGGGCCGCCCGGACGCGCGCGTGCCAGCGGGGGGTGAGGTCCTCATCCGATCGCCCCAGTCCGTGTCTCCGGCGCCACGTCCCCTGCTGCCCGGCTCACCGCCGGGGGTTCCCCCGATCCTCCCATAGCACCATCCAGGAGTGAACTAGGGTGAGTCATTTGTGCCGTCGCCCCTGGTGGGTCGCTTGCCGATGGCCCCCTGCCCGGCCCGGTGCGGGGGCCGCTTCTCCTCCAGGTACCCGGCATGGGCCCAAGCACATCACCCGGCACCGACAAAATTGCGGGAGGCACCGTGAGCACCAGCGCTGAGCAGGAGGTCGATGTCGTCGTCATCGGCCTGGGCCCGGGCGGCGAGTACGCCGCCGGCACGCTGGCCGAGGCGGGCCTGGCGGTCGCCGGGGTGGAGTCCCGGCTGGTCGGCGGCGAGTGCCCGTACTGGGGCTGCGTCCCGTCCAAGATGATGATCCGGGCGGCTGACCTGCTGGCGGAGGGCCGCCGGATCCCGGGCATGGCCGGCGCCGCGCAGGTGACCGCGGACTGGGCGCCGGTGGCCCGCCGGATCCGCGAGGAGGCCACCGACAGCTGGGACGACACGGTCGCGGCCGACCGGTTCACCGGCAAGGGCGGGCTGCTCGTGCGCGGCCACGGCCGCATCACCGGGCCGGGCGAGGTCACCGTGACGCCGGTGCCGGCCGGGGGCGGGGACGCCGGGCCCGGCCAGGTGCTGCGGGCCCGGCGCGGCATCGTCATCGCCACCGGGACGGCGCCGGCGGTGCCCCCGGTCCCCGGCCTGGCGGGCACCCCGTTCTGGACCAACCGCGAGGCCATCGAGGCCGCAGAAGTCCCGGCCTCGCTGGTGGTGCTGGGCGGCGGCCCGATCGGGGCGGAACTCGCGCAGGTGTTCGCCCGCTTCGGCAGCCGGGTCACGGTCGCCGAGGGCGCCGGCCGGCTGCTGCCGCTGGAGGAGCCGGAGGCCGGTGACCTGCTCGCCCGGGCGCTCACGGCGGACGGCATCGGCGTGCGGACCGGGCACGCCGCCGAGCGGGTCAGCCACGGCGGCGGCGGCTTCACCCTCACCCTGGCGGACGGGACGGAACTGGCCGCCGGTGCGCTGCTGGTGGCCACGGGCCGGAAGACGGACCTGGCCGGGATCGGCGTGGGCGCGGTGGGGATCGACGAGAGCCTGCGGGCGATCCCGGTGGACGACCATCTGCGGGCGGCGCCGGGGGTGTGGGCGCTCGGCGACATCACCGGCAAGGGCGCGTTCACCCACATGTCCATGTACCAGGCCCGGATCGTGGTGTCCGGCATCCTCGGCAAGGACTCCTTCCGGGCGGAGTACCACGCGGTCCCCCGGGTCACCTTCACCGACCCGGAGATCGGCGCGGTGGGCCTCACCGAGGCGCAGGCACGGGAACAGGGCCTGACCGTGCGGACAGGGCTGGCGCCGGTCCCGGAGTCGGCGCGCGGCTGGATTCACAAGGCCGGCAACGACGGCTTCATCAAGCTGGTCGCGGACGCCGACCGCGGCATCCTGGTCGGGGCGACCTCGGCGGGCCCGTGCGGCGGGGAGGTGCTCGGGGCGCTGGCGCTGGCGGTGCACGCGCGGGTGCCGGTGCCGCGCCTGCGCGAGATGATCTACGCCTACCCCACCTTCCACCGCGCCATCGAGACGGCCCTGGCGGACCTGGGCTGAGCTACAGGGAACGGCTGAACACGATCCGGTCCCGGCCCGGGCCGTTGTACCCGGGCACCGGGCCGGTCACCGTGAAGCCCATGGCCTGGTGGAAGCGGACGGAGCCGTCGTTGCCCGGCGAGGTGACCGCGCTGACGGTGCGGCGGCCGTCCGCCCGGGCGAGGGCGAAGAACTCCTCGTACAGGGCGCGGGCCAGGCCGCGGTTGCGGGCTCCGGGGGCGACCCCGGCGAAGTGGATGTAGGCGCACTCCGGCAGGGACGGGGACAGGATCCCGATCAGGAACGCCACCGGCCCGTCCGGGCCGTCCACGACCAGGCTGCTGCGGTGGAAGTGGTCGAGGAAGAGCCGGGGCAGCGACGCGAGCACGGGCCTGCCCCACCACCGGTCCACCTCAGCGGCGATGGGGCCGTAGTCCTCCGCCCGCGCCTGGCGCGGCCGCGGCGGGGGTGTGGTCACCGCCCCATCGTGGCGCATCCAGGCTGGCCAGCCTGTCACCGGGTACGGCCAGCCGGGCCGATGCGGCAGGATGGGTGGGTGGCTACTCATGTCGCTCTCCTGCGCGGGGTCAACGTCGGCGGTGTCAAGCTGGCGATGGCGGACCTCCGCACGGTGGTGGCCGGGCTGGGGCACGCCGGCGTCGCCACCTACATCCAGAGCGGGAACGTGCTTTTTTCCACCGAACGGGAAGACACGGCTGAGCTCGCCGCCGAACTGGAGGCGGCGATCGCGGGCGCGCTGACGGTGCGGCCGAAGGTGATCGTGGTCTCCCGCGACGAGCTGGCCCGGGTCGTGCGGGACAACCCGTACCCGGACGAGCCCAACCCGAAGGCGCTGCACGCGGTGTTCCTGAGCGCTGAGCCGGCGCCGGAGCGGCGGGCGGCGGTGGCGGCGGCGCAGCAGGCAGCCGCGGCGAAAGGCAGCCGGGACACGGCGACCTACGTGGGCCGGGTGCTCTACCTGCACACCCCGGACGGCTACGGGCGCAGCGAGCTGGCAGCCCGGCTGAGCCGGCCCAGCGGCCGGCTGGCAGCCGGTGAGGCCGCCACGGCCCGTAACTGGGCGACCGTGACGAAGCTGCTCGGCCTCTGCGGCAGCTGACCGGCTAGCCGACGGCGCAGGGGACGTCGTACGGGTCGTAGCTGGCGCAGACCGCGGCCGGGCTGCGGAAGATGCCGATCGAGGGCAGGGCGGTGCCCTGGAAGCTGAACAGGGTCAGGTTGTCGTTCGGGGTACCGGCGCCCGGCTCCCAGCCGACGCCCGGAATCCACTCCGGCTCCCAGTAGAACAGGCCCGCCCCCAGGCCGCCCGGGACCTGCGCGAGGATGGACAGCTCGTCGCTGACGAAGGAGAGCTGGCCGCCCGGGCTGGCCGGGTATCCAGGCTGCACCTGGCTGGGCTGCCAGACGAAGTTGCCGGTGCTGTCCCCGTTGGCCAGCGTCCACGGGTACTGCGTCTCGGCGACGATGATCGGCTTGCCGAACTGGGTGGCCAGCGCGTCGACGTTCGCCCGCAGCTGCGAGATCGTGCCGTGGAAGAACGGGTAGTAGGACAGCCCGATCACGTCGAACGGCACGCCGCGGGAGATCAGGTTCTGATAGAAGGCCTGGCTGAGCTTGTTGTTGCCGCCCTGGTCGTAATGCATCATGATCAGCAGCCGGTGGCCCGGCGGGTTGCCCGCCCGCGCGCCGGCGACCCCGGCCTTGAGCAGGGCCGCCAGGGCGTCGTACCCGGCCCCGGTGCTGGGGTCGACCTGGCCCACCGGCCACAGGATGCCGTTGCGGATCTCGTTCCCGATGGCGGCCAGGTCGACCGGTGTCCCCTGTTTCGCGAACGCGGCGACGACCTGCTGGGTGTAGGTGCGCACGGTCGCCGTGAGCTGGCTGAGGTCCTGGCCCTGCCAGGCCGCGGGGATGTTCTGGTGCTGCGGGTCGGCCCAGAAGTCCGAGTACATGATGTCCAGGTAGATCTTCATCCCGGCCGCGTGCACCGCCCGGGCCAGGGCCAGGTCGCTGGCCAGGTCGCTGTAGCCGGGCGGCGGGTTCACCCACAGCCGCATCCGCACGTAGTTCCCGCCGTTGTCCCGCATGATCGTCACCGGGGTGCCCGGCCGGCCGCGGTCGGTGAAGCGGGCACCCGCGGCGAGTTCCTGCCCGGTGAAGGACAGGTCCGCGCCCAGCGCCATCCGGGTGGTCGCCGGGTCGGGCCCGAACAGCCGGAACTCCCCGGCGCACACCGGCGCCCCGGTGCCGCTCTTGACCGTGAGCCGGGCGTAGCGGGCCCGGGTGCCCGGCGGGACCGGCACGTACTGCGGATCGGGCGGGTCCAGGCCGAGCAGCCGGGCCGTGGGCAGGGTGGCCCAGCCGCCGGGCGTGCTCGCGACGTCGATGACTGCGCTGGCCGAGGGGCTGCCCGCGGCCAGGGTGAGGCCGATGCCGTCCAGCGCGCGCACCTGGCCGAGGTCCACCACCACGCTCCCGGTCCAGCCGTCCGGGCACCAGGTGGTGCCCGCGTCGCCGTCGATGGCGTTGCCGGCCGGGTTGCCGGACTGCGCGGAGTCGGCGCTGGCCTGCCCGCCGAGCGCGAGATCGACCGGCACCCCCGGGCCGTCCGCCACCGGCCCGGCTGCCGCCTGCGCGGCTGCCGCCCGGGTGACCGGGGCGGCGTGCCCGGCGGTGGCCCCGCCTGCCAGCAGCGGTGTTCCCGCCGCCAGCAGCCCGGCCAGCGGGACCGCCAGCAGCCGGGCGCGGCGGGCTAACCGGCGGCTGCCCCGGCCGGGGGATCCCGCCCGGCCGGTGAGCCGGCGGCACGCCATGGTGATCGCGGTGCGGGCTGCATTCTCCATGGGGCGCCTCCGCAGCCGAACAGAATCGAACTTGCTCGGACATTAATGCACACCCTGAACCCGGGCAATAGCGGCGCTCTTCCTGACGCGGGCGCCGCCGTGCACGTGGCGCGCGGCGGAGGATAAGTTGGGGCGGACGCCACCGCCGCGCGGGCGGCGGCTTCATTCACCGGCAGGCGGGCATCGGCGGGCGGGGCGGTGCGGCAGGGAGGCGGCTCATGAGCGGTGTCGGCCACCTCATGCTGTCCGGGCCGCTGCTGCTGGCGGTGCCGGTGGCGGCCGCGGCGGGTGCGGTCACCTTCCTGTCGCCGTGCGTGCTGCCGCTGGTCCCCGGCTACCTGTCCTACGTGACCGGAATGGCGGGCGTGGGCGCCCAGCAGCCCGGGCCCGCCGCTGCGGCAGCCGGGGGCGTGCCCGCCAGCGTGGGGGCCGCCGCCGCGGCGCCCGCCGTCTCCGGGACCGCGGGCGCGGGCGCGGCGCCCGCGGGAGGCGCCGTGGGCACGGCGGTGCGCGCCGCCGCCCCGGCGGCCGCGGGGCGGCGGCGCCAGCGCCGGACGGTCGCTGGCGCCGCCTTGTTCGTCCTCGGGTTCTCCCTGGTCTTCGCCAGCGAGGGGGTCGCCTTCGGCGGGCTCGGCTCGCTGCTGCGCAGTCACACCGCCGGGCTCACCCAGATCCTCGGTGGCCTCACCATCGTGCTGGGCCTGCTGTTCGCCGGCGTGTTCGACCGCTTCCCGGTCACCGGGCGGATCGCCCGGCCGTCCTTCCGGCCACGGGCCGGGCTGGCCGGCGCGCCGGTGCTGGGCGCGTTCTTCGGCCTCACCTGGAGCCCGTGCATCGGCCCCACCCTCACCGTGGTGATGAGCCTGGCCTTCACCTCCGGGACCGCGGTCCGCGGGGCGCTGCTCATGTTCGCCTACGGCCTCGGGCTGGGCATCCCGTTCCTGGCCGTCGCCCTGCTCTTCCAGCGCGGGGTGACCGCGCTGGCGTTCGCCCGGCGGCATGTCCGCACCATCACCCGGGTGGGCGGGGGCCTGCTGGTCGCCGTCGGCGTGCTGGAGGTGACCGGCGTGTGGACCGCGGCGCTCGCCTGGCTGCAGTCCCACTGGGTCAGCGGCTACCAGTCCCCGCT
>JBLMWU010000049.1:0-11609 GCA_050257395.1 Gemmatimonadota bacterium | reverse complement strand
TCGTCAGTCCAGACGGCGGCGCGGCCCTTTGGCTCGCTCGGGCCTGGGCGCTCCGCGCCCCTTCCAGGTGACCGTTCGCCGATCCGGGCGGCGGTGCGGGCCTTTGGCTCGCGCGGGCCTGGGCGCTCTCGCGCCGCTTCGGGTTGCTGCTCGCCAGTTCGGGCGCCGCGGGGGCGCTGCGGATGGCTCGGGTCGGGCTCGGGAGGCCCTTGGGCTGGAAATCCGTTTTTGCGAAAACTGAGTAGTTATCCCCATTTGCCAGGGTGCTGGCGTACCGTGCGCTTTATGTGCCGCAGCATCAAGACTCTGCGCGCGCCGTACGCGCAGGGTGTGAGGGACGAGGACATCCAGGCAGCCGCGCTGCAGTATGTCCAGACCGTCAGTGGTTACCGGCTGCCCGGCCCGGCCGATGTCGACACGTTCGACGAGGCCGTGGAGCGGATCAAGGCCGCCACTCAGGATCTGCTCGCGCGCCTCGAGGCGCCTGCCGCCCCGGTGGCCGGCAGCTTAGAAGCCTGATCACGGCGCAGGACGGGACCGCGGCAGCACCAGGCGATGGATCCCGGCGGTCCCGGACGTGGCCCTAAGGCAGGGCCGTCCCGGCTGGTTCAGCTGTGGTCAGCGGAGGTGGGCAGGTAGATCGCGGCGCCGCTGGCCCGGGCCGCCAGCGCGGCGGTCACCCGGGCGGCCAGGAACGGCGGCAGGAACCGGGGCAGCTCATCCGGCCGGGTGAGCCGGAAGGCGTCGAGCTCGGCGGCCTGCAGCCTGATCTCGCGGGTGTCGGCCAGCACACCGCCGTCGAACAGGAAGTACACGAACGACCGCGGCCGCTGCCCCTCAGGCGGCGCCCAGTCAACGACCAGCAGCGGCCCGGGCGTCAGCGCGATGCCGAGCTCCTCCTCGACCTCACGGGCGCAGCCGGTGTGCGGCGGCTCACCGTGCTCCAGGATCCCGCCCGGCAGCGTCCAGTACTCCCGGTAGTTCGGCTTGACCAGGAGCACGTCCCCGCCGTCATCGGTGATCAGCGCGCCCGCAGCCGCGTGCAGCGTCGGCAGGCTCGCGTACCAGGCGTCCGCGTCGAGGAACGTGCGCTCCGCGGTCACGGGCGGCCCATGGTGGCGGCGTGCGCGATCAGCATCGAGTTCGGGGGTGTCAAGTCGATCCCGTCCGGGTCGTTCAGGTAACCGGGCCTGGTGCCGGGAACGCCGGTGTGCCCGTACTGCCACACGATCTTATTCGTGGTGGGGTCGATGACGATCACCCGGTCGTTGTAGTCGTCATTGACCAGGATGTCGCCGTTGGGCAGCGGCTGGGCCAGCGACGGGTGGTTGAGCCCGCCGAACCGCCACAGCAGGCGGCCGCGGGAGTTGAACTCCACCACCTGCCCCGGAGAGGAGTAGTCGGCGGTCAGGTAGCGGCCGGGATACACCTCGTTGGTGTCGCTCGGGTAGCTCACGCCCGGCGGATGGACCGACCAGTAGACGTGCCCGCGCAGGCTCATCTCGTTGGCCCAGTCACCGTTGATCTCGGTGACGATGTACCGGCCGTTGGTGGCGGGGAAGGCCCCGTTGGGGCTGCCGAAGCTGGCCGGCGGGTTGTGCCCGCAGGTGCCGGTCTGGCCGATGATCCGCCGCGGCCGGTGCGACGGCGGCCGCAGCACCAGCAGCCGGCAGTTCTCGATGTCCGCCGTGATGAGCCGGCCGCCCGGCATCATCATCGCGTCGTCCGGGTTCGCCACCTGGTCGTACCCGCTGCCCGCCGCTCCCGGGGTGCCGTAGCGGTAGCTGATGCGGTGCCGGGCGATGCTGATGACGCTGATGACCGAGTCTTCCTCCTCGGTCGCCACGATGGACTTGCCGTCCGGGGAGAAGAAAGCGTCGTCGGGCAGCCGGAACGACTGGCCGTGCCGCAGGTCGCCGGGCCGCGGGAAGCGCCACCGGATGCGGCCGTGCGGGTCCACGATCAGCAGCCGGTTGTTCCAGTTGTCGGCGATCAGGATGTCACCGGGCAGCACCGAGGGGTCCGAGTGCGGTGCCAGGTGACCGTGCCCGTGCGCCGGGCCGAGCCAGGGCGCGCTGGCCAGGATGGAACTGCCGGTCCCGCTGACGGCGGCCGGGGCGGCGCCGCCGCCGCGGCCGCCCCCCGCGCCGGGCACCCGGTGGCCGGACCGGGCCGCCGGGCCGGACCGGGGGATCACGGTGGCCGCGTCCGCCTGCAGCGGGACGGTGGCGCCGGAGTCGCCCGCCGGCGGGAGCGCCGCCGCCGGGGTGACCAGCCGCAGCGTGGTCACCGTCGGCACCTGGCGCTGGCCGTTGTTCCCGCCGACCAGGTACCCGGTACGGCCCAGCACGGCCGCGCCCGCGTTGGCGACCGGCACCGGCAGCTGCCCGGCCGGGGTCATCGTGCCCCGCCCGGGGTCGAACGCCAGCACCGCCCCGGTGGTGGTCAGCGCCGCGGCGCTGGCGGCGGAGCCTCCCCGGGCGGGCGCGACCTGCCCGCCCGCCACGTAGATGAGCCCGCCGAGGGCGAGCGCCGCCGCGCCGGTCACCGGCCGGGGCAGGTGACCGGCCACGCTGGCGGCGCCGGTGGCCGGGCTGACCCGCTGGATGTCGCTGGTGAGGCCGGAGGCGCTCTGGCCGCCGAACACCCAGATCTGGCCGCCCGCGGCGGCCACCGCGGCGTAGCGGACCGGCACCGGCAGCTTCGCCACCTGCCGGAAGTGCCGCCCGTCCCGGGTGGCCAGCACGCTGGCGTCGTAGCTGGCGCCGTCATAGCCGCCGAGCAGGTACCCGGTGCCGCCGATGGTGACGGCGGACAGGTCGGACCGGGGCCGCGGCAGCCGCCCGGCCAGCGCGGCCCGGCCGCGGGCGGCCAGCGACTGCACCGAGGCCGCGCTGGCCTGGTCACCGCCGCCGAACAGGTAGGCCCGGCCGCCCAGGACGGCACCGGCGGCGTCGTGGGTGGGCGCGGCGAGCCGGCCCGCGCGGGCGGCGTCGCCGGTCACCGGGTTCAGCGAGCGCACCGCGGCTGAGGACGCCGAGCTGGGGGTGAGGCCGCCCGCGATCAGCAGGCGGCGGCCCGCCGCGAGCACGACCTCCCGGGACACGCCGGACGGCAGCTGGTAGGCGGCCGGGGTGACCTGCAGCACCAGCGCGGCTGTGGCAGGCGGCGGGGAGGCGGCGGCCCCGGCCCGGCTGGCCCGGGGATGCGCGGCCGGGGTGCAGGCGGCAGCCAGGAGCGACAGGCACAGCGCCGCGGCCACCGCCGCGGGCCACGGTTTCGTGAGTGCTCTGCGTCTTCCTGGCGGCACGGGCATCGTCCTTCCTCACGGGGACCCCGGCGTGCGGATGCACACCGGGCCAGCGGTGAAATGTTCAGGGGGTTGCCACCGGCGCGGCCCCCGGCGGTGGACACGGGCACGCGCGGCGCGCGTTCACTGCCCACCGGTGGATCGCGGGCCGCCAGTCTTTCATGCGTCACCCTGCGTATGTCGCACGATTCGAAGAGTAACCATTGGCCGGCGGACTCCGCGGCCAGGGCCGGCATTAGCGGACATAACCTCGCTAGCAGTACCCGGGCGTGCCTTTCCTACCCGGGCCGCAATCGTGCCTTTACGCGACTTTGCGTCAATTCAGCCCCTGCATTACCCGGCGCGCGCGGATCAGGGCCGGGCAGGCGGCGCAGGGGCCGGGCGGGCCGTGCGGGTCAGGCGGTCTGGGTGCGCGCGGCGTCCTCGAGGTCCAGCTCGCCGATGGACACCTCGCGCATCTTGAACTTCTGCACCTTGCCGGTGATGGTCATCGGGAAATCGTCGCTGATGCGCAGGTACCGGGGGATCTTGTAGTGGGCGATCTTGCCGGCGCAGAACGCCCGCAGTTCCTCCTCGGTCAGCGACGAACCGGGGCGCAGCTTGACCCAGGCGCACAGCTCCTCGCCGAACTTCGCGTCCGGCACCCCGATCACCTGGACGTCGTCAATGGCGGGGTGGGTGTAGAGGAACTCCTCCACCTCGCGCGGGTAGATGTTCTCGCCGCCGCGGATGACCAGGTCCTTGATCCGGCCGGCGATGTTGAGGTATCCGGCCTCGTCCATGACCGCCAAGTCGCCGGTGTGCATCCAGCGGGCGGCGTCGATCGCGTCCCGGGTCTGCTGCTCGTCGTCCCAGTACCCCAGCATCACGGAGTAGCCGCGGGTGCACAGCTCACCGGGCTGGCCCTCCGGCAGCACCAGGCCCGTCTCCGGGTCCACGATCTTGACCTCGACATGCGGGTGGACCCGGCCCACGGTGGACACCCGGCGCTCCATGTCGTCCTCGGCGCCGGTCTGCGTGGACACCGGGGAGGTCTCGGTCATGCCGTAGCAGATCGTCACCTCGCTCATGTGCATCTCGCTGATGACCCGCTTCATGACCTCGACCGGGCAGGGCGAGCCGGCCATGATCCCGGTTCGCAGGCTGGACAGGTCGTAGGAGGCGAAGTTGGGCAGGCCCAGCTCGGCGATGAACATGGTCGGCACGCCGTACAGCGACGTGCAGCGTTCCTCCTGCACGGTGCGCAGCGCCGCCGGGGCCTCGAACCCGGGCGAGGGAATGACGATGCACGCGCCGTGGGTGGTGCACGCCAGGTTGCCCAGGACCATGCCGAAGCAGTGGTAGAACGGCACCGGGATGCACACCCGGTCCTCCTCGGTGTACCGGCAGCCCTCGCCGATGAAGAAGCCGTTGTTAAGGATGTTGTGGTGGGACAGGGTCGCGCCCTTGGGGAAGCCGGTGGTCCCGCTGGTGTACTGGATGTTGATCGGGTCGTCGAACGCCAGCGTGGCTTCCCGCTCGGCCAGCGGATCCGGGCCCTCCGCCGGCGGGCCGCCCGCTGTCAGCAGCGAGTCCCAGGCGGGGGTGCCGAGGTAGATCACCTGCTCCAGGCCGTCCAGGCCGCCGCGAACCTCCTCGATCATGCCCCGGTAGTCGCTGGTCTTGAACGACTCCGCGCTGACCAGCAGCCGCACCCCGGACTGGCGCAGCGCATAGCCCAGTTCGTGGCTGCGGTACGCGGGGTTGATGTTGACCAGGATCACGCCCGCCTTCGCCGTGGCGTACTGCAGCAGGACCCACTCGGCGCAGTTCGGCGACCAGATGCCGGCCCGGTCGCCCTTGCGCATCCCGGCCGCGATGAGCCCGCGGGCCAGCGCGTCCGTGTCGGCGTCCAGCCGGGCGTACGTCCAGCGCCGCCCGGTCGGCACGTCCACCACCGCTTCCCGGCCCGGGAACATGGCGGCCACCCGGCGCAGGTTCTCCCCGATGGTCTCGCCGAGCAACGGCAGGTCAGAGATCCCGTGACGGTACGACGGGCGGGCCGGGCTGGTCATGATGTCCCCTTTGACGTCGACTGGCACCATAATTGCCGCCCTGGGCCCGGCTGTGAATACCCGGCCCCCCGCCACCCGGCGGGCGGTGACCGGCGGACCGGAAACTGGGTAAGCCGCTGATGAGGCGCCCGTCCAGCAGCGGACGGGGGACCCGGCCGGGGCGGGCCCACGCCGCTGCCGGCCCTGGGCGGGGGCCACGGGGGGCCGGTCCGGTCATGTCAGCAGCCAGCCGCTTCGCGGCGGTGACACAGCGGGTCACGCATCCCGCCCATGAGCGAGCTGTTCAGCTGGGTCATGCGCACCCGCACCGGCCGGATCGCCGTCGTCGCCTGGTGGGCCTGGATCGGCCTGCACCTGTTCGCCAAGTGAGCGGGGGCGGCGGGCGGCGCCCGCCGCCGCCTGGACGGCCAGCACCGCCATGAGCAGGATGGCCGCCACGATGCCGTCCAGCCAGAAATGGTTGGCCGTCACCACCACGACCAGCGTGGTCACCACCGGGTAGGCCACGGCCAGCCAGCGCCACCGGCCACGGAGGGCCCTGATCACCACGACCGCGACCAGCAGGGCCCAGCCGACGTGCACCGAGGGCATCGCCGAGAGCTGGTCGGCGAACCCGGCCCCGTACACGGACTGCCCGTACTGCAGCGCCGTGTCCACCAGCCCGCGCCCGGGCAGCATCCGCGGCGGGGCCACCGGGATGAACTGGATCAGCAGGCTGCAGGCGGTGAACAGCACCACCGCGGTGCGCGCCCGCCGGTACTCTCCCCGGTGCCGCACGTACAGCCAGGCCAGGCAGCCGAGCAGCACCGGGAAATGCAGGGACGCGTAGTACAGGTTGGCGGCCTCGACGAGCAGCGGGTGCGGGAGCAGCGGCCGCTGCAGCGCGGCCTCGCTGGGCAGGTGCAGCACCCGCTCGGTGCGCCACAGCCATTCCGCCCTGGCGAGCGCGGAGCTGGGCGAGGAGACCGGATGCCTGCCCGCCAGCTGCCACAGCGCGTACAGCCCGGTGAGCAGGCCCGCTTCCCGGCAGAACGAGGCCGCCCGGGCCAGCCAGCGTGCCGCCGCCGGCCGGGCCGGCCAGCGGGCCTGTGCCGGCCAGCGGGCCTCTGCCGCGCGCCCGCCCGGCGGCGCCCGCCACGCCGCCAGCGTCCGCCCTGCCGGTGCCCGCCCGGCGAGCGGCGCCACCGCCGCCGACACCCCGAGCAGGCAGCCTGCCACGACCGTCGCCTGCCCCCAGGAGAGCGCCAGATTGATCACAGCCGCCAGCCCCCCGCCCGCCAGCCGTCCGCCGCGGCCCGGGCCATGCCCGGCCATTACAGGTTCGCCAGGTAGATGGTAGTTCGTTCCCTATCTGTCGTTATTGCGGCGGTGCCGGGCAGCGGCCGGGCAACGGCGGGCCACCAGGCTCCGGCCCGGGCCCCGGCGCCCGCCCGGGGACCAAGGGCTCTACCGGCGCGGCCCGGGCAGGGCTTGGCTGGTGTCTGGTGGTCAATGGTGGACACCGGGAAAGCGCCGCCGGGGGGCGGCCCAGGCGAGACGGAATCTGCGGGTGAGCCGGTGGCGGGCGGCGGCCTGGTAGCGGGCCGGTACCGGCTGGAGGAACAGGCCGGGGAACAGGACGGATCGGTGGTCTGGCGGGCCACCGACGTGACGCTGTGCCGGGACGTGACCGTGCGCACCTTCGCGCCGGGATGCCCCCGGACCGCCGCGGTCATCGCCGCCGCCAGGGCTGTGGCCAAGCTGAATGACGCCCGGCTGGCGCAGGTCTACGACGCCGACAGTGACCCGGCGTGTCCCTATGTCGTGACCGAGTGGGCGCCCGGCAGCTCCCTCAGCGAGCTGCTGCGGACCGGTCCCCTGACGCCGCCGCGCGCGGCTCAGCTGGTGGCCGGGGCCGCCGACGCCCTGGCCGGCGCGCACGCGGCCGGGCTGTGGCACCTGTGCCTCGCCCCCGGCTCCCTGTGGGTCAGCCAGTGGGGCGAGGTGAAGATCACCGGGCTGGCGACCGTGGCCGCCCTGACCAGCGCGGAGGCCAGCGACCCCGCGCAGGCCGACACCCGCGGCCTGGCCGGGCTGCTCTACGCCGCGCTCACCGGCTACTGGCCGGGCCCGGAACCCACCGGGCTCCCCCCGGCCCCCTGCCCGGGCGGGCGGGTCGCCCCGCCGGGCCAACTGCGGGCCGGGATCCCGGTCAGCCTGGACAGCGTCACCTGCCGGGCGCTGTACGCGGAGGCCCAGGGGGAGGCGCCGCCCATCCTCGGCCCGGCCCAGCTCGCCCGGGAACTCACCGCCATCATCCGGACCGGGCCGCCCGGCCCGGTCCCGGAGGCGATGACGGCCAGCGCCTGGCCGGACCCGCCGCCAGCGGCCACCCTGCCGCAACCGCCCGCTGTCACCGTGGCAGACCCGCAAAGTGTCACCGTGCCGCAGCCGCCCGTGCCGCAGCCGCCCGTGCCGCAGCGGCCTGCGCCGCAGCCGCCTGCGCCGCAGCGGGCCGGGCCGCCGCAACCTGGGCCACCGCAACCTGGGCCACCGCCCGTCGCCCCCGGGGCGCAGCGACCCAGGCCAGCCCGGCGCGCGCGTTCCCGGCGCACACTGCTGACAAGGGCGGGCCTGCTGCTCGGCCTGGCTGTCCTGGCGGCCGCCGGCTGGCTGCTCGCCCGCGGCCCGGCCGGTTCGCGGCCCCCGCCTGCCGAGGCCGCGGGCCCGGTGCGGGTGCTCGTCCCGGCCAGTGCCGTCCCGTTCGCCATCCAGGGCAGCGGCCAGGGGGACAACGGCCAGCTCGCGCCGCTGGCGATCGACCGCAGCCCGGGCACGGCCTGGCACACCGACTGGTACACCACCGAGCGGTTCGGCAACCTGACCACCGGCACCGGCCTGCTGCTCGACCTGGGCCGGCCAGCGACGGTCACGGCGGCCCGGATCACGCTCGGCAGCTACCCGGGCGCCAGCCTCCAGCTGCGGGCCGGCTCCGCCGCGTCGCTGGCGGGCCTGAAACCGGTCGCCTACGACGGCAACGCCAGCGGTCAGGTGTGGCTGCGGCCCGGCCACCCGGTGCCCGGCCGGTACCTGCTGCTGTGGTTCACCCGGCTGCCACCGGACGGGCACGGCACCTTCCAGGCCGACGTCTACGACGTCCGGCTGCAGGGACAGGGATAAGTTCCGAAGTTCTGCCCCATTAGCGTGGTCCTGATATCACTCGCGGGGTTACTGTCGGGTTGGGACCACGGGGGCGAGGGCCCGCCCTGGTCCCGATGCCTGCTCGGGAGCGGCCATGGGTTCGTGGGTCATCTGGGTGATCGTGGCCGCCGGGCTGGGCGTTGCGGAACTTCTCACCACCACCCTGGCGCTCGGCCTCATCGCCATCGCCGCGGCGGTCTCCGCCGTGGTCGCGGCCGTAGGGCTGCCGGTCGGCGTGCAGCTCGGCGCGTTCGCGATAACGGCCGCGGCGGGCCTGGGGGTGGTCCGGCCAATCGCCATGCGGCATCTGCGGCACCCGCCGCCGCTGCGCAGCGGCACGGCCGCGCTGGTCGGCCGGTCCGCGCTGGTGCTGGAAGACGTCACCGCGCACGCAGGCCGGGTGCGCATCGGCGGCGAGGAGTGGTCCGGCCGCCCCTACGACGAGACGCTCACCATCCCGGCCGGCACCACCGTCGACGTCATCAAGATCGAGGGCGCCACCGCCCTCGTCTACCCCCGGGAGTAAGCAATGGTGGGAATCGCCGGGCTCGTCATCGGGCTGGTCGCAGCCTTCCTTGTGATGATCTTCGTAGCGAGGTCGGTCCGGATCGTGCCGCAGGCCCGGGCGCGGAACGTTGAGCGCCTCGGCCGCTACCGCAAGACCCTGGAGCCAGGGATGAACTTCATCATCCCGATGATCGACCGGGTCAAGCCGCTGATCGACCTGCGCGAGCAGGTGGTCGCGTTCAAGGGCCAGCCCGTCATCACCGAGGACAACCTGGTCGTGCTCATCGACACGGTGCTGTTCTTCCAGGTGACCGACCCGCGGGCGGCGGACTACGAGATCGTCAACTACATCCAGGCCATCGAGCAGCTCACCGCGACCATGCTGCGCAGCGTGATCGGTTCCATGGACCTGGAAGAGACCCTGACCTCGCGGGACCGGATCAACACGATGCTGCGCGGCGTGCTGGACGACGCGTCCGGCAAGTGGGGGATCCGGGTGACCCGGGTGGAGATCAAGGCGATCGACCCGCCCAAGAGCGTCGTGGACGCGATGGAGAAGCAGATGCGCGCCGAGCGGGAGAAGCGCGCCGCGGTCCTCACCGCCGAAGGCCAGCGCCAGGCCGCCATCCTGACCGCCGAGGGGCAGAAGCAGAGCGCGATCCTGCGGGCCGAAGGCGACCGGCAGAGCGCCATCCTGCGCGCCGAAGGCGAGGCGCAGGCCATCGACACCGTGTTCTCCGCGATCCACACCGGCGATCCGGACCCGAAGCTGCTGGCCTACCAGTACCTGCAGGCGCTGCCGCAGCTCGCGCAAGGCGACGGCAACACGGTCTGGATGATCCCCAGCGAGCTGACCACCGCGCTGAAGGCGGTCAGCAGCGCGTTCGCAGGCGGCAAGGCGGACGAGGCCGGCCAGCCCGGCGGCCGCGCCGAGCCCCCGGCGGAGCTGCCGGGCCTGCCCGTGGCCGTGCCGAACGGGCACACCGCGGCGGGCCCGGACGGGCAGGACGCCGCGGCGGCGCCCGGCGCGGGCGGCCCGGCTGGCGGCGGCACGCCGGAGCAGCCCGCCACCTGACCGGCACCGGGGGCACAGGCCCACGTCCGGGTTCCGGGCCGGCAGCGCAGCCCGGGACCCGGGCGTGTCCGGTGCGGGAGCGCCAGGTGCGGAACCGCGGCGCGGCGGCAGGCGTCTGATCACCGTGACACGGGTGATCAGACTGATACTGGCGGGCCTGCTCGCGGCCGCCGTGGCCGCGTGCGGGGCAACGGCGGCCCCGGCAGGGGGCGGGCAGCCGAGCCCCGGGGGGCCGGCGGGCAGCACGCACGGTCCCGGCTCACCGGGCGGCTGCGGCAGCCACCTGGTGCTGCGCGACGCGGCGAGCGGCTCCACGGTGTGCGTCATCCGGGGGAGTGACCTGACCGTCATGCTGCGCAACCCGCCCGGCGCGAACTGGTCGTCACCGCGCCTCACCGGCGCTGCGCTGGGGCCCGGCGCGCCGATCCCCACCCCGTCGGGGTACGTGGGCTGGTCGTTCAGGGCGATGGCGGCCGGCCCGGCCGGGATCAGCCTCACCCGCCGTGCCTGCCCGTCTGCCAGCCCGGGCACCGTCAGCTGTGACGCCCTGCTGCTGTACCGGCTGCGCGTGACAGTCCGCTAGCCCCCTGCTCAGCGGCGGCTGGCGGGCGGGGCGGTGCTGTCGCGGACCACGAGGGTGGTGGCCAGCTCCAGGTAGTGCGCATCGGCGGTGCTGTCCGCCGGCCCGGCCCGGAGCATCCGGAAGGCCGCCGCCGCCATGGCGGCGAGCGGCTGGCGGATGGTGGTGAGCGGCGGGGTGGCCCAGGCCGCGACCGGCACGTCGTCGAAGCCGACCACGCTCAGGTCGCCGGGGGCGCGCAGCCCGCGGTCGCCCAGTGCCTGCAGGACGCCGAAGGCCTGCGCGTCGTTGCCGGCCACGATGGCGGTGGGGGGCTCCGCCAGGGCGAGCAGTTCCAGGGCCTGCCGCCGGCCGCCGGCCGGCGAGAACAGGTCACGCCGGACGAGGTCCTCATCCACCGGAAGGCCGGCGTCCAGCATGGCCGCCCGGAAGCCGCCCAGCCGGGCCCGGCTCGACCAGGTGCCCCCGGGCCCGCCGATGGCGGCGATCCGGCGGTGGCCAAGCTCGATGAGGTGATGGGTGGCGCTCACCCCGCCCTGCCAGTTGGTGGTGCCGACCGATCTGACGCCCGGCCCGGGTTCCTCGGCCGGGTCGATGACGACCACCGGGATGCCCGCCCCGGCCAGCCGCCCGAGTTCCGCGCCGTCGGGCAGGTGCAGGACGCTCAGGGCTCCGTCGGTGCCCCGGGCGGTGGCCAGTTCCAGCCAGCCGCTGAACTCCGCGGCAGACGCCACGGTGGTGACGATGATGCTGGCCTGCACCTCCGCCGCCGCCACGACCGCGCCGTGGATCAGCTCCTCGGCCCACGGGTTGTTCCAGCGGCTCGGCGAGGGGCACTCCCCGATTCCCAGCAGCAGATCAACCACGCCAAAGCCCGGCCTGCGATCGGGTGCGTAGCCGTGC
>JBLMWU010000048.1:0-3651 GCA_050257395.1 Gemmatimonadota bacterium | reverse complement strand
CGCGAGCCCGGCTCCCGGGACGGCCAGCCCGGTCCCGGCGCCGGCAGGCCCGGCGGAAAGCCCCGCTGGCGGCGGGGCGGGCGGCGCGGCTGAGGCCGGCCCGGCGGCAGCGGGCAGTGCGGCGGGCGCCGCGAAACCGGGCACCGCGAGCGAGGGGCCCGCGGCGGCGGATGCCGGAACGGCGGCCGCCGGGACCGCGGGCGCCGCAGCGCTGCCCGCGAGCCCGGCCGTGCCTGGTGCCCTGGCCAGCCGGGTGCCGGTCAGCGGCGCGATCAGCTGGGCCAGACCCGGGTCGCCGAGCCGGCGCGCGGCCAGCACCCGGACCTGGCCGGTGAGCCAGCCCGAAAGCCGCGGGGACGTGGTGCCGAGCACGCACGTCAGGCCGGCCCGGGAGCCGGCTGCCAGCAGGGCGGCGAGCGCGGCCGGATCCGCGGCCTCGCACCGGCCGAACCAGGCCAGCCCGTCGCCGCCGATGCCGGTCCGGTGCAGGTCCGTGAACAGCCCGGCCACGTCCAGCGCGGCCAGGGTCGCGATCATCTCCGCCGGGCGGCTGGGGCCGCCCCGGCCCAGCGGGAACAGCGCCACCCCCCGGTCCCGGACGACCCCGGCCACGGAGATCTGGGAACCGGGGCTTCCCGCGGGCGGCCCGGCTTCCAGCCACTGCCCCAGCGGGGCCGCGCGCAGCGCGGCGAGCTGCCCGGACACCACGGCCGCGGTCTCCGGATCGGACTCGAGCCGGGCCGCCGAGGCCCGGACCCGCCCCGCGAGCGCGGCGCGGCGCGGGTGGTAGGGCGGTACCCGTCCCAGCCGTGCCCGCAGCGCGCCGGGGTCCAGCAGCCGCACCACGTCGTCGAGGACCGCCGTCCCGGGGGCCGCGGGCGCGGCTGCGGCCACGGCGAAGACGTCGGTGAGGACGGCGGTGCAGTCCCGCCGGGCAGCCTCGGGCCTGCCCGTCCAGTCGATCATGCCGGCGATCAGGGACGCCTTGCGGGCCGGGCTGCCTCCCTGCAGCGGCTCGTAGTACCCGGGTGCCGCGGCGGGCCCGCTGCCGCCCGCTGCGCCCGGGCCGAAGACCTGTAACGGGGCGCCCGCGGCGGCGCACGCCGCGGTGAGCGAGGCCGCGAAGCCGGGGTCGCCGGCCAGATCGACCGCGATGACCGGCTTGCGCCGGCGGATGGCGGCGTGCACGATGTGGGCCCCGGCCGCCGCCACCCCGGCCCAGGAGGCACCGGTGACCAGCATTCCGCCTTCGGCTTCCCGCCAGGTCACGGCGGCCGGCCGACCGGTGTGCCGGGCCAGCCCCAGGATGACGCCGTCCCTGGTCACCACGCCGCCCGCGCGCACCCGCGCCCCGTTGACCCGCTGCCGGGCCGCCGCGGCCAGCCCGGGCCGGGCGGCCGGCAGGTCCCACTCGTCCGTGTGCAGCCAGCCCGCCCACCACAGCACGGCAGCCTCGGCCGCGGCGGCGATGAGCGCCACCGGCAGCTGGCCCGGCAGCCACCGCGGCAGCGCGGCGGCCACGGCCGTGAGCCGCGCCGGGCTGGTGACGAGCGCGGCCAGCGCCCCGGCGACCGCCCTGGGGCCGGCGGCGAAGCCCGCCAGGGCCGTCCCGGGCCCGGTGGCCAGCAGCCAGGCGAGCCCGGCGGCGGCTGGCACCGCCAGCCACTGCGGGCGCCAGCGGCTGAGCTTGCCGGTGGCGTGGAACGCGATCGCCAGAACGAGTGTGACCTGCGCGAACAATAAGTGTGCGAGCAGCGCCAGCACGCCGAGAGCCGCGACGATCTCGGCGCGGTGCGGCAGCTCCCGCGGGATCAGGTAGCGGGCACGCCGGGGTGGGCGCTGCCCGGCGGATGTCGTATCGGCAGGCATATCGGACCAAGGTTTTCAGTCCCGGCTGCCGGTGTCCAGGCGGTCGGCGAACCCCCGGCCCGGGCACGCCCGCCCGGCCTCAGCTGATCTTCGCGATCAGGGCCCTGGCAATGGCCTGGACCCTGGGCGGCAGCGGCACGAAGTTCACCAGAGCCAGGTACTTCGGTGCCGTGCCAGCGGTGATCCCCCAGGTGAGGAACGCCTTCACCAGCCCTCGGTCGCGTGTGCCCAGGCACCCGGGAAGCCGTCCGGCTCCGTGGGCGCCTGCACCACGATCCTGAACAGATCAGGGCGCAGCATCGCCATGGTGAGGGCGACCGGCGTCCCGGCTGCCGGATCCTCGAACCGGACGGTCACCGTGGCCACTGACTGGCCGGCGGCGAGCCGCAGGCTGCGCGCCACCGACGGTGGAGGCGGGCCCAGCTCGACCTGGACCGCCCGCGGCAGCCCGGCGGGCAGCGGCCCGGCCGCCTCCGTGCCGCCCCCGTTCCGCGGCACCTCCCCGCAGCCGGCCCCGCCGGCCCGGTCCGGCCCGGCACGGGCGGCCGGGGCCTCGCCCCCCTGCTGGCCGCCCGGCCCGGCCAGCGGCGACAGCGGCGCGGGAGTTCCCTCCCCGGCCAGGCCCGCCAGCCGCCTGGGCAGGTAGGTGGCGGACAGGGCGCCCGGTTCACCGCCGACCAGCCACAGGCACTTGACCACCAGCACGGTCTCGCCGGGCGCCAGCCCGAGTGCCCGGCCGGTGTCCTCGGGGACCCGGCGCGCGGTGACCTGCCGGCTCCGGCAGGTCAGTTCGCCGCCCATGGGATCCACGTGCGAGGTGAGCCCGGTGAGTCCTTCCAGCGGGACCTGATACTCGGCCGGGCTCGCCCGGTACACCTGCCCGTCGGGAAGGCGGCGCAGCAGGTGCCGGGCGGTCAGCTCGTCGATCGCCGCGTCCACCTCGGCCGTGCTCACGTTGTAGCGGCGGGCCAGGGCCGTCAGCCGGGGCAGCCGCCAGCCCGGCTCATGGTGGATCAGGGCGGCGGCGATCCGGTCGGCGAGCACGCCGACCAGGGAGGACGGGGCGGTGGACCGGACGTCCTGCCGGTAGCCGCCAGCGTCGGTCATCCCGCACGGAACCCGGGGATCGGGAGCATCACCATGCCGCCGACCGCCCGGTGGCGTCACCGCCCGCAGAGGCGGAGGCAGCCGCTGGACCTGCCTGGTCAGCACGCATGGGCATCTGCTCCGTCCATCGTCTCGCCGGGTTTGCCCCCCACGGGCCGGGCCGCCGCCCGCTTGGGCCCTATTCATAGGGACTCCGGGTGACGTGCAGGCGAACATAAAGGTGACGTCAAAGTGACGAACAGATGACGGATGGAGGAATCGCGATCTCGTGACCCGGGTGGCCCGGGACGATCCGGCCAGTGACCCGCGGGGAGCACGGCGGGCGCTTCCGCCGCATTCTCACGGTTACGTTCATGGTGGCCCCGGGGCCGCCGCCTGATTTCGCTCGCGCCTTTCCTGGCTGATTTCCGGCCCGGAGTCACGGGATAACGCTGTGGTAAGGGCGTGCGGCCACGGCCCGGGATTTACCGCGGTGTGAACGCAGGCATTCTGCGGATTGCCGCAATGTGCAGCACGGCCAGAGCATCGTGCGGGCCGCGTATGACCCGCCTAATGGCCACGTTGTCATAGATCGACTTGGGGAACGGGTTGGGCTTCTGGAACACCATCCCGATCCGCCGGCGCACCGCGGTGGCCGACACGTCCCGGCCATACAGCGGCACCCCGTGATAGCGG
>JBLMWU010000047.1:0-5059 GCA_050257395.1 Gemmatimonadota bacterium | reverse complement strand
CCGGCGACAGCCTGCACGACCTGCTGACCCAGGCCGGACACCCGCCCACGGCACGCCGCAGACCCCGCCCGTGACCAGAAGCGCCGGAACCAAACAAAGAACGAACGAGGAGTCCACAAATGGCCCACCACCACGCGACCGTCGAGTCGCGGAGCCCAGCAGCCGAGACGCTCGGCTACCTGGCGACCTTCAGCAATGCGGCGGAATGGGACCCCGGGGTGCTGGCCGGGGAGCAGCTAGACGCCGGGCCGGTCGGGGCAGGCAGCCGCTTCCGGCTGAAGGTGCCGTTCCTGGGGGTGCGGATGTCCCTGACCTACGAGGTCATCGGGTTCGTGCCGGACCGGGAGGTACTTCTGCACGCAGCCAATGCCTTGCTGCGGTCCACCGACCGGATCGTAGTGGCCGGCGCCGCGGACGGCTCGACAGTCAGCTATGACGCCGAGGTGCGGCTGCGCGGCCCGCTGCGGGTGCTCGACCCGCTCCTGCGGCCTGGTTTCCGCGTCGTGGCGGAACGGGCGGTTGCCGGGCTCGCCGACGCCCTGTCCCGGCGCCCGCCGGGTCGTGGTACCCAGGCGCCAGCGGCCGCGCCGGCCCCGTCCGGCGAGGCGGGGAAGCCGGCAGGAGGCAGGCCGTGACCGGCTTCGGGCAGGCGGTGGACGCGGCCCTGGAGGCCTGCGTGGTCCCGGGCTTCTCCCGGATCGGGCTGGCCGTCCGGACCCGGCTGCTGCCCGAGTTCACCGCCGGCGACCCTCCCCGCATCGACGGAAAGGTCGTCATCATCACCGGCGCCACCTCCGGGATCGGGTACGCGGCAGCCGTCGCCCTGGCCCGGCGGGGCGCGGCGGTCCACTTTCTCGCCCGCAGCCGCGACCGGGCGGAGCGGGCCCGGCGTGGCATCGCCGCCGAATCCGGCAGCACGCGCATCAGCTACGGGCTGGCCGACATGGAGGACCTGGACGCGGTACGGGACTTCGCCCGCGAGTTCAATGCCACCCACGACCGCCTCGACGTGCTCATCCACAACGCAGGAGCCATCCACCCCCAGTTCCGCACAGACGAAGCCGGGACCGAACTGACGGTCCTTGGCCAGGTGGCCGCGCCGTTCCTGCTCACCCGCATGCTGATGCCGGCGCTGCTCGCCGCCGCCCCTTCCCGGGTGATCACCGTCTCCTCCGGCGGGATGTACACCCAGCGCCTCGATCCCGCCACCCTGCAGATGCCAGAGTCGCGCTACCAGGGCGTCACCGCATACGCGAAGGCCAAGCGGGCACAGGCGGCGCTGAGCCGGGAGTGGGCACGGCGGATGGCCGGAACCGGTGTCGCCTTCCACGCCATGCACCCAGGCTGGGTAACCACCCCCGGCGTCGCCGCCGCGCTCCCGGGCTTCTACCGGGCCACCCGGCCCATCCTGCGCACACCGGAGCAAGGAGCCGACACCATCGTCTGGCTCGCCACCATGCCTCCCGAGCGCCTGGGCAGCGGCCGGTTCTGGCACGACCGCCGCCCACGGCCCGAATACCCGCTGCCCTGGACACGCGGGCAAGACCCCGGCGCCGCACGCAAGCTCTGGGACCACCTGGACACGGCGACCGCCGGCGCGCCATGGCCGGAACACACCAGCGGGACCAGCTGACAGTATCTCCCGCGCCAGGCCCCACCAGCGCCAGCTGCTCGACGCCTTCACTGCCCGGCTTGCGGCGGCTGCCCCGCCAAACCCGCGAGGCGCAAAGATCCGTCGGTCGCGGCGAATCTAACTCGGGCCGGCGCCCGTGGGGACCTTCGCCTCTACGGGCCGCCCTTGCCGCCGGGATCACCTGGCAGTGAAGGCAGGCAGAGGGGGAAGCGATGGCGGTCGACAGCAGCCCGGTGGTGGCCGGGGCTCCGGAAACAGGGCAGCGTTACCGGCGGCTGCGGGCATTCAACATCGCGGTCGGCGTGCTGCTGGCCGCGGAGGCGATATACATGCTGGTGGCCAGCAACGATCTCGCGCTGCCGGTGACGGCGTCGTACCTGCGCACCGACCCGGTCGCCGTGACCGGGGCGACGCTGCCGCAGGTGGTGTTCTCGCTGCGGATCGGCCCGGCGGTGGCCGTCTTCCTCGCCCTGGCGGCCATCGACCACTTGCTGGTCGCATCGCCCGGCGTGCACGGCTGGTACGAGCATGGGCTGTCTCGCCGCGCCAACTACGCGCGGTGGATCGAGTACTCCGTCAGCGCGTCGGTGATGATCGTGCTGATCGGGCTGTTTGTCGGCATCCGCGACCTGGCCGCCGTGGTCGCCATCTTCGCGGCGAACACGGCGATGATCTTGTTCGGCCTGTTGATGGAGCGCCAGCAGCGGCCGGGCGCCGCCGACTGGAGCGCCTTCTGGTTCGGCTCCCTCGTCGGCATAGTGCCATGGGCACTGATCGCGGTGTACGTCGCACAGCCCGCCCAGGTGCCGGGGTTCGTCTACGCCATCACCATCGTCCAGTTCGTGCTGTTCTTCAGCTTCGCGGTCAACATGGCGCTCCAGTACTCCCAGGTTGGCCGCTGGCGCGACTACCTCTACGGCGAGGTTGTCTACATCGTCTTGAGCTTCACTGCCAAGTCGCTGCTGGCATGGCTCATCTTCGCCAATGTCTTGCGCACCTAGGGCGCGGCGAAGATCTCATCATGGCCACGTTCGCGGCGCCGGGTGAGCACGCTGCCGCTGGCGCGGCGCGTCAGCAGCAGTCGTCGCCGTGCCAGGAACCGGCGCCTTCCCGCACCGCGACCGCGGCGATGCCCAGGCCGATGACCGGGTCGATCCACCAGCCGCCGGGCCCGGCGGCGGTGACGGCCAGCCCGGCCAGCACGGCTGCGGCCTGGGCGGCGCACAGGTAGTTCTGGGTGCCTTCGCCGGCGGTGGCGGCCGAGCCGAGCCGGGCCGCGAGCTTGTGCTTGGCGCGGCCCAGCAGCGGCATCTCCAGCAGCGCGACCGCGGTCAGCGCGATCCCGATCACGGTGGTCTCGGCGTGGTGGCCGGTGACCAGGGCGCGCACGGATTCGGCGGCGATATAGGGCGCCAGCAGCCAGAACGAGACGGCGACGGCGCGCTGGGCGCGCCTCTCGGCGGTCTCGGACAGGGTCCGCGAGCCGGTGAACCGCCAGATCACGATCACGCTGGCAAGGCCCTCCACCGCGCTGCCCAGCGCCCACCCGGTCAGCGCGATCGACCCGGCCGCCAGGCCCTGCCACAGGCCGATGGCGCCCTCTGCGCACATCCACGCCAGGCTGGCCCACGCCAGCCAGCGCGCCAGCCGGGCCGCGCGCCGCCACCCGGCATCACGCACCGCCGGCATTCCCAGCTTGGTGCCCGGGCCGCCCGGCGGGCAGCAGGCATCCAGGACGGGAACATCCGGCTGGCGGGCCGGGCGGGCGGCGGTCACGACGGGTCCCCGCCGCAGGCGGCTATGCCATAGGCCGGGCACAGGGCGACGGCGTTGCCGGTGGCGGCGAGCACCGTCTCGGCCGCGGAGAGCATCTCGGCCAGCGCGGGCTGAGCCAGCCGGAACACCGAGGCCCGCCCGACGGGCTCGGAAGTCACCAGCCCGCAGTCTCGCAGGCACGCCAGGTGCTTGGACACCGTCGACTGCGCCAGCCCCAGCGCGGACACCAGGTCGGTCACCCGCGCCGGGCCGCTGGCCAGGCGGCGCACGATCATCAGCCGCGCCGGATCGCCCAGCGACCGGAACAGCGCCGCGGCCGGAGCGAGCTCCACCCGCTCGACTTCGGCATCAGGAGCTATCATCGCCATGCGACGATGATAGCGCTCCCCCGCAGGGTGGTCAGGGACGGCCCGCCGTGGCGGCGTGCGTCATCAGCAGTGAGTACGGCGGGGCCAGGTCGACGCCGTCGGGGTTGTCGAGATAGCCGGGGGCGCTGCCGGGGACGCCGTCGTGGCCGTACTGCCAGACGATCCGGTTCGTCTTGGTGCTGATCACGATCACACGGTCGTTGCGGTCGTCGTTGACGAGGATGTTGCCATTAGGAAGTGGCAGCGCGAGCGAGGGATGGTTGAGTGCGGCGGCGCCGACGGGCCGGAAGCGCCACACCAGATGCCCGGTGCGGGTGAAGATGACGACCTGGCCCGGGGAGGAGTAGTCGGCGACGACGTAGCGGCCCGGGCTCACCTCGTTGGCATCGGACGGGTAGCTGACGCCCGGCGGGTGCGCCGACCAGTACACATGGCCGCGCAGGTTCATCTCGTCCACCCGGTCGCCGAGGATCTCGGTGACGAGGTAATGCCCGTCGGCGAGCGGGAAGGCGCCGTTCGGCTGGGCGAACTGGCGCGGCGGGTCATGAACGCATGCTGTCGACGTGCTGCCCAGCTGTCGTGTTATCCCTCGGGCCGACAGCAGCAGGATCCGGCAGTTGAGGATGTCCGCCACCAGGATCTGGCCGCCGGGCAGCATCATGGCGTCATCCGGATGATAGTAGTAGCCGGGCCCGGACCCTGGGACCCCCGGATGGCCGTACCGGCGGGTTATGCGGCCGGTCGCGATGTCGATGACCGAGATCGTCTGGTCTTCCTCCTGGGTGGCGACGATCGACCGGCCATCCGGGGAGATGAACGCGTCATCGGGCGGGCCGAACACCTGGCCGCGCCTGAGGCCGCCGGGGCCGGGGAACACCCAGCGGATCCGCCCGTACGGGTCAATGAGCAGCAGGCGCCGGTTGTTCTCGTCGGCGATCAGTACGTCGACGGGCAGCGCCCGCGGATCTGATCCGGCTGCCAGGTGCCCCGGGCCAGTGGCGGGCAGCAGCCGGAAGGCGCTGGCTGGCCGGGACGGTGAGGCAGGCGAGGGTGAGGATGACCGAGGTGCCGGGGTGGTCGCGGCGCCCGCGGGATGACCAGCCTGCGAGTAAGAGGGTGAGGTGCAGCCGGCGAGCCCGGCCGCAACCACCGCAGCCAGCGCGGCCACGGCACGGGCAGCCCGCGCGGCGACCGCGGCCGGCGGCGTCACGCGGAAGCCGCAAAGAGCCACCCCACCGAGGTTAGCTGGCTTGCCCAGCCTCCGCAGCATCTCCACCTCTTA
>JBLMWU010000046.1:0-8794 GCA_050257395.1 Gemmatimonadota bacterium | reverse complement strand
CGGGTTACCCCTGCCGGGTAGCCGTAGCATCGCTTCTTCGGGGGTGCCTGGCGGGATGCGGATGGTGACCTTGTCATGCTCCACCGCCTGACCGGTGCCCCGGCAGTCCGGGCACGGGTCGTCGATAACGCTTCCCCGCCCCTGACAGTCAGGGCAGGTGGCCACCTGGCGGATCGTCACGCCGCCGCGGCTGGTCTGGCTGGCCCGCTGGCCGGTCCCGGCACAGGCCGGGCACGGGCGGGCAGTGGTCCCGGGACGCGCCCCGCTGCCCGAGCATCGCCGGCAAGGCCGGGCCCGCGGGATCGTAACCGTCCGCTTGCCGCCCTTGAGCACCTGGCGCAACGGCACCGTCACCTCGACCTGGATGTCGCCGCCGCGCGGCGGGCCGGCGGCAGCGTGCCCGAACAGGCGGCCGAACAGGTCCCCGAACCCTTCGGCGGCGCCGAAGACGTCGGCGAAGTCGATGCCGCCCCACAGGTCCTCCGGGCTGGCGCCGGCCAGCCCGGCGAACCCCGTGGCGTCGTAGTCGCGCCGTCTGGCCGGGTCGGACAGCACGCCGTACGCTTCGGCGATCTCCTTGAACCGGTCCTCGGCATCCGGCTCGGTGCTGGTGTCGGGGTGATAGCGGCGGGCCAGCCGCCGGAAGGCGTCTTTGATGGCCCTGGCGTCCGCGTCGCGCGGCACGCCGAGCACCTGATAGTAATCACGCCGCGCAGCCACGGTTCACCTCCAGCCCGTGGCAGGCCGGCCGTTAGCTGCTCGCGCAGATCGCCTCGACGAACTCGGCGATGGCTTGCCCGGGCAGGTGCCGTGCCAGGTCCGCTTCGCTGATCATGCCGACCAGCCGGTGGTTGTCGATCACCGGCAGGCTAGTCATCAGGGCCTCCTCACCAGTGCCGTTCCGCGTCGGTACTGTCGCTCCCCCGCTACGTCAGCAGGCCGTACCGCTGCCCCGCAGACCTGAAACGGGCCGGAAGTCCCTTCCTTCGTCTCCTCCGGCGGGACTGCCGTCCTCGGGCCGCGGCCCCGGTAAGGGCCGTTCGGCCCCGCCCGGGCCAGCTCCCGTTGTGGTGTCCTGGAAGAAACGGGGCAGGCAGCCGCTTGGCAGCTGGCGGTCGCGTGATCCGCGGGAAGGGGGCCCATCATGAACATGCATCCCAGCCGTCGGCACCGGGAATCACTGGCGGCCTTGGACCAGCGCGTGCTCGTTCTCGAGGATCGTGTCACGGCGCTCGCTGAGGCGCTGCGCGTCCTGGCGCACGGCCTCGAGGATCTCCCAGCGGCTGAGCCGGGGGGACGCCAGGCGGCCGAGGCTGCCCGGCAAGCCTATGACCTGCTGCTGGTGGCCGGGCAGCGGGCCAGCGGGCCGGACAGGCGCCCCGGCGCCTGACGGGCCGTGCGGGCGTTACGCCCCTGAGCCGCGATGGCCGGTGCGCCAGTGCTGGTGTTCGCCTGCGGCGACGTGATGACGGGCCGCGGCGTGGACCAGGTACTGCCATACCCCGGCGACCCGCAACTGAGGGAGGCTTATACCGCCGACGCGCGGGCCTACGTGCGGCTGGCCGAGCGGGCTAACGGGCCGATCCCGCGGCCGGTGAGCTTCGGCTGGCCGTGGGGCGATGCCCTGCAGGTCCTGGACGCGATGGCACCGGACGTGCGGCTCATCAACATGGAGACGGCCGTCACCGGTCAGGCTGATTTCGCGCCCGGCAAGGCGGTGCACTACCGGATGAGCCCGCGGAATCTGCCCTGCGTGGCCGTCGCCCGGCCGGACGTGTGCGCGCTGGCGAACAATCATGTCCTGGACTTCGGCCGGGCAGGTCTTGCGGAGACCCTCGCGGCCCTCGCTCGTGCCGGGCTGGCCGCTGCCGGAGCCGGGCGGGATGCCGCCGCGGCCTGGCAGCCCGCGGCAGTCCAGCTGCCGGGTGGCGGGCGTGTCCTTGTCTTCTCATGCGGGACCGCCGACAGCGGTATCCCGCCGGGCTGGGCCGCGGCCACCGCACGGTCCGGGTTGAGCTTCCTGCCCAGCCTGTCCGCCGCCAGCGCCGATGCTCTCATCGCCCGGGCCGAGGCCGCCCGGCAGGACGGTGACCTGGTCGCCGTGTCCATCCACTGGGGAGGCAACTGGGGATACGACGTGCCTGCGGACCATGTCCGGTTCGCGCACCGGCTGATCGACGGCGGCATCAGCCTCATCCACGGCCATTCCTCCCATCACCCCCGCCCGGCCGAGGTCTACCGGGGCAGGCTCATCCTCTACGGCTGCGGCGACTGCATCGACGACTACGAGGGCATCAGCGGATATGAGGAGTTCCGGGACGAACTGCGCCTGCTGTACTTCGCGTCCTTGACCCCGGCCACCGGCACCCTGCAGGCGCTGCGGATGGTGCCCATGCGGGCACGGAAAATGCGGCTGCTGCACGCCAGCTCAGCCGACAGCAGGTGGCTGGCCGCGACGCTCAGCCGGATCAGCCGCGGATTCGGATCACAGGTCGAACAGCAGCCAGACGGCACTCTCCTCCTGCGCGCCGCCACGGCATAGCAGCCATCGTTCCCGCGCGCCATGCTCCGCGCGGCGGCCAGGAAGCCTCCGCCTAGCCCAGGCGGCTGAATGCCCGCACCGGCGGATCGTCTTCCGCGCGCCAGTCCGCCCGCAGGTCCTGGGTGCCATGGCCGCGGACTGCCAGGGCGCGGCCCGCGGTGCGGACCTCGGCGCGGAGGAACAGTGACGCCAGCCAGCCCGCCGTCTCGGTGTGGCCGGTCATGAAGGGGACCTGGAATCTGCTTGTGCCGTCGGCGAGGGATGCGAACGGGATGATCTGGTCACTGGCGTACCGGTCGATGGTGGCGCGGCTGTCGATCTCCTCCAAGAGCTGGCCTGCCACGCGGGCGCCGATGCGTTCCGCTGGGCGGCGCGGGGCCCCGGCACGGTCCGCGCCCAGCCGGGTTCCGCCGATGAAGTCAGCGAACAGGGCGAACGCGGCGCCGGCCTGGACGGCGGTGCTGTCGGTGCGCTCCTCGATCTCGGCGCTGATGCCGGCCGCGTCAAGCACCGCCCGGGCGGCGGCGGCCATCCGGGCCGCGACCCGGCGGTCATCCAGATGGGAGGCGAGCGCGATTCCCCACACCCGCGCGGGTATCTCGCCGCGGCTGGGCAGCAGCGGCCGCAGCGGCCGCCCCCCGGCCGGAACCGCCAGGCGGATAACGCCCTCTCCGGCCGGGACATAGCCGGGGCGGATCATCTCGATCTCAGCGGCCAGCCCCATCTGCGCGAGCATGGGCGCGATCACGTGCTGCAGGTGGAACACCGACGGCGCGAAGTCCTGGAACAGGCCACCGCGGATCTCCGCTTCAGCCCCCTGGCCGCGGAACGCCAGGACGGGCAGCACCGACAGCGCCAGCATGGCGGCCGAGCCGGCGGTCCCGATGTCCCACGCGTACCGGCCGGCAGGCTCGGCGTCGCCCGGCCGGAACTCGAAGGACAGGGACCCCACCTCGGCTCCGTCGATGGTTCCGCCCGTCAGGTCCCGCATTGCCTGGATCACCTGCACGTGCTGGGGGCGCAGCCCGGGGACCCGGCGGCGGGCCCGGGCATTGCGGACACGGACGGGCCGCCCGGTCAGCGCGGCGTAGGCGGCGGCTTGCCGCACGATGGCGCCGCTGCCGGAGTGAAGGGATCCGTCGATGGTTATCATGCGCCCGCCATATGAGTGGTCCCGCCCGCCTTGTGATGGTGCCCGGCAGCGCTCCCCGATAGGGAGGCCGCAGGTCCCTGATCGCGGTCCATTGGGCACAGTTGATCTTGCCGGAGGGTGCCCGAGCCAAGCCGTTCTCGGCGGCCATGCGGCCCCTCTCGCCAGGTCAGGCTAATGATGAGTGATATGCGGGAGAGTCAGCCACGTTACCTGAGGGGACCTCGGGGCCGCGGGCATGAGCGCTCAGGACACCGCACTGATCCGCGCCCGGGCAGGAGGATCGCGTGCGCCGGTGGGCGAGGGCCAGCCGGACCAGGCCGCTTTCCAGGTCGCGGATGTCCAGGCCGGCGGCCGCGGCGAGCCGGGCGACCTGTGAGAGGGCATCCGGGGCTTGCTCCGTGTCCAGGAAACCGAGATGGCGCGCGCCGAAGGCGGCGCGCGGATCCAGCGGCGGCCGCGCGCCGGGCCACACGCCGCGTAGCTCGCGCAGGAACAACTGCACGGTCACCGGTCCCCAGCCGGGCAGCACGATCAGGGCCGTGCGCAAAGCCGGGTAGGCCCGGTGCCTGCGGCCGATCACGGCCGCCTGCCCTTCGTAACGCTCATCGATGATCTCCGACAGGGCCTGCAGCCGGGATGTGGTGCGGAAGTCGTAACGGGCATAGCCGCCCGCGTCAAGGAGCTCGACGAGATCCTCCGATGGCACGTGGCGCGCTTGCCCGATCCTGGTCAGGCCGGCCTCATTCAGCACCGCGAAAGCACGCTCCGCGACTCCGGCGGATATCCGCGTCCCGAACAAGGTGGCAGCCAGGAACCACCGCTCTACCTCGGCATCCCCGGCATCAACATCGATGCCCAGTTCCGCCGAGAAACGGCCGCCCAGTACCTCAACGACAGCCCGGGCAAGCCTTGCCGGGCTGGTAAGAAGCGGATCGGTGAAACGGGTATCCGCTGCAGCGGCAGCGGCGGTCTGCTGCGGCACGTGATGCCTCATGGATGCCCTCCCTCCGGAGCGGCGATCATCTGGCCCACGCGGCCGGAGGAGCCAGCACCGGCTCCTGGCCGGCCGACAGCACGACGCCCGTCTCGCCATGAACCGTGGCGCCAGCGGCCAGGCCCAGTCGGCCGCACCGCCAGCCCGGCTCCAGGAGGCGGGAACTCGCGCTTCATGCCGCGATGGTCCGTCAGGACCACCAGGAGGCGCTAGAGACCTAGGACCCGTGCGGGCCAGCCACGGCGACTGGCCTTCGGCCGTCTGATTAGGGACTTAAGTCCCTAGTCAGCATCGTCCCTGCCGTGCAGATTAACAACGTCTGCGAGGCGAGAGAGGGAGCTGGACCGCACGTACTACTCGGGAGACCGAAGCCGCGACGGGAAGGCTGAGAAGCCGGACAGCCAGGAGGCTGAACGGCGACCCCCAGTACCTGATCCGGACAATGCCGGCGAAGGGAGATCGCCCCGCAGGCCTTTTCGTGACGGCAGGATGCGCCATGAGCCAGGTTGCCGGCCCTGAGAAGCTGGCCGCGGCCGCACGGGCTGGCGGCGTCACCGATCTCCGCGTGCTTGAGGCCATCCGGCGCACGCCGCGGGCCGCGTTCGTGCCGGGCGCCTATGCCAGCAGGGCCTATGATGACGTGCCCGTTCCCATCCCGCACGGTCAGGTCACCACCCAGCCGTCGCTGTCGGCCGCGATGATCGGGGCGCTCGGCCTGACCGGTGCGGAGCAGGTATTCGAGGTCGGCACCGGCTATGGTTACCAGACCGCGCTGCTGGCCCGGCTCGCCGCCCGCGTGGTCAGCATCGACATCTGGGCGGATCTGGCCGACCAGGCGCGCCGCAACCTCGCCGCACAGGGCATCGGCAACGTCGTGGTCCTGGCAGGGGACGGGACCGAAGGAGCCCCGGATTTTGCCCCGTTCGACGCGATCGTGGTTTCCGCTGCCTGCCCTCGTGTGCCATCGCCGCTGTCGGCTCAGCTCCGGACAGGGGGCCGCCTGGTCCAGCCCGTCGGCCCGGGAGGCGCAGAGCATGTCGTTCTGTACGAAAAGGGGCGGGACGGCCTGCGGCTGGTGCGGACCCTGACCGAGGCAAGCTTCGTCCGGCTGCACGGCCGGCACGGCATCTCCTGGTCAGAGCCGTGACGGCAAGAGGTCAGAGGCGACGGGACGCGGCATGACGACCGAGGTCAGCTGGCAGGGCACGGCTGCGGGCCCTGACGTCAGCCCCCTCCGGCGACGGGTGGCCCGGCAGAGGATGTCCTGGCGTTGGCCGCCTCGCTCGCGGCGGGCTCGAGCAGTTCCCGCAGATCGGCGGGCAGCAGCCGGAAGGCCTCCGCCACCACCCCGGCGGACATATGGCTCCCGGCCACGGCAGAGACGATCCGGGCGGCTTTGCCCACATCGGAGTCACGTACCCGTGCCTCACGGGCGAACCGGGTGACATAGCCGGCGCGGTCGTACTTCTGCGGGACCCGGCTTGGGGTCCAGCCATCGAAGAACACGCCTCGCAGCAGCTCCGGCAGCTGTGCGGCGAAATGCGCGGCGACGTCCACGCTGAGGCGGTCCCGCAGGCAGTGCAGCCAGGCTCGCAGTACCCGGTAGGCCAGGTGCCGGTCGCTGGTACCGAACCCGGTGGCGATATCCGTCAGCCACGTATTGGACTTGTCGATGCTGCGATCCAGGTTGTCCACTCCGGTAAACGACATTGCCATTCCTCCTCACTCGTTGAGTACCTCGTGGCCGGCTAGCTCCCTAGAGGCGAAAGTCCCGCACGCCACAGGCGTGCGTTCATCCGGAATGCTGACTGGCCGGGCGCCGCGAATGCGGGACTTCGGTCCCTGGGTGCGCGCTTGCCGCCCGGGGATGCTTGAGGCCGCAAGGAGTTGTCCCGGCATGGAACGCTATCGCTACCTCGACCTGCTGCGGGTGGTGGCCATCGGCGGTGTGGTCTACGGTCACTGGCTGCTGGTCGACATCACCTACTCCAGCGGGCGGCTCTCCGGCCGGGATGCCGTGGATTACGTCAGCTGGGGACGGTGGGCCACCTGGGCGTTCCAGGTGATGCCGGTCTTCTTCCTTGTTGGCGGGTACGTCAATGCCCGGTCATGGGCGGCGCATCGTGCGCGCGGGGAGTGCTGGACCTGGTGGGTGCGTGACCGGGCCGTGCGGCTGTGCTGGCCGACGGCGGTATTCGTGGTGGCGGGGATCCTGGCGGTGGTGGCGGCGCGGGCGGCGGGGGCGGATACGGCCGCGGTCGCTGAGGCCGGCTGGCTGGCCGCCATGCAGTTGTGGTTCCTGCCGGTTTACCTGCTGCTGATCGCCCTGACCCCGGTGATGCTCACCGTGCACCGGCGCTGGGGCCTGGCAGTACCCGCCGCGATGGCCGCGGCGGCTGCCCTGGTCGGTGCGGGCGCGGCAGGGCCACGCCTGCATGTGATCGGGTACGCCAGCTACCTGCTGGTGTGGGGCTCGATCCACCAGTGGGGCTTCGCCTGGCAGGACGGCACCGTGACCCGTCCCCGATGGCGCCCGTATGCGCTGGCGGCGGGCGGCGCGGCCCTGCTGGTCGGCCTGGTGACGTCCCGGGCGTTCCAGGCCGACATGGTGGGCTCGGGCAACACCAACCCGCCGTCGATCGCGCTGCTCGCATACTCCGCCGCCCAGGCCGGGCTGGTCCTCGCGGCAGGGCCAGCCGCCACCCGGCTGCTTGCCAGGCCCCTCCTGTGGCGCCGCGTCACCCGCCTGAACGAAGCGACGATGACCGTCTACCTGTGGCATTTCGTGCCGGTGATCGTCGTCGCCGTGGCCTGCTACCCAACAGGCGTGATGCCCCAGCCTGCGATCGGCACGGCGCAGTGGTGGGAACTGCGCCCGGCCTGGTTCGCCCTGCTCACCGCGGTGCTCGTGCCGCTGGTCATCGCCATCATGCGGGCGGAACGGCCGATGATCCGGCTGCCCACCGGGATCGGGCCGCCGGGGCCATGGTCCCCTGCGCTCCTGCTGGCCGGCCTGGCCGCCCTCATGTTCGGCCTGGCCAGGCTCGCCATCGCCGGATTCGCCCCGGGCGGGCAGCTGCCCGCGCTTGCCCTAGCCGTTTGCGCGGCCGGCCTGGCCGCGATCCTGCTCACCGGCCGCGGCCCGGCCGCGGAGGCCAGGCCGCGAGCCCTCAGCCCAGAGCAGCCACGTCAGCCGCCGAAGGCGGCCTGAAAGCCCCGCTGCTGCCCGGCTGTGCCGCCCGCCGCGGCCAGAGTCGGCAAGCTCCTGGGCATCACGTCACAGTCCGATGACTTCGGCGCGCTGCGGGTGGTCGCCTTCCAGGAGCGCGGCCTCCGCGGCGTCGGCCTTGCCGGGCAGGGGCAGCACGAGCGCGCCCGCGGCATCCAGGGCCCGGCGGGAGACCCGGTAGTGGTGGCCGCACAACAGCAGGTCCACCGAATGCGGCCTCCCGGCCGCAGGCGGCATGATGACCCGCACCACGGGGTTGGCCGGGCAGCAGCATGCCCGGTCCTCACGGCAGGCGGGCGACTCCGCCAGGATCGGATCTGGTGGCGGGCTGCCGGATCCCGGCGCGCTCCCGCCAGCGCCTCTGTGCAGGAATCCAGGCTTCATGATTCAAGCATCTCCAGACGGAGCCCTCCCTGTAGAGGCAGAGCGACCGGCGCACAGGGCCGGAGGTCCCGCGCGTGGGTTAGAGGTGCGGGTGAGCCTGTTCGTGGTGATGTCCCCGGTGCGGGCGGCGGCGCGGGACTGGTCCGGCGCGGCAGGTGGCCATGGCGGTACCGCCCGGCGAGGGCATGATCCGCCCCTCCCCGGGCCAAGCGCCACATGCTAGGTCGAGATCGTCGAGCGTCTAGGGCCAAGGTCCCGGGCCATGTGTACGGGCAGGCCGGTGACGCCCGGGTCGTCCGGCTTCGGCGATGCTGCTCTCCGCCCCTGGCAGTGCTGGCGGGCAGGCGTAACCCTTGCTCCATGGAGCCTTAGGCATACCACCCGGGGGACATGATCAGCGTGAAGTGGATCGACCAGGCCGGCCAGGCGCACACGGCAGCCGTGGTCGTGGCCACCGGGCCCGCACAATGAAGCGGGCACAGGATGCCAGCG
>JBLMWU010000045.1:0-12856 GCA_050257395.1 Gemmatimonadota bacterium | reverse complement strand
GGCCGGGGGGGGCCCGCCCCCCCCGGCCCGGGCGCCGCCGTGCCCCGGGGGCCGGGCACGGCGGCGGCTGGATCAGGTCGAGACCGAGAAACCCTGCTGCTTGGCGTAGGAGACGAGCTGGCTCTGGAAGGTGCGGAAGGCCTGCTGGAGGGTCTCCTTGCCGCTCGCCACGCCGGCGAAGGTGGTCGCCACCTGCGTCTGCGCATAGGTCATGAACGGCGGCCACTGCACGCTGGTCACCTGCGGCGCGGCCCCGGTGAATGTCACGTTCGGCGAGGAGGAACCCGACGGCGAATACTTGAGATTCTTGAACCCCGAGTCGTTCAGCAGCGGCACATACGTGGGGAACAGCGAGGACGGGGGCGTCTTCACGATGTTCCAGGACGCCTGGCTGGCGCACAGCCACTCGGCGAACTCCGCTGCCTGCTGCGGGTGGGCGCTCTGGCTGAACACCGGGTAGGTGGAGCCGCCCCAGTTCGCTGCGACGTTCGCGCCGGCCGTCCACTGCGGCAGCGGTGCGGCCTGCCACTGGCCGACCGACGACTTGGCGTCGGGCGCGAAGTAGGACGGTCCCCAGGCGGAGCTGAGCCAACTCGCGTTGATGCCCTTGTCCATGTCGGCGAACTGCTCGGCGGCGACGTCGGTCACCGTGGTCAGCTCATGCTTGCTCAGCATGCTCTGCCAGTAGGCGGCGAACGCCATCTGCCGCGGGCCGGTCCAGTTGATGGTGACGTGGCTGCCGCCGGTGTAGCCGAACGGGAACGCGCCGTCCTGAGCCATCAGGCTCATCATCCACTGCGCGTCGGTGGCGGCGAAGTTGGTCAGGTAGTCGGACGGGTTCGCCTTGTGCAGGGCCGCGGCCTCGGTGGCGAACTGCGCCCAGGTGGCCGGCGGGCTGAGATGGTACTTGGCGAGCTCCTTGGCGTTGTAGTAGAAGCCCATCGGACCCGAGTCGCTGGGCATCGCGTAGACGCCGCCGCCCTGGCTGACCTCCTGCCAGGCCCACGGCACGAAGTCGCTCTTGTACTTGCCCGCGCCGTACTTGGCGATGTTGACCACCTGATGCTGCACCTCGAACGAGGGCAGCTCGTCGAACTCGACCTCGGCCACGTCGGGCGCGCCCGACCCGGCCTTGAGCGCGTTGGTCAGCTTCACGTACTCGGGGTTGCCCGCCCCGACGTCTTCCAGGGTCACGCAGATCGACGGGTGGGTCTTATTGAACTCATCCACGGCCCGGCCGATCCCCGGCACCCAGGCCCAGAAGGTGATCTTGGTGGCGCTGGAGGACTTGCACGAGCCGCCCGCCAGCACCGAGGCGCTGGGGCTGCCGCCGCCGGGGGCGCTGGCGCCGCTCGTGGGCGCGCCACCGCCGCAGCCGGCGATGAGCGCGGCGGCCAGGGCGCCGGCCAGCCCGGCCGCGGCGGGCCGGGGCAGCGCTCTGCGGCCGCTGCGGCGGGTGGGACGGATTCCTAAGGTCATAGGCATGTCGGGGGACTCCTTGCCTTTACTGCGGGGGGCGCCGGCGCTAACTGCTGGCCAGGGCCGTCTCGATGACGGTGAACGACTGCGCCGGCAGGGTGAGGGTGAGGGACGGGCCGCTGGCGGTCTCGGAGCCTTCCGCCAGCTGCGCGCCCTCGACATCGGGCAGGGCGCGGCCGTGGCCGTCGCGCTCCGCCGTGAGCGTCCGGATCCGGGCCGGGCCGTCGAACACCTGGTCGCGCAGGACGATCGCGGCGGTCTCCGGCTGGTCCGGGTTCCGGTTCACCAGCGTCAGCGTCAGCCTGCGGCGGTCGGCGCTGACCGTGGCGGCGGCGTCCACCAGCGCGAACGGCCCGAGGTCAGCCACCCGGTGCGGCCACCGGCTGTGGTTGCCCTCCGGCAGCGGGCTGACCGCGGGGCCGTCCACGTGGACGTCCACCCCCGTGTCGAGTGCTGCCTGCGCGTGCAGCAGCACCGGATAGTAGATGGGCTGGATCACGGCGGTGTCCGGGGTGGTGACGACCGGCGCGATCGCGTTCACCAGCTGCGCCAGGTTCGCCATCCGGACCCAGTCGCAGTTCCTGATGAAGATGTTGAGGTAGGTGGCCACCGCCAGCGCGTCGGGGAACGAGTACCGCTCCTCCAGCGTGCCGTCGTCGGTGCGGTACCAGACGTTCCACTCGTCATAGGCGAGCCGCGGCGGGGTGGCGATCTTCTTGGTGTAGGCGGCGCGCTCGATCAGGGCACGGGCGCAGCGGATGGCCCGTTCCGCCTGGTGCGGCTGGAGCACGTTGGTCCAGTAGTCGCCCGAGCCGGTGTAGATGTGCACCGAGTGCAGGTCCACGAAGGGCGACAGGCCGTCGATGACGATCCGGTCCCAGTCGTTCCAGCCGTTCATCCCGCAGCTCACCAGGACCGCGTCCGGGTCGAGCATCTTGATGGCGCGCGCCCAGCGGGTCGCCTCGCGGACGTACTCCTCCGCGGACAGCGCCCCGACCTGCCAGTCCCCGTAGATCTCGTTGCCGAGGCCCCAGTAGCGGACCCGGTAGGGGCCGGCGTGGCCGTTCTCCCGGCGGCGCCGGGCCCAGGCGGTGTCGCGGCTGCCGTTGCAGTACTCGACCCAGGCGAGCGCCTCGGCCAGGGTGCCGGTCCCCATGTTGAGGCAGATGTAGGGCTCGGTGCCGAGCTCGGCGCAGTAGGCCAGGAACTCGTCGGTGCCGAACCGGTTGCTCTCCTCGCCGCCCCAGGCCAGGTCGGCCCGGCGGGGCCGGTCACCGGCCGGCCCGATGCCGTCCTGCCAGTGGTAGTTGCTGACGAAGTTGCCGCCCGGCCACCGGAGCACGCCCACCCGCAGGTCGCGCAGGAGGGACAGCACGTCCTTGCGGAAGCCGCGCTCGTCGGCTAACGAGGAGCCCTCGTCGTAGATCCCGCCGTAGATGCAGCGGCCGAGGTGCTCGATGAAGCCACCGAACACCTTGGCGTCGAGCTGGCCGATCGGCCGGCCGGCGTCAACCGCGATCCGGGTCACTGGCGTCCTCCTCCTGGGTTCTGCTGTTCCTGGCCTCGCTCGCCTCCGGACCGCTGGGACCCGCCGTCTTCCCACCTCGCTCCGGCTCCTTCGCCGCCACGCTCGTCAGTCCAGAAGGCGGCGCGGCCCATCGGCTCGCATGGCCTGAGCCGCACGAGGCGCGGACGATCAGGCTGACCGGCAGCCTGACCGGCTCGTCCGGGGCGGGCTCGCCGCGGATGCAGCGCAGCAGCAGGTCCACGGCCTGCTCGCCGGTCTCGGCCAGCGGCACGCGCACGGTGGTGAGCGGTGGCAGCAGGTACTCGGCGACCGGCACGTCGTCGCAGCCGACCACGGCGACGTCGTCGGGCACCCGGCGGCCGGCCGTGGCCAGCGCGCTCAGCACGCCGATCGCCATGCTGTCGTTGTGCGCGAAGATCGCGCTGACGTCCGGCTTGCGGCGCAGCAGCAGGCTGGTCGCTTCGGCGGCCCGGCGCGGCGTCCAGTCTGCCTCGGCGACCAGGTCCTCGTCGGGCTCGATGCCCGCGGCCCGCAGCGCGTCCTCGTAGCCGTGCAGCCGGCTGCGCACCACCCGGCGCCGGAACGGGCCGGTGACCGTGCCGATGGACCGGTGCCCCAGCGACAGCAGGTGCTCGGTGGCCAGCCGGCCGGTGTCGCGGTGGTTGGACCCCACCACCGGGACGCCGCCGCCCGGCACGTTGTGCAGGCTCACCGCGGGCACGTAGGTGCGCAGCAGGTCGGCGACCTCCGCGTCCTCTTCCAGCTGCGGCGCGGCGGCGATGACGCCGTCCACCCGGCGCTCGATCAGCATCCGGACGACCTCGGCGCCGTCCTCGCCCCCCTGGCCCAGGTGCCCGACCAGCACGGCGTGCCCGTGACGGCGGGCGGCCTGCTCGGCGGCCACCGAGACCTGGGAGATCGCGGCGTCGGTCACGTCGGTGGCGACCAGCCCGAGGGTGCCGGTGGTGCGCTGGACGAGGCTGCGGGCCAGCGTGTTGGGGCGGTAGCCGAGCTGCTTGGCGACCGCCACGATGCGGGCCGCGGTCTCCCGGGACACCCGGACCTGGCCGCCGTTCAGCACTTTGCTGGCCGTCTGGAAGCTCACGCCGGCCTTGGCCGCGACTTCCTTGATGGAGACGTACCGCCGTGCCATGTCCGTCCCTGCGGGGTGGGGGCGTCCTCGGGTTGAACGAACGTTCGCTCCGACGCTAAGCCGGGCGCGCGGCGCCGGTCAAGACACGTTTCGATCTCATTTCGCGGGAGTTATCGCACCGTGAGCGGACACAGGCAGGCTCGCCCCGGCTGGTCCCGGCCGCGCCGGGACCAGCCCGGGCAGGCGCCCGCGCGCTGGCCGGGCGCCGAGAATCGTGCGAACGTTCGCTCGCCGGAAATCCGGCCGGGTGATCACGGCGGGATCGCCGGGGCCTCAGCCGTGCCCGGCGGGTGCCAGGGCGGCCCGGCGGCACGCGTCAGAGGGCGGCGGGCCCGGGTCAGCGGGCGGCCGCGGTGCGGCGGCGCGCGCCAGCGGGACCGGGCGCTCCCCGGCTGGCGGTGGCGGCGATGTTGCGGAGCATGGCGCCGAAGATCAGGTCGTGGAAGGGCCGCAGCGACCACCAGTACACCTGCCCGGCGAGCCCGTGCGGCCGGAACACCGCCCGCTGCCGGTACACCGTGCGGCCTGCCCGGTCCTGCTCCGCGGACAGTTCCAGCCACGCCTCGCCCGGCAGTTTCATCTCCGCCCGCAGCCGCAGCCGCGACCCCGGCTCGATGCTCTCGGCCCGCCAGAAGTCGACCACGTCCCCCTCCCGCAGGTGCGCCGGGTCGCGCCGGCCGCGCCGCAGCCCGGCCCCGCCCGCCAGCCGGTCGAGCAGCCCGCGCAGCGCCCAGGCGGCGGGCAGCGAGTACCAGCCGGAGTCGCCGCCGATCCCCTCGATCACCTGCCACAGGGCCCCGGGCGAGGCCGCCACCACGGCGCTGCGCTCATCCGCGTAGACCGAACCGCCCGCCCAGGCCGGGTCCCCGGGCAGGGCGTCGCTGGCCAGCGCGTCCCCGGCCAGCGCCTCCCTGGCCAGCGCGTCCCCGGGCAGCGAGTCACCGGGCCGCGAGTCGCCGGGCCGCGAGTCGCCGGCCCGCGAGCCGCCGGGCAGCGGGCCGGCCGGGCGGCTGGCCCGCCGCAGCGCCAGCCCGATCGCCTCGTCGAGCGGGGTGAGCCCGCCGGGCGGGTCAGCGATCCAGCCCGCGATGTCGTGCTCGCCGCAGACCACCTCGTTGCGCAGGGACTCCACCAGCGGCCGGGCCAGGCCGCCGGGCACCGGGGTGACCAGGCCGACCCACAGCGAGGACAGCTGCGGGGTCAGTACCGGCACCGGGACGATGAGCCGCCGCGGCAGGCCCGCGACGGCCGCGTACCGCCGCATCATGTCCGCGTAGGTGACGATGTCCGGGCCGCCGATGTCGAACCGGCGGCTCACCTCCGGCGGCAGGCCCGCGCAGGCGGTCAGGTAGTACAGCACGTCACGGACGGCCACCGGCTGGATCAGGGTGCGCACCCAGGTCGGGGTGACCATCACCGGCAGCCGCTCGGTGAGGTAGCGGAGCATCTCGAACGACGCCGACCCGCTGCCGATGATCACCGCGGCCTGCAGCACGGCGGTGGGCACGCCGCTGGCGAGCAGGAGCTCGCCGACCTCGGAACGCGAACGCAGGTGCGGGGACAGGCCCCCGGCGCCGGCCGGGGCGATGCCGCCGAGATAGACGATCCGCCGCAGCCCGGCGGCGCGGGCGGCGTCCGCGAAGATCCGCGCCGCGGCCCGGTCCCGCTCCTCGAACGACCCCCGCCCGCCGAGCGAATGGATCAGGTAGTAGGCGGTGCTGGCGCCGCTCAGCGCGCGGCGCACCGCACGCGGGTCGAAGGCGTCGGCCCGGGCGGTCTCCACCTCGTCCCGCCACGGGCGGCCCGCCAGCCGGTCCGGGTTGCGGGCCATGCAGCGCACCGGGTACCCGGCGGCCAGCAGCTCCGGTACCAGCCGCCCCCCGATGTACCCGGACGCACCGGTAACCAGGCACAACCCCCGTTCTGCCACACCGCCATCTTCACATGCCGGGCTCGCCCGGCCGGGCCCGGGTCCGCGCACCAGACCCGGCCGGGCTGCTCAGCGCCTGGCCTGACGCCGCGGTCAGACCTGGACGAACTCGATTCCGGCGAGCCGGCAGAACTCCTGCCAGTCGGCCGCGTGGTGGCCGAGGTTCATCACCTCGTGGTGCGGGCCGCCCGCAGCCAGCCAGCCGTTGAGGCATGCCCGCACCCCCGACGCCGGCCGGAACTGCCCGTACGGCATCTCCAGCGCGGGCAGCACCTGGCTGTCGAGGTTCTCGCCCTCGGCGACCACCAGCCGGAACCGCTCGCCTTCCAGTGACACCAGGGTCGCCAGGGTGGCCGGGCCGGGCTGGTACTGGAACAAGAAGGTGGGCGGGTCGGCCAGCCGCCCGATCCCGAGCGGCCGCTTGATCAGCTTCACCGGCTGGTCGGTGCGGGCGATCTTCCAGTTGCCCTCGCCCATATGGCTCATGAGCACCGAGTCGGATGGGAAGTCCATCGCGTACATCTCGGTGAAGTGGGCGTCCCCAATCAGCTGATGCCCGGCGTAGACCAGGCATGAGGTGAGCACGTCGCCCTCTGCGGCGTACCCGTAGCCCTTGGCCATCAGCGACGAGGCCGCGGCCAGCGGGAGCCGGCTGAACCGGCCGTCCTCGCCGATCGCGTCGAAGTGGGCCGTGTAGGCGCCGAACCCGCCGTCGGTCAGGATCCGCTCGATCGCCACCTGCATCCGGGCGTGGTCGGTGCGCTCCTCCTCCGACAGCCGCGGGTCGATCTCGAAGTGCCCGTCCTCGAAGTCCATGACGCTGGCGATCTGGGCATCGGTGACCGCCTGCATGCCGCGGTACAGGTCGCCCTGCGCGACCGCGAGGATCTCCGGGCCCAGCGTCCGCACCAGCGCGGACTCGTCCACCCGGATGTCCCCCATGTCGTTCATGGCGTAGCCGACCAGCGCCACCTTGAGCCGCCGCCAGGCGGTCACGGCCATCGCCGCCCGTGCCCAGCGGGCAACCCCGGTGCGGAACGACGCTGCGCGCCAGTCGTCGGTCAGCACGCTGAAGGCCTTCCCGGCCCGGACCATCGCGTTGGCCGTGTCCTGTGCCCCGTGCACGCCCTGGTTGTAGGTCATGTCGGCCATGTCCCACTCGGGGGTCACGTTCGGCTCCGGCTGGATGTTGGCCAGGCAGACCGGCAGCCGGGACTCCGACAGCAGCCGCGCGACCCGCATGGCCGGCCCGTAGGTGAGCATGACCACCAGCACGCCGTCCAGGTCGGAGTGCTCGAACTCGCGCATCGCCCGTTCGGCGTCCTCGCGGTACTTGATGGCCTTGGACGGGATGAACTCGCCCACGTCCGCCAGGTGCGCGGCCAGCTCGGCGGCGTAGCCCTCCTGCCGCTGCGCGATCCCCGGGATCATGTCGTCGTACAGGTCCTGCATGATGCCGAGGATCCCGATCCGCGGCTTGCGGTCAGTCATCGGTTCTTTCCTCCTGAACGAAGAGCACGGGGCTGGCCGGGTCCGGTCATCGCTGGCCGTACTGGGTCTGATAGCGGTGGTAGAGCGCGTCCACCTGGTCCTGCGGGAGCGGGTCGAGGCTGCCGTGGGCCCGGGCCAGGTGCACGGTCCGCGCGGCGTCCTCGCACATCACCGCGGCTTTCACGGCGTCGCGCGCGGTGGCCCCGATGGTGAACACGCCGTGGCTGCGCATCAGCACCGCGGGCGAGCGGTGCCCGGCCAGGGTGGCGACCACGCCGCGGCCGATCTCATCCCCGCCGATCAGCGCGAACGGCCCGGCCGGGATCTCCCCGCCGAACTCGTCGGCCATCGCGGTGATGACGCACGGCACCGGCTCGCCGCGGGCGGCCCAGGCCGTCGCGTACGGCGAATGGGTGTGCACCACCCCGCCCACCTCCGGCATCTCCCGGTACACGTAGGCGTGGGTGGCGGTGTCGCTGGACGGGCTGAACTCCCCGTCCACCCGGGTGCCGTCCAGGGTGCAGACCACCATCGACTCCGGGGTGAGGTCGGGGTAGGCGACGCCGCTCGGCTTGATCACCATCAGGTCCGGCCCGCCGCCGGTGCCGGGCACCCGGGCGGAGATGTTGCCGGAGGTCCAGGCCACCAGGCCGTTGTCCACCAGCGCGGCGTGCAGGCCGCTCACCTCCCGGCGGGCCTGCGCGACCGCCTCGGCCAGCGCGGCCGGCCCGGTCATGGCCGGCTCCCTTCCAGCGCGGCGTCCAGGGTGGGCTGGCCGCCTGGCGCCGCCCGCAGCACCCGGTCGCGCAGCGCCCGCAGCCGGTGCAGCACCTCGTTGGCGCCGCGGCCGAAGTAGTCGTGCAGCAGCACGTACTCGGCGTACAGCTCGTCATACACCTCGGCGCTCGCCGGGTGCGGGGTGTAGACGGCCGGGCGCATGCTGCCCATGGCCGCGGCGGCGGCCGGCACGTCCGGGTAGGCGCCCGCCGCGACCGCGGCGTGGATCGCCGAGCCCAGGGCCGGGCCCTGGCCGGAGCCGATCAGGCTCAGCGGCCTGCGGGTGACGTCGGCGTAGATCTGCATGATGAGCTCGTTGCGCAGCAGCCCGCCGGCGACCACGAGCTCGGACACGGCGATGCCGGCGCCCTCGAACGCGTCGATGATCACCCGGGTGCCGAACGCGGTCGCCTCGATCAGCGCGCGGTAGATGTCCGGCGGCCGGGTGGCCAGGGTCAGCCCGGCGATCACCCCGGACAGGTGGTGGTCGACCAGCACCGAGCGGTTCCCGTTCAGCCAGTCCAGGGCGATCAGCCCGTGCGCGCCCGGGTGCTGGGCGGCGGCGTCCGCGGACAGCAGGTCGTGCACGGACACCCCGCGCCGTTCCGCCTCCGCGGCGTAGGCCGGCGGCACCGCGTGGTCGGCGAACCAGGCGAAGATGTCGCCCACCCCGGTCTGCCCGGCCTCGTACCCCCACCGGCCCCTGGTGATCCCGCCGTCGACCACCCCGCACATGCCGGGCACCTCGGCCAGGGTCTCTCCGTTCATCACGTGACAGGTGGAGGTGCCCATGATCGCCGTCAGCTGGCCGGGCGCGATCGCGTTGGCGGCCGGCGGGGTGACGTGCGCGTCCACGTTGCCGACCGCGACCGCGATGCCCGCGGGCAGCCCGGTCCAGGCCGCCGCCTGCGGGGTGAGCGCGCCCGCCCGGCCCCCGAGCGGGGAGATCGGGTGCTCCAGCTTGCCGGTGGCGAAGCTGGCGAACGCCGGGTGCAGCGCCCCCAGGAACTCGCTGGAGGGGTACCGGCCGTCCTGCCAGATGCCCTTGTACCCGGCGGTACAGGCGTTGCGGGTCTCGGCGCCGCACAGCTGCCAGATGATCCAGTCCGCGGCCTCGATCCAGCGGTCGGCGCGCTGGTAGATCTCCGGGTCCTCGGCCAGCACCTGCAGCGCCTTGGCGTACTGCCATTCGGACGAGATCTTGCCGCCGTAACGGGCCAGCCACGGCTCGCCGCGTTCGCGCGCCAGGTCGTTGATCCGGTCCGCCTGCGGCTGGGCCGCGTGGTGCTTCCACAGCTTCACATAGGCGTGCGGCCGCCCGGCCAGGCCGGGCAGCTGGCACAGCGGGGTGCCGTCGCCGGTCACCGGCAGCGGCGTGGACGCGGTGAAGTCGGTGCCGATCCCGATCACGTTCTCCGGGTCGACGCCGGCGTCTGCCACCGCGGCGGGCACGGCCTCGCGCAGCACGTCCCGGTAGTCCTCCGGGTCCTGCAGCGCCCAGTCCGGCGGCAGCGGCTCGCCGGTGGCGGCCAGCCGGGAGTCCATGACGCCGTGCCGGTACTCGCGGGTCGCGGTGCCGAGCTCGGCGCCGTCGCTGACCCGTACCACCAGCGCCCGGCCGGACAGGGTGCCGAAGTCCACCCCCACCACGCAGGCGTCCGTGTTAGCGCTCACTTCTCTCGGCCTCCCTCGCGGGCGCCTGCGGCGTCTCCGGCTGACCTGGCTCGTGGCAGATCCCTCATGCGGTGTCCTCCCGGGAAGCGTCATCCCCGTCGGCCGCCCCGGGCAACAGGGCAGGGCTGCCGGGCCGGCCGGCGCTCGCCCGGGCCACCAGGTGCGGCGGGATGCGCAGGCAGGAGCCGGGCGGCTGCCGCCCGTTGATCATCTCGACCAGCACGCCGAGCGCCCGGCGGCCGAGCTCGCCGAAGTCCTGGCGGACCGTGGTGAGCGGCGGCAGGAAGTAGGCGGACTCCGGGATGTCGTCGAACCCGACCACGCTGACGTCGTCCGGCACCCGCCGGCCCTGCTCGGCCAGGGCGCGCAGCAGGCCCAGCGCCATGTGGTCGTTGCCGCAGAACACGGCGGTGACGTCCGGGTCGGCCGCGATCCGGTGCCCGATCTGGTACCCGGACGCCGACGACCAGTCGCCGGCCATCAGCTCCGGCTCCGGCGCCCGGGCTTCCCGCAGCACCCGCCGCCAGCCGGTCACCCGTTCCTGCGCGTCCAGCCAGGTCGCCGGGCCCGCGACGTGGTGCACCGTGCGGTGGCCCAGGTCGAGCAGGTAGCGGGTGGCCTGCGCGGCGCCCGCCGCGTTGTCCACGGCGGCCGAGGCCAGCGGCGCGTGGGTGCCGCAGCCCACGGCGACCAGCGGCACGCCGCCGTGGACCCGGCCGAGCGCGGACACCGCGGAGGTCTTGGGGGCGATCACGATGATGCCCTCGACCCCCTGGCCGAGCAGCCGGTCCACGGCAGTGGCCACGCTGCGCCGGTCCAGGGCGGGCAGGCTGGCGATGGACACGAACCAGGAGTGCTGGGCCGCCGCCTCGATGCCGTGCAGCATGGACGCGGGCCCGTACAGGGTGGTGTCGAAGCTGATGACGCCGAGGGTGCGGGTGCGCCGGGTGACCAGCGTGCGGGCGGCCGCGTTCGGCCGGTAGCCCAGCTCGGAGATGGCGGCCAGCACGTTCTGCCTGGTCTGGGGCCGGACGTTGGGGTGGTCGTTGAGCACCCGCGAGACCGTCTGGTGGGAGACCCCGGCCAGCCGGGCCACGTCGGCCATGACCGGCGGCCGCGGCTGCTCAGTCCTGGCTGGCGCCACGCTGCGCCTCCTGCGAGCGGATCAGCCGGGTCCGGTATGCCCGGCGACAACGGGATTGTTACCGCTCACATCGGGCCCGGTCAAGGGCCCCCCGGCGGTGGGCCGGCTGGCGCCCGGCCGGCTGGCGCCCGGGGGCTGCGCCCGGAGGGCAGGCGCCCGCCCGGCCGCCCCGGCCGCCCGGCCCGTCAGTCCGCCTGCGTCGCGAGGATGTCCACCGCGGCTGCCTGCACGGCCGTGTCGGTGCTGTCGAACGGCCCGGCCCAGTGCAGGCCGAACTGGCTGCCGCGCCGGTCCTGCGCCCACACGGACTCGGCGTTGGCGCGCATGTACGCCTCATAGCGGGGATCGCCGACCCGGTCGTAGAGGCTCTTGAGGTTGCGCATGAAGATGCCCTTGAAGATGCGGGCGTCCATGCCGCAGGTACCCGGGGGTTCGCAGGGCTCGCGCAGGATGCCGCCGGGGCTGAGCCCGCGGCTGCGGATGACCGCCTCCGCGACCTCACGGCTGGTGCGCAGCGCCGCGGCGTCATGGGTGAAGCCCGCCAGGGCCGTCAGGCCGCCGATCAGCACACCCTGGTTGTAGGTCCAGGTCGGCGAGCCGAGCAGAGGCCGGCAGGCCCCGAGCCCGTCGATCACCAGGTGGCGGGGGGTGATCATGCCGGTGCCGCGGAACCAGGCCCACTCCCGCTGCGCCCAGCCGGCATAGGCGGTGTCGCCGGGCAGGAGCCGGTGCAGGCTGGCCGCGACCGACAGGAAGAGCTCGTTGGCGATGGCGTTCTTGTAGCTGCGCGCCTTGTTCCACCACAGGCCGCCGCCGCAGCCGCCGTCCCAGCCGCCGGTCATGTCGGCGAAGATGTCCCGGGCCTGGTCCAGGTAGCGGCCCTCGCCGGTGAGCTGGTAGGCGCTGATCCAGGTGACGGCCCACCAGCCCTCGTCGTCGTAGTAGCGGCCGAGGAAGCCGTCTGACGCGTGGTGCGACCGGTAGGCGTCGTCCACGTCCTCCAGGTAGGCCCGCGATCCGGTGGCCCGCATGTAGTCGATGGCCGCCTGCAGCGCGTTCGCCGACTGCCAGGACCGGGTCTGGCGGTAGGAGCCCGCGCTGTAGCGGGACTGCAGCGCGGCCACCGCCACCGCCACCTCGCGGGTGTACGGGCTGCCGGAGCCCGCGGCCCCGCCGAGCCGGAAGCCGAACGCGGACACCAGCACCAGCGCCACCGTCGCGACGCTGCTGCCCGCCCAGGTCACCGTGGGCAGGCGGCGCGGCCGGAGGGCCCGCCGCGGGCGGGAAGTCGTCATGCTCGGTCCATGCGGGAGAGGCGGCCGCCGCACAGGGCAGAACCAGCGGGGGCGGTCGCAGGCGCCAGTGCGGGAATCCGGATAAAACAGTCAGAGAGTGGGTCAGCGGGAGGAGGAGGTAAAGAAAACGTTAAGCGGACAATAACTGCCAAAGCCCTGCTCGCGCCGGGCGTTCGGCCTGATTACCTGCGCGAACGCGCGGGCCCGACGCGTGCGGAGCGGGCAACGGGCACGCGGAACCCCTGCCGCGCAGGCGGTTCCGGGGGGTGACGGCCCCGGGACAAGCGCGGCGTCTGAAGGTGAAACCGCCGGCCAGGGCGGGGCCCGGCTTCAGAAAGTGGAGCCGCCCGGCAAGGGGGACCCGGTGCCAGAAGGTGGTGCCGCC
>JBLMWU010000044.1:0-24747 GCA_050257395.1 Gemmatimonadota bacterium | reverse complement strand
ATGCCCCGAACCGTAAAGTACCCATGACCTGCAAGAACATGCGGGAAGCTTCACGTATCAATAAGCATCACATAGAATCTCTCCTGCCTGGCCTGCCAGCACCAGCAAACGAGCAGCCCTGGCCGGTGCGCCAACACCGGCCAGGGCCTAGAGATCACCCCACCGCAGGAGGGGCTCACCCATGCCACCCGACCCTCACGACGACCCCTGGACAGCGCTGCCCACCGGCGAAGCCCTGCGCCGCGTCCAGCACTCCATCACCCCACGCTGGGAAGCCTGGACCGTCACCACCACCCACCAGGGGATCATCTGGTGCGCCCGCCGGTTAGGAGACGGCGCCCTCACCCACGGCGACCATCCCGGCCGGCTCCTGGAACACATCGCCCAGGCAGATGAGAACACCCTGCACAACCAGCGAGGCTGGAGGTGAACGCCAGCCAGGCCCCTGAACCCGCACGTGGCAGCGGGAAGGACGGTGCCCGCAGGTACGACCCAAGGGAGCGGCTGACCGCCGCCCGCCTCCAGCACGCCAACCCCCACTGGCTCCTGCTCTGGGGCACCCACAGCCGCCGTTACTACGCCTTCCCCCTGTTCAAGGCCCCGCGAGACATCATCATCACCTCACCCGACCCAGACCGGCTACTCGGACGCATGCGCCAAACCGAAGCCATCACCGCCACCAGCCCGGGCGTGCCACCGGCCCCGCTGCCAGAAACCGGACGCAGCCGGTTGTCCGGGCAGCGTCACCACCCACCCTGATCAGCGACAGCGAACTCCCACCAGCAGCGAAAGGCCCGCCCGTTCAGACTCCCCAGGACCACCCCGGGGGTCCTATCTGAACCGCTCATTTATCGGGCAGTCCGAACAGGTCCGCGGCCGTGGCGCCGGGCTGGTCCAGCTCGTTCAGCGCGGCCACCAGCCTGCGCTCCTCCCAGCGGAAGTGTGATTCGAGTATCGCCGCCAGGCCGTCGAGTTCTGCCCGCAGCGCCGCAAGGTTCCCCTCGCCAGCTTCTGCCGCGATCTGCTCTGCCCGGCGGAGAATCGCGGCGACCAGCTGGTGGTCGCGCTCCAGTTCCGCCAGCACCGCCGTCAGCCCGGGGAGCTGGGCGGCGAGGGCGGGGAACGCCCGGCGGTCTTCGCTGGTGTGGTGGCTGGCGAGGGCGGCGCAGAAGCTGAGGCAGTGAGCGCGCAGCGAACCCGCCGCCGCGACCGATCGGTGCTCCCGTCCGCCAGCTCCGCCTGCAGCAGCCGCAGCTCCCGCCGGAGCCAGTCGTGTACCTCGATCAGCTCGCTGCCCAGCGCCCTGGCCCGGTCCTTCCCCGCCTCCGGCACCTGGCTATGTAAGCACATCAGCCCTTGCTGCGCCGGACCCAGAGCCGCCACCCGGGCGGCGTGCGGCGGGCTGCCGGGCTGGGCGCACCGGCCTGTGCCGGCCTATCTGGCGAGGGCCGGCTACGAGGTGTTACTCATCGGTAGTACTGGGCAGTATCTATGGTGCCTACCCCGACGAAGAGGACGGCCCCATGGACACTCCCCAGGCACCCCGGGTCCGCGATGTCGGCGAGCAGGAGGCCCGCCAGACAGCGGAAGAAGCGCGGGAATCCGGATGGCATCTGCCCAGCTTCGGCAAGCAGCTCTACCTCGGTGACTTCCGGCTGGACCTCATCCACCCCCATCCGCGCCCGGATGACGAGGCGGTGCGGCGCGGCGAGGAGTTCTGCGCGCGGCTGCGGTCGTTCTGCGAGGAGTCGGTGGACGGGGCGCTCATCGAGCGCGACGCGAAGATCCCCGACGAGGTCGTGAAGGGCCTGGCCGCGATCGGTTCGTTCGGGATGAAGATTCCCCGGGAGTACGGCGGGCTCGGGCTCACGAACCTGTACTACAACCGGGCCCTGATGATCGCCGGGTCGGCCTCCCCGGTCCTCGGCGCGCTGCTGTCGGCGCACCAGTCGATCGGCGTGCCGCAGCCGCTGGCGCTGTTCGGGAGCGAGGAGCAGAAGCAGGAGTACCTCCCCCGCTGCGCGCGGGGTGAGATCAGCGCGTTCCTGCTCACCGAGCCGGACGTGGGCTCCGACCCGGCCCGGCTGACCACCACCGCCACCCCCACCGAGGACGGCTCCGGGTACGTGCTGGAGGGGGTGAAGCTGTGGACCACCAACGGCGTGATCGCCGACCTGCTGGTGGTCATGGCCCGGGTGCCCAAGAGTGACGGGCACCGCGGCGGCATCACCGCCTTCGTGGTGGAGGGCAGCGCGCCCGGGATCACCGTCGAGCGGCGCAACGCGTTCATGGGGCTGCGCGGGCTGGAGAACGGGCTGACCCGGTTCCACGAGGTGCGGGTGCCGGCCAGCAGCCGCATCGGCGGGGAGGGCCAGGGCCTGAAGATCGCCCTGACCACGCTCAACACCGGCCGGCTGTCGCTGCCCGCGAGCTGTGCTGCAGCCGGCAAGGTGGCGCTGAAGATCGCCAGGGAGTGGGCCGCCGAGCGCGTGCAGTGGGGCCGCCCGGTCGGCGAGCACGAGGCGGTCGCCAAGAAGATCGCGTTCATCGCCGCGACCACCTACGCGCTGGAGGCCGTGGTCGAGCTGTCCAGCCAGCTCGCCGACGACAAGCGCAACGACATCCGCATCGAGGCCGCGCTGGCCAAGCTGTGGTGCTCGGAGATGGGCTGGACGATCACGGACGAGCTGGTGCAGGTCCGGGGCGGCCGCGGCTACGAGACCGCGGACTCCCTCGCCGCCCGCGGCGAGCGCGGCGTGCCCGCCGAGCAGATGCAGCGGGACATGCGCATCAACCGGATCTTTGAGGGCTCTTCGGAGATCATGCGGCTGTTCATCGCCCGGGAGGCGGTGGACGCGCACCTGGCCGCCGCCGGGGACCTCATCGACCCCAAGCTCCCGGCCGGGCAGCGCGCCCGCGCCGCGGCCAGGGCGGGCGGGTTCTACGCGAAGTGGCTGCCCAGCCTGGTCGCCGGGGAAGGGCAGCGGCCCGGCGCCTACAGCGAGTTCGGCCGCCTCGCCACCCACCTGCGGTATGTGGAACGGGCGAGCCGCAAGCTGGCCCGGGCCACGTTCTACGGGATGGCGCGCTGGCAGGGCCGGCTCGAGCGCAAGCAGGGCTTCCTCGGCCGGATCGTGGACATCGGCGCCGAGCTCTACGCGATGAGCGCCGCCTGCGTCCGTGCCCAGGCCGACGCCGCGGACGGCACCGGCGGCGGTGACGTGGCCTGCGAGCTGGCCGACCTGTTCTGCGCCCAGGCCCGGCTGCGGGCCGAGGAGCTGTTCGGCCAGCTGTGGAGCAACACCGACAGCACCGACAGCGAGGTCTCGCGGCGGGTGCTGGCGGGCCGGTACACCTGGCTGGAGGAGGGTGTTCTCGACCCGTCGATCCCGGGGCCGCTGATCGCCCAGGCCGAGCCGGGGCCGTCCAAGGTCGAGGACGTGCACCGCCACATCGACTGATCCGCCCGGAGCACTCCGGCTGCTCGCGCGTGCAGCGGCACACGGCAAGTACTGTCGGTGCGCCAGCGTACCGTGATCCATCGTGGCCAAGGGATCACGCGACTTATATAATTTTGAGCTCGAACCTGAGGTACGACGGTGGCTGGAAAGCCTCAGCGACGGCGACTTCAAACGGGTCGACGAGATATGCGGAATGCTCGCGCAAAAAGGCACCCAGCTTGGCGGGCCCTGGTCAGATCACCTTGAGGGGGAGGTCTGGGAGCTGCGGATACGGCTTCGTGATGTTGCGGCGCGGGTAACGTACTGGTGTACTCCTGATGGGACGATCGTCCTACTCACAGTGTTCCGCAAGAGCAGGCAGCACGATCAGCGGCAGATCGCCCTGGCAGTACGGGCCCAGAAGATCTGCGAACGGGATCACCATGGATCGGCGGCCGGGACCTACGAGAGGCGAGTGTTATGACCGCGCAGCACGCCCGCTGGGTGCGCCCTGAGGCACAAGCGGATGATCCTGAGCGGATTGCGATCCGCGAGGCTTTGGCCTTCGGCAAGGCGCTGTACGACCGGCGAACCGCTCTCGGCCTTTCTATCGACGAACTTGCCCACCGGGCGGACATGTCCGCCGACGAGATCGAGTGCATCGAAGAAGGCGGCACTGAGCCCACTATTGCCCTGCTCCGGCGCTTGGCGGCCGCGCTGGACGCCGATGTGCGCCTGACGGCAGGCCACGACCTCGGCTCCCTCTGGTTCGAAACCCACGCCGCCTGACCGACACGATCCACGCGCAGCAGGCGAAGGACCACCGGACCCGAGTTCGGTTATCTCTCGTCTCGGGACTGGCCGTCCTGGCTGGGCGGGTGGCCGCGGCGGCGCAGCCACCGGCGGCGGGGCCTGCGCGGTGGCGGCTTCTCCGGGGCCAGGGCTGGCACGACGGTCGAGTCGTCCTCGACCACCTCGTAGTAGCGGCCGTACGTCCGGGTGGCCGCCAGGATGACGCCGGCGGCCGGCAGGGCCAGGAAGGCGAACAGGATCCCGCCCAGCGCGCCGCCGATCAGCGCGGCGGCGAAGGCGATCGGCGCGGGCAGCGCCATGGTCTTGGCGGTGAGCCTGGGGCTGAGCCAGATGTTCTCGATCTGCTGGTAGATGATGATCCACGCCAGCACGATCAGCGCGTCGACCGGGTCGTACAAGAGCGCGACCAGCACCGGCACGGCCCCGGCGATGTAGGTGCCGATGACCGGGATGAACTCCGAGATCACCCCTTCGAACACCGCCAGCGGCGCTGCGAACGGGACCGACCGCCAGCGCAGCACCGCGTACATGAGCAGCCCGTTGATCACCGCGAGCAGCAGCCGGGAGTAGAAGTAGCCGCCGGTCTGGTCGATGGCCTTGTCCCAGATGAACAGGATCCGCCGCTGCCGGTCCGGCCGCAGCCGGGAGAAGACCGTCCGCCGCATCTGCGGCCCCTGCGCGACCATGTAGAAGGTGAAGAACACCACGGCCAGCGCCTGCAGCAGGCCGCCCGCGATCGTGCCCGCGATCCGCAACACCCCGCCCAGCAGCGTGCCCGCGCTGCTGATCAGCCGGCTACCGGACTTGCGCAGCTGCTCCTCGATGGTGGCCTGGTCGATCCGGATGCCCAGCGGCCGCAGGTAGCGGGCGAGGTTGTGGATCAGGTCCGGCAGCGCCGCGATGGCCTGCTCGGTGCCGGTCACGATCGCCGGGACCAGCAGCGCGATGAGCCCGCCAACCACGATCAGCAGGCCGAGGAACACGACGCCGGTGGCGGCGCCCCGCCGCCACCCCCGCTTCGCCAGGTACCCGACCGCCGGCTCCAGCGCGAAGGACAGGAACAGCGAGACCAGGATGATCTGCAGGAAACCGGCCAGCCGGTGCAGCAGCGAGTCTGTGATCCCGGCGAGCACGACGCCGCCGATGATGGCCAGCATGAGCCACAGCGCGGCATGGCGCAGGAACGCCCGGCTCCACGGCGCGAACACGGCGGGACCGGGCGGCGCTGGGCCGGGCGCTGACGGCCCTTCCTGATCCCGGCCCTGGCCAGCGCCGGATGACTCCGAGTCGCTCATCCCTCTCCCGTCGTTCCCGCCACCGGGGCTCATGGAACCGCCCGCCGCCGCCCCCAGCTTCCGGCGCAGGCCGGCCGCGCGCCAGGGCCCAAGGTCATGCAGGATGCTGTCATGCGGGTGACGTTCGCTGGCAGCGGTGACGCGTTCGGCAGCGGCGGGCGCTGGCAGACGTGCATCCACCTGGCCGGCGGCGGCCAGGTGATGCTGGTGGACTGCGGGGCCACCAGCCTGACGGCGCTGAAGGCGCAGGGCCTGGATCCGGGTGACATCGCCGCCGTCGCCGTGACCCACCTGCACGGTGACCATTTCGGCGGGCTGCCGTTCCTCATCCTGGACGGGCAGTTTTCCCGCCGCACCGCGCCGCTGCTGGTGGCCGGGCCGCCCGGGATCCGGGCCCGGCTGGCCGGCGCGATGGAGACCCTGTTCCCCGGTTCCAGCCAGGTCTCCCGGCGCTTCCCGGTGGAGGTCATGGAGCTGGCCACCGACGGGACCCCGGCGGCGCTGGGCGCCGCGACCGTGCGCGGCTGGGAGGTGGACCACGCCAGCGGTGCCCCGCCGCTGGCGCTGCGGGTCGAGCTCGGCGGCGCCAGCTTCGGCTACTCCGGCGACACCGCGTGGACGCCCGCGCTGGCCGAGGCCGCGCGGGACACGGACCTGTTCGCGGCCGAGGCCTACACCTACGACCGGCCCGTGCGCTACCACCTGGACTACGCCACCCTGGCCGCGCACCTGCCGGAGCTCGGCGCGCGGCGGGTCGTGCTGACGCACATGTCCGCCGACATGCTCGGCCGGCTCGCCGACGCCCGCCTGCCCGCCGCCTGCGACGGCATGACCATCGGCCTGTAGCGGGTCCGCTCCGGCGGCGCGGTACCGTGTCGCAATGACCGAGGAAGGCGTGGTCGTCTGGTACAACCCGCGGTGCTCCAAGTGCCGCGGCGCCGACGCGCTGCTGGCGGACTACGGCGTGCCCGCTGAGCGGCTCCTCTACCTTGACGACCCGCCGTCGGCCGCCGAGATCAGGCGCGTGCTGGGCCTGCTGGGCGCCACCGATCCGCGCACCCTGATGCGGACCGGCGAGCCGCGGTACCGGGAGCTGGGGCTGGCGGACGCCACCGCGGACGAGCTGGTCGCCGCGATGGCAGCCCACCCGGAGCTGATCGAGCGCCCGGTCGTCATCTGGCCGGACCGCGCGGTGATCGCCCGGCCCCCGGAGCTCCTCCTGCCGCTGCTGGAATCCGCCCAGCCGCCGCCGGCACGCTGAACCTTCCTCTACCCGCAGCGGGGCGTCGACGCCGCCCTGGCCGTGATAGCCGCACCAATGCCAGCCTGCGGCGCGGCGACACACCCCGGCAGCTCGCCGCCGCCGTCCGCCGCGCCGCCGTCCTCGCCGTCCGCGGAATGCACTGACGGGGCGAATACATACCACGGCCATCTCGACTCGCACAGGAAATCCAATCGTTCCCCGCTAACAGCGGATATCCGGCAGACGAAACCAAAACACCTGGCTAATGCCGGGGTGACTGCTGACGCCGATTGCCGTCCCGCTTGCGAGCGGGCAACAGGCGGGTAACCCGGGCTCCTGACCTGCGCGTCCAACAGGCAGCAAGATCGGGGGTAACCGGTGATGAAAGAACTGGCGCCAGGCGATCCTCAGCAGGTCGGGAAATACCGGCTGCTGGGTGAATTGGGCAGTGGTGGTATGGGCCGGGTCTTCCTGGGCCTGTCGCCGGGTGGCCGCCTGGTGGCGGTGAAAATCGTCCGGCCTGATCTCGCCGGCAATCCTGACTTCCGGGCCCGATTTAGCCGCGAAGTGGCCACCGCCAGGACAGTGAGCGGCATCTTCACCGCACCGGTGGTAGACGCCGACCTGAGCGGTCCGGAGCCCTGGCTGGTCACCGCGTACGTCGACGGGCCATCGCTGGCTGACGCGGTGGCCCGGCACGGCCCGGTGCCGGCTGCGTCGCTGCTGCCGCTGGCTGCCGGGCTGGCCGAAGGGCTGGGAGCGATCCACGCAGCGGGCGTGGTGCACCGCGACCTGAAGCCGTCGAATGTTCTGCTCGCCAGCGACGGACCGCGGATCATCGACTTCGGCATTTCGCGTGCGGCCGATGCGACAGAGGTAACGCACGCCGGCTCGATCATCGGCTCACCCGGTTTCATGTCGCCCGAACAGGCATCAGGTGGCGAGGCCGGGCCGGCCAGTGACATCTTCAGTCTCGGCGGGGTGCTCACCTTCGCCGCCACGGGCACGGGGCCTTTCGGCACCGGGGACGCTACGGCCATGCTCTACCGCGTCGTCCACCACCGGCCAGACACCGGCAGAGTGCCGTCCGGCATCCGGGGAATTGCGGAGCGCTGCCTGGCCAAAGATCCGCAGCAGCGGCCGACCACGGAAGAGATCCTCGCCAGCCTGGGGGAAGCGGGCCAGGCAACCGGATGGGTACCATGGCCACCGGCCCAGCCGGTTGAGGGAGATGTCCGGCTCGCCGCAGCGAACAGCAGCCCCGGGTCGGCCGTGACCGCGCAACCCCCGGTCCCCACCGCGCCCGCCTACGTAGCCGCCACCCCGCCCGTGGGCCCACCGACCCAGACCCGGGGACGCGCGCCGGGAAGCCGCGTTGCCACCATGCCCGAGCAGCCCGGCAGTACGGGGCGGCATCCCCAGCGAACCCGGCCGAACCTGAGATGGGCACTGGCGGGCGGCGCGCTCGCAGGCGCTCTCGCGGTCGGCACGATCTTTTCCGTGACGCACTGGACCACGGCGGCAGCCCGCTCCCCTGCTGCCGGGCGGACGACCCGGCCGGCGGCCATCGCAGCAGGGCGGCGGGCTGCCGCACAGGCCACGCCAGCCGTGACCGCCCTGCCCTCGCCGACCGGGTCCGCTAGTTCCGGTCCGGCCGCTGCGGCGCCCGCGAGCAATTCCTGGCAGCCCTACCGTGACCCGAGCGGGTTCGCCATCAGCCTGCCGGCCGGCTGGACGGTCAGCTCACGATCCGCCACCGAGGTTCATTTCTCGGGCGGGCAGCCAGGCTTCGTGGTGGTGGTCGCGTGGACCACGCACCCGAAGCCGGACGCTCTCGCGGACTGGCGGCAGCAGGCCGCTGCCCAGGCCACGGCGGACCAGACCTACCAGCAGATCAGCATTCGCAGGGTCAGCTACCGCGGCTATAACACGGCCGACTGGGAGTTCACCAACATGTACCAGGGCGAGCTGACCCATGCCCTCGACCGGGGCTTCATTGTCCAGCCGGGACGGCTGGGCTACGCGATCGAGCTCTACGGCCCGGACGCCAGCTGGGACCCGGTCTACGCGAGCATGTGGAACGGGCTCGTCCAGAGCTTCCAGCCCGCCAGCTGACCGGGCTCAGAAGTGCACGGGCTGCCAGGTGGCGCCGGTGTCGCTGGTGAGCAGCAGCTGGCCCGGCCGGTGGTCGCGGTTGCCGTCGGTGATCGCCGGCCCGTGCACCACCACGCCCTGGGTGAAGGTCGTGAATCCGAGGTCCGCCCAGCCCATGCCGCCGTCGGACTCGAAGCGCACCGTGTGCCAGGAGGCGGCCACGTTGGTGGAGCGGTAGAGCCAGCTGGCGGCGCTCGCGGTGGCGATGACCGTGGTGACCGGGGTGGGCCCGGCGATCGTGCCGCCGTCGCCGGCGCTGTCAGGCACCCCTGCCTTCGCCCAGGTGGCGCCGCCGTTGCCGCTGATGTACACCCGCTTCTGGGTGTGGCTCATGGCGGCCTGGCCGACGCACAGGAGCGCGAGATCGCCGTGTCCTGAGGTGGCGGCGACCGAAGCCGGGAAGGCCACCCCCTCCTTGGTGCACGGTGTCGGATGCACGCTGGCGAACATGCCGCCGTTGGTGATCGTCAGCACCTTGGTGCCGTCGAGCACGGCAGCGTCGCCGGCCTGGGTGGAGATCAGGTCGGTCGCGTCGAGGAGCCAGGCGGAGTGCACCGTGGCCACGGTGGACCAGGCACCCCCGGCGAGCGGCCTGCGCACGAGGGTGGCGTTCTGGCCGCAGCCGCCGCTCGGGGTGCACCGGTCGGTGAGCGCGAGCACGTGGCTGCCGAGCACGGCCAGCGACAGGATCGTCCGGCCCGGCTGGGAGTCACGAACCCAGTGCAGGCCGCCGTCAGCCGTTTCCCACAGCCCGGAGCCGAACACGAATCCCTGTGCGGGACTGGCGAAGCGGATGCCCCAGACAGCTGCGCTCTTGCCCTGGTACGGGGTGCCGAGCGGGACGACCGGTGCGGGGATCCCGCGCCAGTGCGCGCCGCGGTCGAGCGTGCGCACGATCGAGGTGCAGGGCGGGGTGGCGCACGGGGCCGTCCCGAGCACGAAGGACTCATCGGGCGACACGAACGTGACCGAGGTGGCGGCGAACCCGGCCGGCACCGGGCCGCCCGCTGGCTGCCCGGACGCTTGCTGCTGCGGTGCCGCATTGCTCGCGGCGGCGCTCTGGGAGGCCGTGGCCGGCGCGGCCGAACTGGCCTGCCCGGCCGGCGCCCCTGACTGGACGGTGCCGCACCCGGCAACTGCCACCATGATCGCGATTGCGCAGCCCGCACCGGCGCGTGCCCCCGCGCGCCTGCCCTGGCCAGTCCGTCTCTGGCCCTTTTGCACCGGACCGTTCATCAGCGTCACCCCGTTCCCGTTTGGCGGTTTACGCCCTCTTAGATCGGGTTCGGTGGCGTCTGGTTGCGCGGGAATCTGAGGATCTTCCCCCGTCCGGTCGACCAGTGCCGGAACCAGCCCCGCTCCCGTGCCAGTGTCCCAGGTTGAGAGCATGGGGGGATGAGCGTCACCCGGCTGGTCACGCTGGCCGACGTCCCGGCTCTGACTGAGCTGGCCCGCGTGAACCGGGACTTCCTCGCTCCCTGGGACCCGGCCCGCAGCGAGCGCTACTTCACCGAGGACGGGCAGCGGGAGCTGGCCGAGGAGGCGCTCGCCCGGCACGCGCAGGGCACCGCCCTGCCGCACGTGATCCTGAACGAGGCCGGGTCGGTGGCGGGGCGGATCACCCTCAGCGGTATCGTCCGCGGCCAGTTCCAGTCCTGCAGCGTGGGCTACTGGGTGTCCGCTGCCGACAACGGCCGGGGCCTGGCCAGCGCCGCGCTGCGCCACCTCACCCGGGTGGCGTTCCGGGACCTCGGGCTGCACCGGGTCCAGGCCGAGACGCTGCTGCACAACGTCCGCTCCCAGCGGGTCCTGGAACGCAACGGCTTCACCCGGATCGGCATGGCGCCCGGGTACCTGCAGATCGCCGGCCGCTGGCAGGACCACTACCTCTATCAGCTGCTGAGTACCGATCCCGGCCAGTGAGGACGGCGCGGCACGCTGGGTGTGGTGCCGGGATGATTATCCGGGTAGCCACGCCAAACCCTTGCAGGCCAGTCAGCCGGAAGTCACCTCAGGAGACCCCCGCGGATTCAGGTGAGGGTGTCCAGGACAACCTTCGCGAAGTTGCTGGGGGCGTCGAAGGGAGCAGCGTGGCCGGCATCCTCGATTTGCTTGAAGGTGGCGCTCGGGATTGCTTTCGCCAGAGCGCGGGTCACCCTAAGCATTGTCTCGGCGCTTCGCTCGCCGCACGAACACACCACCGGCCGGTCAACTGTGGCGAGTTGCCGAGCAGATGGGTAGGCGCCGACGGCGATGCGGATGTCGGCGAGAGCGGCCTGCGCGTTGTCGCTCACTTCCTGCCGCCATTCGTCTGGGAATCGATCCCATGCCGAGCCGCCGTCTTGATAGCTGTAGGCGAACCGCAGGAACGCTGCGGCGGCTTCGGGATAGCGACCCCGAGATGCCAGCCAGCCCCTTGTCGACAGTGCGGTGATTTGACGGAGGGTCGGGCGGTGGTGGGTCACGTGCCATGGCGATTCATGGGCGACGACGCCACGGACCAGGTCGGGTCGGAGCCGGGCCAGGTCGATCGCGATCGTCGCGCCCACGCTGATGCCGACGGCGACGACCGGCGCAGCGTGCAGCATGTCTAGGAGGGCCGCCGCGTCCGCGGTGTGCGCGGCGATCGATCGCACCGGCGCACCGCCGGATCGGCGGTACCCGCGCCGGTCGTAGGCGATCACCCGAGCCGCTGGGGCTAGTACTTCTGCTACCCGCCCCCAGGTCGAGGCAGTCGTCCCGGCGGGGTGGATCAAAAGGATCGATGCGCCCGACCCCTTCTCCTCGTAGTACAACTCCGGAGCGTCCGGCGAAGCCAGGTCACCTGTCATCTGCACCTCCCCCTTGCCGGAACAGGCGAGCGCCGTTGCGGCTACTGCCCGGTCCGCCACTTTAATACAGTCAACTGTATTATTACAGCACGCTATACTGAGAACATGGCCGAGGTCAAACCGCGACGAACGCGCCGTAGCGAACAAGCCGAGACGACGCGGCGGCGGGTGCTCGCCGCCGCCGTCCAGCTGTTCGTCGAGCGCGGCTACCACTCGACGACGATCGAGTCCATCGCCGGGGCCGCCGACGTGTCGGTGGAAACGATCTATAAGAGGTTCGGGAGCAAGGCCGGGATGCTCAAGGCCGCGAGGGAAGCGGCAGTGGCCGATGCGCCGGAACCCGCCGAGTTCTTCGACTTCCCGGCGCCGCCGATCGAAATGGCCCTCCGCGCCGAAACCGATCCGGCGGTTCAGCTTCGGGCGCTCGCCCAGTTTTCAGCCCGCCGGCTAGAACGGCTCGCCCCCTTTCACCGTGTGCTTCGCAGTGCGGGGACCGGCGACCCCGAGCTGGGCGACTTTATCGCCGCGGACCACGCGGCGCGGCGCGAAAGGCAGCGCGACAACATCCACACGATCGCCGCCAACGGGCCATTGCGACTCGCGCCGGACGACGCGGCCGACACCTACTCCGCACTGGCGAACCCCGACGCGTACCTGCTGCTAACCGACCAGTTCGGCTGGACGGCGAAGCGATACCGGACCTGGCTCATCGACACCACGGCGCGGCTCCTGCTCCCTGACGGCGACGCGTAGCCTGCATGCCGGACAGCTCAAAGTGCATGACGAGGACATCCTGACGCAAGGCCAGCAGCAGGTCGTCGAGGTAGGCCTCGATGAGCTCGTCACCGGCATCGGGCTGCCACTCACCGGGCCCTCGACCATACCTAGGAATCCTAGGTATGGAACGTCGTGATGTCCAGCGGTGCGGTGATGCGTGCGCGGGCGCGGTCACCGGCCTGACCGCGCCCGCGCACGGCCTGTCAGCCGACCGGCTGCGGGTCGGCGTCGCTGCCTTCGGTGCCCTCCAGCAGGGCCGGGGCCCGTTCCAGCGCGCCGGGCCGGACAGCGCCGAGGACCAGGGCGTAGACGATGCCCACCACGATCAGCCCGATGGTCAGCCACGGCAGGGTGTTGAAGGGGCTGGGCTGGCCGGGCCGCAGGTCGCCCCAGACCGGGATGGCGAGGACGATGACGCCGACCACCGGGGTGACCACCCACAGCCACAGGTTCTTGTGCACTCCCTGGCGGCGGAACTTCACCCACTCCACGACCAGCGCCACGTTGGCGACCAGGTACATGATGATCAGCCCGAGGATGCCGAACGTGCCGAGGAAGCCCGACGCGGTGATGGGGTCGGTGAACGCGGTGGACACAACGCCGATCAGGATGCTGGGCGCCACGAACGCGACCGCGGCCACCGCCGGGGTGCGGAACCGCGGGCTGACCGCGGCCAGCGCGTGGCTCCACAGCCCGCCCCGGGCACCGGCGTAAATGACCCGCGAGGTCTGGGTGTTGGCCGCCACGTACGAACTGGTCACGCTGGACAGGAACACCCAGGTGATGAGCGGCGCCACGAACGGCAGGAACGCCTTGGCGGCGGTGTGGAACGGGTTGCCGTCCTGCGCGAGCACCCCCGCGTGCCCCACCCCGAACGCGGTGACCAGCGCGTAGGAGCCGATCACATAGATGAGGCCGCTGACCACCACCGCGCCGAGCACGGCGAGCGGCACGTTGCGGCGGGGGTTGCGGGTCTCCTCGGCCAGCGGCGCGGCCGCCTCGAAGCCGCCGAAGGCCAGCACCGCGAGGCTGAACGCGATCAGCACGTCCTTGGAGCCGCCCGGCCAGCTGAACGGGGTGGCGGACAGGCCGCTGGCGCCGCCGCGGACCAGGATGGTGAGGCTGAGCGCGAGCAGCAGCACGACCTCGAACACGTACAGCGCGACAGTGACCCGGACGCCGAAGCGCAGCCCCACCACGACGGGCGCGACCACCAGCGCGCCGTAGACGATGGTGACGATCTGGGTGATGCCCCAGATGTGCGGGTCGCCGAACACGTTCTGCACGATGTAGCTGCCGACGAAGATGTAGATCCCGCCGAACGCGATGATGTACCCGAGCACGGTGATGATGCCGATCGCCACCGCGACCTTCGTCCCGATGGCCCGGGTGATGTAGGTGATGAACGAACCGGCGCTGGGATAGACCCCCGCGAACTGCGCGAGGCTGCTCGCGGTGGCGCCCATCCCGACCATGCTGATCAGGAAGATCAGCGGCGCGGACGCACCGGCGAGCCCGACCATGACGCCGGTGGTGAAGAACAGGTTGAAGGCGGGGGCGATCTGGGCCAGGCCCGGCATGATCACGCCGAAGAGCCCGAGCTGGCCGCGCTGGAGAGTCTGCGGGGAGGTTTCGGGAGCGGCCATGGCTAGCCCCTTCCGTGCTGCTTGACGAAGTCCAGGAAGGCCTGGTTGAACTCGGCGGGATGTTCCCACAGGCAGGCGTGACCGCCCTTGGTCGTCGCCCATTGCGACCCGGGTGTTGCCTCGTGCAGCTGCCGGGACAGCGAAACCGGGATGAGGATGTCCTGCTCGCCGGCCAGCACCAGGGTGGGCACGGCGAGCTGGCCCAGGCGCGCCGTGGTGTCGTGCTGCTGGATGACGGCCAGCTGCGCCAGGTAGGCGTGCACCGGCTGGTCCATGTAGCGCATCGCCGTCTCGAACTCGGCGAGCTCGTCGCCCCGCTGCTCGAAGAACGGGACCGTGAACGCCCACAGCGTGACGTCGCGCATCACGAACGGGACACCCAGCACCGGTGCCATGTCAGCCCACATGCTGAACATCCGGGAGCAGAACGGGCCCGGCGCCGCGTAGGTGCACGCGAACGTGGCCGACCGCAGGTCGGCTCCGTAGGTGAGCGCGTATTCCTGGGCGATCATGCCGCCCATGGACACGCCCATCAGGTGGAAGTCTGTGACTCCCAGCGAGTCCACCAGCGCCTTGGCGTCGTCGGCGAGCATCCGGCTGGAGTACGGGCCGGCCGGCTTGCTGCTGGCGCCGACGCCGCGGTTGTCGAAGCGCAGCACCCGGTAACCCGCCGCCAGGAAGTCGTCCACCTGGAAGCCCCAGCTTTCCAGGTCGTCGGCCAGGCCGTTGACCAGGACGATGGTCTCCGCGCCGTCGCCCTCCAGCCGGTAGTTGATGTCGATGTCATTGACCCTGGCTACGGGCATTGGCTTCCCCTCCTGATCGGACCCGGATCCGGGCATGCAGTTCCCTGAGCATGTCCTCGGTCATCGAGAAGTGGGTGGCCGCGAGCCCGGCGGCGGCCTCGGCGTCACCGCTGATGACCGCTTCGGCCAGGGCGGGGTGCTGGTGCAGCGCCCGGCGCCGGACCGCGGGGGTGTAGGGCTCGGCGTCGAAGCCGAGGCTCACCTCCCGCCGGATGCTGGCGCTCAGCTCAGCCAGCCGCTTGTTGTGGGTGGCCTGCGCGATGGCCAGGTGGAGGGCGTGGTCGGCCAGCCGGGAGGCGTCGCGGTCCACCGCCCGCTCGTAGGCGGCGGCGGCCTCGCGGATCGCCTTGATGTCCTGCTCGTCGCGCCGCTCGGCTGCCGCCCGGGCGACGGCCCGCTCGATCAGCAGCCGGAAGTCCAGCAGCTCGCTGAGCTCGTCCCAGGCGGGCAGCAGGGTGCGCCGGATCATCTCGTCGGCGTCCGGGCCCTGGCCGGTGCGGACGAATGTGCCGCCGCCGCGGCCCCGCCGGGTGATCACGTACCCGGCGGCCTGCAGCCGCTGCAGCGCCTCGCGCACGGTGGAACGGCTCACCCCGAGCAGGGCCGCCAGTTCCCGCTCCGCGGGCAGCCGCTGGCCGGGCACGAACTCGCCCAGGGCGATGGCGGTGACCAGCCGGTCGGCGATGTGCTCCCCGGCGGTGGAGAGCCGGACCGGGGCGAGCACCCGGCCGTAGGCCTCCTCACCGGCCGGGCCGGGGGCGGCGGGCGGGGCCGGCTGCTGCTCCTCCGGCCGGGGCGGGGTCACCGCGCCGCTCCGGGTGTCCCCGGCCCGCCGGGCAGCAGGGCCGGCCCGGACGGCAGCCCACCGCCCGCGAAGTACCCCGCGATGAACCGGGCCAGCGATCGCGCCCCGGCGACGACGCTGGCCAGCTCGACCGCTTCGTCGGCGGCGTGGATGTTGCGCGCCAGCGGGCCGTAGGCCAGCGCCGGCCGCCCGAACTGGTTGAGGTAGTAGCGGGCGTCGGTGGTGCTGCCCAGCACGATCCGCCGGGGCGCCGCGCCGTGGGCGGCCGTATGCGCCGCCGCCACCGCATCGGCCAGCGGGTGATCGTGCGCGAGCAGGTAGCCCTCGGCCCGGAAGCCCGACTGCCGCAGCCGGGGCGGATGGGCGGCCAGCCAGGGGTCGGCGGCCGCGGCCGCCTGCACCGCGTCCGCGACCCTGGTGAACGCCTCATCCGCCGTCCACCCGCGGGGGAAGCCCGCCCGCACCCGCATGACCGCCCGGGCGGGCACGCTGGACGCCCAGTCACCCGCGCGGATCGTGCCGACGTTGATGTTGTAGGGCCGGCCCACCTCGCCGAAGGCCTGGTCGGCGTGCGCGGTGTTGAGGTCGGATTCCAGGCCGGCCAGCGCCCGCAGGATCACCGGCACGCTGTGCACCGGGTTGACGGCGCGGTCCGCGGACTCGGCGTGCGCGGGCACGCCATCCAGCTCGATCTCGGCCCACAGGATGCCCACTCCCCCGAGCAGCAGGTCCAGGCCGGTCGGCTCGAGCAGCACGACCGCATCGCCCAGCACGCCCGCGCTCGCCGCCGCGAAGGTGCCGTTGCCGGTGCACTCTTCCTCGATCACGCTCAGGAACCCGAGCTCACCGCTGACGGCGCCGGGCATCGCCGCCCGCAGCGCCGCCACGGCGAGCAGGCCCATGGCGAAGCCGCCCTTCATGTCGCCCGCGCCCCGGCCCCGCAGCCATCCGCCGGCCGTGACCGGCTCGAACGGGTCTCCCGACCACACCGCCGCCTCGGCCGGCACCACGTCCACGTGCCCGTTCAGCAGCAGTGACGGGGAGCCGCCGGGATTGCTGAGCCCGAGCACGTTGTCCCGTCCGGCGTAGGAAGCCTGGGCGACCCCGGCCGGCCCCTGCCCGGCGATGCCCGGCGGCACCGGCACGGCGCTGACCCCGAAGCCGAGCCGGTCGAGCTCGTCGGCGACCACCTGCTGGGCCTTGGCCTCCTCCCCGACCGTGCTCGGCGCGGCCACCAGCCGCTCGAGAAACGCGAAGGCCTGCTCGGCGCCGGCGCTGATGGCGCGGTCGACGGCCTCGAAGCCGGCGGGGTCGATCCGGGGCACGATGCTCCTCTGGTCTAAAGGCCCGATTTTTGGACCATATTGAGGCACCCGGGACCCACCGTCAAGAGCCGCGGCGCGGGTTTCCGTGCCGATCTGGCCGGGCTTGTTCGTGAAGAAGATGGGCAGCGGGTTCGCGGCTGCGCGGGGCGCCAGCGCCTGGCTGCCAGCCAGGCCCGATGAGCTCCGCATCCGGCTGGACGTGCTGCCCGGCCGGAGCGTTCCGGCTCAGGTCAAGCGGTGCTCTGGGCGCCCGGCAGGGGCGGAAGGCGCTGCCCTTCGACGATGCAGACCTGGTCGATGCCGGTAAGGGCCAGCATCCGGTGAACGGAGGGGTTGGGGTCGCGGATGATGACATCGCGGCCGGCGGGGAGGCCCCGCCGGGCCCGGGCGAGGAGCTTGACCCCCTGGGTGTCCATGAATGCCAGGCCGGCCACGTCCACGACGAGCCGGCAGGGCTTCCTGCTGAGGACCCCGGCCAGGCACCGCTCAGCCCGGGACGCCGACGTGATGTCGAGTTCTCCCCGCAGCACGATGGTGGCCAGGTCGTGGTCCCAGCGGGCAAGCACGCTCAGCTCCGACGGATTCTTCATGGCGCTGCCTCCCCTATTGCCTCTCCTCACGTGAGCAAGGACGTGCCGGGGTGGCCGTAAACCCGGATCACCGCGAGGCCCGTCCGGTTCGGGTCGCCAACTAGTGACGTTACCGCTGCACTCCGTTAGGCAATCAAGATTGCCTAACGGCCAAATTTTCACGGCCGCCCAGGCCCTCGGGCAGCCCGGCACTGATGAGCAGCACAGATCACGCCGGTGGATGCCGCACAAGCGGCGCGCAAAGCCATGGACGAGGCCACCGTGTCGCTCGCCCGGCTCGGCGCCGCCCTCGACTACGAGGAAGAACGCTCCTGACCTGGCCGCCCGCCGCACGGCGCACGAGCCGCCCGGTGCCGCCTGACCACAGATAGCGAGAATGCCCCCAGCGCAAGGCCGGGGGCATTCTCTCAGCTAGGGCAGCTCAGGCAACGTCGCTGTCAGTGGCTGCCTCGGCGGCCAGCGCCTCGTGGCGATCGGCTTCGGCGCGGGCGGCGGCCAGCCGGCGCCTCGCGTCGGCGCGGGCCGCTTCGGCGCGCCGGATGATGTCGGCACGTGCCGCCGCCGCCCGCTTCCGCGCGGCCGCGAGGGCGAGCTCGGCCGGATCCGCCACGGTCACGGCCGCGGGCACCGGCGCCGCCCGCCGGGCCCGCAGGCCGGAGAACGCGACCGCCGCACCGAGCGCGGCCACCGCCGTGATGACCGCGAGCGCGGGCCGGTAGGCGCTGAGCGTCGCCTGCGGCGAGGTCACCGCGTTCGCTCCCCCGGCGTCCACCACCGCGGTCACGACGGCGAGCACGACCGCGCCGCCGACCTGGAACGAGGTCTGGAACAGGCTGGCGGCCAGCCCCTGCTCCCGGTCCGGCACACCCGCGGTCGCCGCCAGGCTCAGCGCGGTGAACCCGAGGCCGAACGCCAGCCCGATCGCGACCACGGTGGGCAGGATCACCGCCGGGTAGTCCGGGTGCACGCCGACCCGCAGGAACCAGGCGTAGCCCGCGACCAGGCTGGCGAACGCCAGCACCGTGAGGCGCGTGGTGCCGAAGCGGCTGATCAGCGCGTCCATCCGGGTGGACAGCAGCGCGACCACCACCCCGGCCGGGAGGAAGGCCATGGCGGTGGCCAGCGCCGACCAGCCGGCCAGCGTCTGCAGGTACTGGGTGACCAGGAACTGGAACGCGACGTAGGAGCCGAACAGCGTGACGGCTCCGATGTTCGCCCTGGTCAGCGCGCCGGAGCGGAACAGGCTGAGGCGCACCAGCGGGTCGGTGCTCCGGCGCTCGATGGCCACGAACGCCGCCAGCAGCACCGCGACGCCCGCGAACGAGCCGATGGTGCGCACCGACGCCCAGCCGGCCTGCTGGGCCGACACCACCGTGAACACCAGCAGCAGCATCGCGGACGTCACCGCGAGCGCCCCGGGGATGTCGAACCGGCGGCCCTGGCGGCCGGCGTGCGCCACCCGCGGGAGCACGAAGGCCGCCGCGACCAGTGTCACCAGCGCCACCGGCGCGGCCACCAGCAGCGTCCACCGCCAGCTGATCTCGGTCAGGACGCCGGACAGCACCAGCCCGAGCGAGAAGCCGCTCGCCCCGAACGCGGAGTAGACGCTCATCGCCCGGTTGCGCAGGTGGCCTTCGGGAAACGTGGTCGTCAGCAGCGACAGCCCGGCCGGGGCGGTGACCGCGGCCGCGACGCCCTTGACGAACCGGGCCGCGATGAGCAGCCCGGGGCTGCTGACCAGGCCGCCGAGCAGGGAGGCGGCCGCGAACAGGGCCAGCGCCGCCAGGAACACCCGGCGGCGGCCCAGCAGGTCCGCGGCCCGCCCGCCGAGCAGCAGCAGGCCGCCGTAGCCCAGCACGTAGGCGCTGACGATCCACTGCAGGGACGCGGTGGTCAGGCCGAGGTCCGCGCGGATGGCGGGCAGGGCCACCCCGACCATCGACACGTCCAGCGCGTCGAGGAACAAGGCGCCGCACAGGACCAGCAGGATCGCCCACAGCCGGGGACTCCAGCGCTGGCCGGCGGCTGCGGGAAGTGCGGGGGAAGGAGCAGAAGATCGGTAAGGGGGTTCATGGACCCGGGTAGCTGACTCCATGCCCTGAACTATATGCATGCGCAAACACTAGATGCAAGCGCAATTAATGTGCTTGCATCTAACCATGGCGCGGACTAAGATGCGCGGCGTGAGCGTGAATCAGCCGGCCGGGCCGGACCCGGTGGTGAGCACCTGGCGGGCCATCGCCGCCAGCCATGCCGCCGCCAGTTGCGCGCTGGAGCATGAGCTCGGGCACAAGCACGGTCTCGGCGTCAGCGAGTTCGAGGTGCTGGACCGGCTGGCCGAGAGCGACCGGCAGAAGTTCCGCGCCCAGGAGCTGGCCGATGCCGTCCACCTCAGCCAGAGCGCGCTGTCCCGGCTCATCGACCGGCTGGAACGGCACGGCCTGGTCGAGCGCAGCCTGTGCGACGCCGACCGGCGCGGCATCTACGTGAGCCTCACCGACGCGGGCCGCCAGCGGCACGCCGAGGCCGCCCCCACCCACCGGGACGTGCTCGCCAGCGTGCTGGCCGCCACCATGCCAGCCCCGCTCCCCGCCTGATGACCGGCGAGGCAGCGGACCGGCAGGCGATCCGCGAGCTGATCGAGAACTGGGCGGTCTGGCGGGACGCGGGCGACTGGGACCGGTTCCGCACCGTCTGGCATCCGGACGGCCGGATGATGGCGACCTGGTTCCAGGGCCCGGCCGAGGACTTCATCCGGGTCAGCCAGGAGGGCTTCGAGCGCGGGGTGCGGATCCTGCACTTCCTCGGCGGCATGTCCGTGGACCTGGCCGGTGACCGGGCCATCGCGCAGACCAAGATGACGATCACGCAGCGGGCCGCCGTCCACGACGTGGTCTGCAACGTGGTGTGCACCGGGCGCTTCTACGACTTCCTGGAGCGCCGGGACGGACGCTGGGGCCTGGTGCTGCGGCGGCTGGTCTATGAGATGGACCGGCTCGACCCGCTGGACCCGGCCGCGCAGCTGTCGCTGGACCCGGACCTGCTGGCCCGGTTCCCCGAGGGCTACCGCCACCTCGCCTACCTGCAGACCCAGATCGGCTACACGGTCAAGCCCGACATGCCCGGCCTCACCGGCCCCGAGGTCGAGGCCCTCTACCAGCGCGGCGCCCACTGGCTGGCCGGCGGCCCCTGCGACTGACCGCGCGGCAGCAATGAACGGTGCCGATAGGACCCCGCCCGCGGGGCCCCGCCTTGCTGACCACCAGGTCGGCGCTGCGCAGCCAGTCCGCCATGTTGGCGACGAAGCTACGTACCGTGACGCGAGCACAATATGGGGCATTCCGGGCCGATAAGATCGGGTCATGCGCGAGCTGGCGAGCCGCTGATCACGCTGTGGCGAAGCAACCGGGGGACGGCGCCGGGCCCGCTGACCGGCCTGCGGACGGGGCACGCGGGATCGAGCTGCTCCGCGACCTGGACCGGCCCCGGGCCTGGATGCTGCTGGTCGACGGCACCCCGCAGTCACACCTGGACCTCGACGATCCGGAGTACCTGGAGTTTGAGTACATGCGCCGGCTCGGGCACCTGGCCGACCTGGCGGCACCCGCTGGCGAGCCGCTGCGGGCCCTGCATCTGGGTGCGGGCGCGCTCACGCTGGCCCGCTACGTCGCGGCGACCCGGCCCGGGTCGGCCCAGCTCGCGGTCGAGGCCGACACCGTGCTGGTGGAGCTGGTCCGCCGGCGGCTGCCGCTGCGCCAGCGGGCGCGGGCCGCGGGCGGCGGCCCGGCGGGCCGGGTGCGGATCCGGACCGGCGACGCCCGGGAGGTGCTCGGGCAGCTCGCGCCGGGCTCGTTCGGGCTGGTGGTCGCCGACCTGTTCGCGGGCGGGCACACCCCGGCGCACGTCACGACGGTGGAGTTCGAGTCCGCCGTGGCCCGGGTGCTGAGCCCGGCCGGGGTGTACGCCGCCAACGTGGGCGACGGGCCGCCGCTGGCGCACGCCCGGGCCCGGGTGGCGACGCTGCGCACGGTGTTCGCGGATGTCTGCCTGCTGGCCGAGCCGGCCGTGCTGCGCGGCCGCCGCTTCGGCAACCTGGTGCTGGCCGCCTCGCAGCAGGAGCTGCCGGTGGCGGAGCTGACCCGGCGGGCGGCGGCCGACCCGTTCCCCGGGCGGCTGGTGCACGGCACCGACCTGGACCGGTTCGCCAGCGGGGCGAAACCGGTCACGGACGCTGACGCGCAGCCCTCCCCCAGCCCGCCGCCGGGCGCTTTCACGATCAAGCGCTGAATTCCTGGGCAGGAAGCATCACGTGCTGATCACGCGACCCCTGGTGCGGCGTCATGCCCGATGACGGCTTCGGCGCCCTCACCTCGTCCCTCGACCCGCCGCTGATCGTGGTGACCACCGCCGCCGGCGGCGAGCGGGCGGGCTGCCTGGTCGGGTTCCACTGCCAGGCGAGCATCGAGCCGCTGCGGTACTGCGTGTGGCTGTCCAAGGCCAACCACACCTACCGGGTGGCGCTGCGCGCGACCCACCTGGCGCTGCATTTCCTCCCGGCCAGCGGGCTGCCGCTGGCAGAGCGGTTCGGCACCCTCACCGGCGACCGCACCGACAAGTTCGCGGGCCTGGGCACCGGAACCGGCCCCGGTGGCGTGCCGCTGCTGGCTGACTGCCCGCACTGGCTGGCCGCCCGCCGCACCACCCTGGTCGACGAGGGCGGTGACCATGTCTGCGTGATGACCGAACCGGTCTCCGTTCACGCTGGCCATGCGTTTACGCCCTTGCGGCTGTCCCAGGCCGCGCACCTGGAGCCGGGGCATGGCAACGAGGAACGTCCCGCCCCGCCCACCGAGCGGGCCACGCCGTGACGGCGGCGCTCAGGCCGCGGGCGTGACCTGGAAGACGGGGAACTGGCCCGCGATCGCGCCGAACTCGGCCAGCGGGGCGCGGCGGTCCACCGGCACGTGCGGGCGGGCGCCCGGCGCTCCCGCCAGGTAGCGCTTGATGATCGGCGCCCGTTCCGCGGCCGGGACCTCCACCAGCCGCACCTGCTCGCGGCCGCCGCGCCGCAGCACCGCGCGGCCGTCCGCGGCCCGGACGTTGTGCACCCAGTTGGCGTCCTGGCCGAGCATCGACACCAGGTAGCGGTTCCCCTGGTACTCGGTCGCCACCACCGGGAAGGACACGATCCGGCCGGTGCGCCGGCCGGGCACCTCCAGCGTCACCGCCCGCGACGGCGACAGCACCCCGGCCGCGTACTGGAGCGCGGAGATCCGGTTCAGCACCCGCGCCAGCATGCCCGGCCGCCCGGTCCGGTACATCCACCGCTTCAGCCCGTACAGCCGGCGGACCACGGCCCGGCCCGGCGCCCTGCTCATCTCACCCGCAGTCACGCCCCCCACGCTGCGGCGCGGCGGGTGCCCGGCAGCAGGGGCTAAGGTCCCCGGCCCCGGGACTCCCGTCGCGGCCAGAACACCCCGCGCCATGCGGCATGATGCGGGCATGCGCTGGCCATCAGACTCACCCCGCCGCCACCACTACGCGTTCGCCCACCAGGTGCTCCCCTCCCTCGCCCGGCAGCCCGGGGTGGACCTGGCCGCGATGGCGGTGGCCGGCCTGCTCGATGACGCCCTCGCCTCGGCGTGGGCGGACGTCGGCGGGCAGCTGCCCGCTGACGAGCGGCTGTCCCCGGACGGGCTGCACGGCGAGCTCGCCGATCTCGGCGGCACCGCGGCGGTGCTGGTGACGCTGCCGCCCGCGGAGCGCACCGCAGAGGCGCACCTGGCCGCGATCCTCCCGGCGGACCCGCCGGAGCAGAGCCGCTACCTGGTGCTGGAGCACAGCTGGACGGCGGACGGCAAGCCCGCCACGGTGCTCGGCGAATGGGTGCCCGGCCCGGAGCACCTCAACCTCGGTCCCGGGCCCGCCCCGGACCGGGAGTCCTTCATCACCGCCCTCAAGGAGCGGCTGACCAGCGCGGATCGTTGATCACGCGGTGCCCGCGGGTTAGGGTGCGGCCATGGCGGGGGACTGGCCAGGGTGCTCATACGAGCAGTGGCGCGCGACGTGCGACACGCTGCACGCGCACACGCAGGTGCTGGGAAAGCTGGCGGTGCGGCTCGCACCGGCCGAGCCGCAGCTGCAGCACGCGGCGCTGCGGCTGACCGCGCGGGGCTGGGAGACGGCGCCGCTGCCAGCGCCGGACGGCTCGGGGTCCCTGGTCGCCGCGCTGGACCTGCGCACGCATGAGGCCGTGGTCGAGCACAGCGCCGGCCCGGCCGAGCGGATCCCGCTCACCCCGGACCGGCCGGTCGGCGAGGTGACCCGGGAGGTGCTGGCGGCGGCCCGCCGGGCCGGCGGCGACGTGACGATCGACGCCACGCCGCAGGAAGTGCCGTGGACCGTGCCGCTGGACCAGGACAGCGAGCACGCGCGCTACGACCCCGGCCAGGTCAGCGACTACTTCGCGGCCGCGACCCAGGCCGCGCTGGTGCTGGCGGAGTTCCGCGCGCCGTACCGCGGCCGGTCCACCCCGGTCAACGCCTGGTGGGGGTCGTTCGACCTGGCGGTGAACCTGTTCTCCGGCACGCCGGCCGCGCCGCCCGGCGACGACTTCATCACCCGCAACGCCATGACCGCGCAGGAGGTCGCGGTCGGCTGGTGGCCCGGGGACGCACGGTACGGCAGAGCCGCCTTCTACGCCTACGTGCACCCGGCAGAGGACGGCTTCGCGGCCGCGCAGCTGTCACCGGCCGCTGCCCGGTGGGACGGCACGCTCGGCGAGTACCTGCTGGACTGGGACGACGTGCGGGCCGCCGCCGACCCGCACGCGGCCGCCCTGGAGTTCGCCCGCTCGGCGTTCCGGCACGGGTGCGCCGCCTGCCGCTGGGACCCGCAGCTCGCCGCCAGCGCCGAGGGCACTCCCCCGCCCATTACCTGAGCCCCCGCCCGCCTCAGCGTCATCTCTGTCACCAGCCGCGCACATCACCGCACATGATCATTTCCCGGCAGACCCGCTCATC
>JBLMWU010000043.1:0-17013 GCA_050257395.1 Gemmatimonadota bacterium | reverse complement strand
CGATGCCCATGTCCTCGACCATGTGCACGAGTTCCTCGGTGGCGATGTTGCCGGTGGCGCCCGGCGCGTACGGGCACCCGCCCAGGCCGCCGACCGACGCGTCGAAGTCGTCCACCCCCAGTTCCAGGGCGGCCAGCACGTTGGCCAGGCCGGTCCCCCGGGTGTTGTGGAAGTGCAGGTTGAGCGGGGTGTCCGGGTACCGGGAGCGGAACGCCCCGACCAGGTCCCACACCCGCCGCGGCGTGGCCATGCCGGTGGTGTCGCCGAACGAGACCGAGTCGGCCCCGTCGGCCACCGCCCGCCCGGCCACCCCGGCCACCCGTTCCACCGGGACGTCACCCTCGTAGGGGCAGCCCCAGGCGGTGGACACGATCACCTGGCAGGTCGCGCCCTGGCTGTGCGCCTCGCTGATGACCGCGGCGATGTCGTCCAGGGACTCGGCGGTGCCCCGGTTGACGTTCTTGCGGTTGTGCGTGTCGGAGGCGGAGACGACCACCTCGACCTCGCTGAAGCCGGCGGCCAGGGCCCGGCGGGCGCCGCGCAGGTTGGGCGCGAGCGCCGAGTAGCGGACCGCGGGCGCCCGGGTGACCCCGGCCCACACCTCGTCGGCGTCCGCCATCTGCGGGATGGCCTCGGGGCGGACGAACGAGACCGCCTCGATCCGGCGCACCCCGGTCCCGGACAGCCGGTCGATCAGCTCGATCTTGGCGGCGGCCGGCACCGGGTCCTCGTTCTGCAGCCCGTCCCGCGGGCCCACCTCCCGCACGGAGATCCGGCTGGGCAGGTCAGTCACTGGCACACCTCCGGCTGCCTCATTCGCCCGGCCACTTCGGCCGCCGCTTCTCGCTGAACGCAGCGATCCCCTCCCGGCGATCCGCCGACATGGCCGCGGTCCGCCACGCGGCGTCCTCGACCTCCAGCCCGGCGGCCAGCGGCAGCGAGCCGCCTTCCCGGACCGCCCGCTTGGCGGCCCGCACCGCCACCGGGGAGTTCGCGGCGATCAGGTGGCCCAGGTCCAGCGCGTGCTGGACCGCGGCGCCAGCGGGCACCCGCCGGTCCACCAGCCCGATCCGCTCCGCTTCCGGCGCGTCCACCTGGCGCCCGGTGAAGATCAGGTCGGCGGCCCGGCCCGGGCCCAGCCGCCGGGCGGCCAGCTGGGTGCCGCCGCCGCCGGGCACCAGCCCGACCGTGGTCTCCGGCAGCCCGAACACCGCGGTCTCGTCGGCGACGATCAGGTCGCAGCTCAGCGCCAGCTCGCAGCCGCCGCCCAGCGCGTACCCGTGCACCGCCGCGATCACCGGCTGCGGCAGGCCGAGCAGGCCGCCGAACGCCGCCCGGAACACCGGCCGCTGGCGCAGCAGGCCGGCGTCGGACATCCGGTTGCGTTCCTTGAGGTCCGCGCCGACGCAGAAAGCCCGCTCGCCCGCGGCGGACAGCACGACGGCCCGCACCTGCGGGTCCTCGCCGAGCTCGGCGCAGACCTGGGCCAGCCGGGCGGCCATCGCGGTGTTGATCGCGTTCAGCGCGCCGGGCCGGTCGAGCAGGATCTCGGCCACCCCCGCCTCACCCACCACGTGCCTGCGCAGCGTCACCCCATCCATGACCGCACGCTATCGCGCTCTGGCGGGAATCAAGCCTGGCGGTCCTCCCGGGCCAGCCGTTCCTGCTCGTCCTCCACGAGCTGGAACAGGGTGCTCTGCACGAACGCGACCCGCGGGATCTCGGTCAGCACCAGCTGGCCGTGCTCGCCCGGCGACTCCACCACCAGCCGGCCGCAGCCGAGCAGCCGGTCGATCGGCCCGTGCGAGAACGACACGTCGCTGATCCGGGTCAGCGGGAAGTCCCGGCCGGACCGGGACAGGATGCCGCGGCGCAGCCGCAGCCGCCGGGTGGTGAGCTCGTAGGTGGTGGTCCGCCAGCGCAGGTAGGGCAGCACGAACCAGATGAGGAGCGCCAGCGCGGCGACGACCCCGACGGCGGCCTGCTCCGCCCCGGCGTACCGGCCCGGCGGGATGACGATCAGCACCGCCAGCGCGGCCGCGGCCACCACCAGCAGCAGCAGGCAGGGCCACAGCAGGACTTTCCAGTGCGGGTGGAGCAGCAGCACCTGCTCTTCGCCCTCGGCGAGCTGGTCTTCACGGGCCATGACGCACATGCTGGCATGGAACGCGGCGAAATGCCCGGCCGCCGGGCCGGGCGGCAACAGGTCCGGGCCGGGCGCTACCGGACGTGCACCACGTCCCCGGCGCTGACCGCGGTCAGCCCGGCCGGCGTCCGCACCACCAGTCGGCCGAGCGCGTCCACGTCGGCGGCCCGGCCGGTGAGCGCCCGGTCGCCGGGCAGCAGCACCCGCACCTCCCGGCCGACGGTGGCGCACTGGCGCAGGTACTCCGCGCGCAGCCCGCAGCCGTCCGCGTCGCCCGCGGCCGCCGTCCAGGCCGTGTACCACCGCTCCAGGCCGGTCAGGATCGCCGTCAGGATCGCTTCGCGGGCCCGGCCCGCCGGCAGCGCCGCCTGCTCCAGCAGCAGCGAGGTGGCGGTGGGCACGGGCAGGTCGCCCGCGCGCTGGGACACGTTCAGGCCCACCCCCACCACCACGGCCTGGCCGCGGCTCTCCGCCAGGATCCCGGCCAGCTTCCGTTCCCCGGCGAGCAGGTCGTTCGGCCACTTGAGCCGGGCGGGCACCCCGGTCACCTCGCGCACCGCGGCCGCCGCCGCGACCCCGGCCAGCAGCGGCAGCCAGCCCAGCCCGGCGGCTGGCACCCCGGCCGGGCGCAGCAGCACCGAGAACGTCAGCCCGGCGCCGGGCGGGGTGGTCCAGGTCCGGCCCAGCCGGCCCTTGCCCGCGTGCTGCGCCTCGGCCGCCAGCACGGTGCCCGCGGCGCCGCCGGCGGCGGCCAGGGCCAGCAGGTCCGCGTTGGTCGACCCGGTCTGGGCCACCACCTCGATGCGGCGCCACAGCCCGCCCGGCCGTACCAGGGCCGCGGTCAGGGCCGCCGCGCTGAGCGGCGGGCCTCCCATGTTTTCACGCAGAGTCATCATCTGATCCGTTATTGTTATCGGCCGAGGTCAGAGGGCGAAGAGGCTGCCCGGGGGGCGCCCAGCGCCAGCAAGGCTACGGGCGAGCGGGCCGAGGGGGAAAGCGAGTGACCGGTCTCAGGACCGACCGCGGCCACAGCGCGGGCGATCAGCACGAGCATCTGCCCGGCTGGCGAACCGGCTGGCGAACCGGCTGGCGGCCCGGCCTGCTGCTCAGGGCCCGGCTGCTGGCGGCCCGGGCGGGGCTGCCCCGCCGCTGGCGTGCCCACCGGCTCTTCCTCGCCGTGGCAGCTCTCTCGCTGCTGCCGCGGGTGCTGGCGGCGCTGGCCTTCCGGCCCGCGCTGTTCACCGCCGACTCGTTCGGCTACCTGCTCGCGGGGGTGCACCCGGGGCCCGGCCAGACGCGGCCTGCCGGATACCCGCTGCTGCTGTGGCTGCTGTCCCCGTTCCACAGCCTGCTGCTGGTCACCACCGTGCAGCACCTGATGGGGATCGCGACCGCGGCCCTCTGCTACGCGGTGCTGCGCCGCTGGGGCCTGCCCGGCTGGGGCGCGACCCTGGCCGCCGCGCCCACGCTGTTCGACTCGCGGCAGATCATGCTGGAGTCCACCATCTGGCCCGACACCCTGTACGGGCTGCTGGCGGCCGCCGCGGTGGCGCTGCTGCTGACCCGGGCCCGGCCAGGTGCCCGGCGGTGCGCCGCGGCCGGGCTGCTGCTCGCCTGGTGTGCGCTGGTGCGCGGGAACGGCCCCGTCCTCATCGTCCCGGTGCTCGCCTTCCTGCTGATCAGGCGGGCAGGCTGGCGGGCGGTCACGGCCGGGCTGGCGGCGTTCGCGCTGCCGGTTCTCGGCTACATGACCGTCTTCTGGACCCACTACGGGACCTTCAGCACCACCAGCAGCGACGGCTTCTTCCTGTGGTCGCGCACCATGTCGTTCGCCAGCTGCACGGTGATCAGGCCGCCGCCGGGCCTGCGCCCGCTGTGCCCGGGCCGGCAGGCCGCCTACCGGCCCGGCCCGGCCCGGGCGTGGTCGCTGCCGGCGCTGCTGCACGAGCCCGCGCCCGCCACCTACCTGTGGTCACCGCACGTCTGGTGGCGGGAGGACGCCCGCCCCGGGATCAACCCCGGCAACAACGCGCTGGCCATGCGGTTCGCGCTGGCCGCGGTCGAGGCCCAGCCCGGCGCGTACGTGGCCACGGTGGCCCGGGAGGTCATGCTGACGTTCCTGGCCACCGACCGGTCGCTGTCCTTCCGGACCATGCACTTCACCGCCCGGCCCGACGTCCGCCACCTGTCCCCCGCCTACTGGCGTGACCTCGGGCTCTACGCGCGCGTCGGCAGCAACAGCCACCCGGTGCAGCCGTACGCCTACTTCCTCGGGCTGTACCAGCTGCCGGTGTACTTCCCCGGCGTCGTGTTCCTGCTGGTGGTGGCGGCCGGGCTGGCGGGGGTGCTGCGCCGCTGGCGGGACCGGGGCGGCCCCGGGGGCCTGCCGTGGGCCGCGGCCGCGCTCGGCATCGTGGTCCCGGTCGCGCTGCACGAGTACCACTACCGGTACGCGATCACCGCCGTCCCGCTCGCCTGCCTGGCCGCGGGCCTGGCCTGGTCGCGGGCGGGGCTGCTACCGGGCGCGGGCGAACGCCAGCGCGGCGGCCAGGCAGGCGGGCGGGACGATCGCTATCAGGTAGCGGTAGCTGAAGCCGGAGGTGGCGACGGGGAGCACCAGCAGCACCACGGCGACCGCCCAGGGCAGCAGGACGTCACCGCCCCAGCGGCGCCAGCGGGCCGCCACCCCGGCCAGGCCGGCCAGCAGGATCAGCCCGAGCAGGGTGCCGCGCAGGTACACGGCCCGCTGGTAGAGGCCGAGGAACCCGGCGAACGGCTGGACCGCGCGGGGCTGGCTGAGCCCGGGCTGGAAGGCATGTAGCGCGGGCCAGTAGCCCCAGTTGGGGATCTGCGGCGGCGGGTCGCTGAACAGGTACAGCAGCTCGGTCCGGGGGTCGTAGCCGATGTCGTGCGTCCAGCCGAACGCCCGCCAGGTGTCGCCCGCCACCGCCTGCGCGTAGGCCAGCGGCTGGGCGGCGATGGCCCGCACCGCGAAGCGCTCGGCCAAGCCATTGACCTTCGGGGTCCACAGGCCGCTGCCGAGCTTCCAGAGCGGGTCCGAGGTGCGCCAGATGTACTCCACCGCGATCGTCCGCTGCGACGGCGGCCGGGGGTCGCACAGCCGGGCCAGCGGCGGCGGCGGCTGGATCACCCGGCAGTCGGCGAAGGTCTGGACCCGGCCGTACAGGAACGTGCCGTCCGACTCGGTCACCGCGTACTGGCCGTGCTGCAGGTGGTACACGAACAGGTACCCGGCGACCGGCACCGCGCCGGCCGCCAGCAGGGCCGCGGCCGGCCGCCAGCCCGTCCGCCGGATCGGCAGGCCCCCCCGGATCAGCAGACAGAGCGCCGCCACCGCCAGCAGCGGCAGCCCCGCCGACCGGACCAGCATGGCGCAGCCGAGCGCGGCCCCGGCGGCCAGCGCCACCGGCAGGCTGACCCGGTCCCGCCAGGCCAGCAGCACTACCGCGCCGGTGACCAGCAGCATGAACAGCGCGTCCGACATCACCTGCTGCTCGAGCTGCACCTGGTAGGCGTCGTAGAGGACCGGCACCGCCGCCAGCGCCGCGCCCCAGGCCGGCAGGCCGCGCCGCCGCGCGACCGCGTAGATCCCAGCTCCCAGCGCCAGGCCCATCAGGTGCTGCACCGCCGCCACCAGCGTGAAGCTGTGGAAGGGCAGCAGGAGCAGCAGGAAGGCGGAGTAGCCGGACGGGTGGTTGGTGGCGGTGAACGTGTGGATGGCGTCGTACACGTAGGAGTACGAGTCGTTGAACCACATCGCCGGCGGGTAACCCAGCATCACCACGGCCCGCAGCACGGCCGCGCCGGCCAGCACCGCGGCGAACAGCCGGTGCCGGCGGATCAGGCCCCAGACGCGGTTCGGCAGCTCCCGGCCTGGCCAGCGCCGGCCAGCGGGCGCGGGCGGCCCGGCCGGGGCCAGTCCGGGGTCACCCTGGCCGGGGGCCTGCGGTCCGGGCGGGGTGCGCCCGGGCGCGGCGGGTGTCCGCCCGCCCACCGCGGCGTCCGACACATGCCCTCCAGGCTCAGTGAGGCATTGACGCTACTAGTCCCCGGCATGCCCGGCTGACTGCCGCCAGGCCGGCAAAAGCCGCTCGCCGGCCTGTGCCGGACCAGCCTGGCTTCAAGGATTTCCCGAGGCCAGCCGCGCAAACCCGGCGCCGCGCCAGGCCCGCTCCGGTGGCCGGGCCGGCCGGTCTGGCTTCTCGTTCTTCCCCAGGTTTTCCGCTCCCGTTCCCCGGCCATTACCCCGCCGGATAACCCGGACCGGGCTATATCGCCCGGCTTACCTGGCACGAGCAGGGGTGACCGGTATCCGCGGCATGGCAGGATTTGGAGCTGTGAGCCGAGTACGCACCGCGTGGTCCAGCCTTAACCGGCATCTCCTGTTCGCGGTGGCCTTGTCCCTGGGCGTGGCGGCCCGGGTCATCACCATGCTCGGCTTCCCCCCGGCCATCTGGTTCGGCGGCGACTCGGCCTCCTACACCTCCACCGCGCTGCGGCTGGCCCCGGCCACCTCCCGGCTGTCCGGGTACGGGGTGATGCTGTTCATCCTGCGGCCGCTGCACAGCTACGTCGTGGTCACCGCCCTCCAGCACCTGATGGGGCTGGCCATCGCGGTGATGATCTACGCGCTGGCCCGCAGGTACGGACTGGCGGGCTGGCTCGCGACGCTGGCCGCGCTGCCGGTCCTGCTCGACGCCTACGAGCTCCAGCTCGAGCACGAGATCCTGCCGAGCGTGCCGTTCGGCTTCCTGGTCATGGTGGCCGTGACGCTGATCCTGTGGTGGCGCGGCGACCGGCCGCTGTGGGCCACGGTGACCGCGGGCGTGGTGCTGGCGGTGTCCGCCTCGGTGTGGCCGGTCGGGCTGCCGCTGCTCCTGCTGTACCTGGGGTACCTGCTGCTGCGGCGGGTGGGCTGGCGGCGGTTCGCGGTCACCGTGGTGGCCAGCGCGGTGCCGCTGGCCGCGTACGGGCTGTGGTTCGACACGGTCTACCACTCCCCCGCGTTCAGCTACAGCGACGGCATCTTCCTGTGGTCGCGCACCATGTCGTTCGCCAACTGCGCGGTGATCAGGCCGCCCGCGGGCGAGGCCGTGCTGTGCCCGCACCAGCCGGTGGCCAGCCGCCCCAGCGCCAGCAGCTTCATCTGGGTCAACTCGCCGCTGGACAAGCTGCCGAAGCCGAAGTTCTCCCAGCACAACAACGCGCTCGCGCAGGACTTCGCGATCCGGGCCATCAAAGCGCAGCCGGGCGCCTACCTCCGCACCGTGGTTCACGACGTGGGCCTCAGCTTCAGCTGGCAGCGGCCCAACCGGCCGAGCGCCCACCTCAACCAGCGCTACCAGTTCCGCTACGCGACCGTGCACTGGGTCCCGGCCGCCGAGGTGGTCGCCAGCGGTCACACCGTGGGCAGCGACCAGCTCGCCTACGGCGGGACGGGCACCACCCGGGCGGTGGCCCCGTTCGCCGGCTGGCTGCGTGCCTACCAGCGCTACGTGTACCTGCGGGGCACCCTGCTCGGGGTGATCATGCTCATCGGGCTGGGCGGCATCGTCCGGTTCTGGCTGCGCGGCGGCATCCGGCGGCTGGCCGGCTGGGGCGGCCCGGGCCTGTACCCGTGGGCCGCTGCCGCGGCCCTGCTGGTGGTGCCGGTGATGACCGCCGACTTCGACCTGCGCTACGTGCTGATCTCGGTGCCGGTGGCCGTGCTGAGCGCCGCCCTGGCGTTCAGCCGCGGGGAGGCAGCGGTGGGGGCGGGCGCGCAGCCCGCCACGCCCGCCCCGGCCCCCGCTGACTCTGAGCCCGCCCCCGCTGACGAGGCCTCCGCTGAGCCTGCGTCAGGCGCGCCGCCCGGCCCGCTCGCGCAGCGCCGCAAGGACCCCGCCGCCCGCGGCGCCGGCGGCGAGGGCCAGGCAGGTCACTGACACCGCGTGCGCTGACACCAGCCGGAATCCGGCCGCCGTGAGCTGGGCGGGCAGGTGCCCGGCCAGGTTCAGGTAGAGCGTCCCGAAGGTCGCCACCCCGACGACCAGGCCGAGCTGGTTGATGGTGACGACGACCCCGGTCGCGTCCGCGGCGTCCGCCACCGGCACCCGCATCAGGACCGCGGTCATCAGCGGGCTGAGCGCCGCCGCCATGGCCGCGCCGATGACGGCCAGCACCAGATAGACCGGCACGCCGCCGCGGCTGCCGCCGTGCAGCACCAGGGCGAGCGCGGCCAGCGCGGCCGCCTCCACCACGAAGCCGGCCTGCACCAGGCCGCCGCGGGCCCGTTCCGGCAGCCGCTGCCAGTTGAGGCTCACCAGGGCGAACGTCACCCCGGCCGGGGCGAAGGTGAGGCCGGCCCGCAGCGCGGACTCGCCCAGCCCGCCCTGCAGGTGCAGCGCCAGGATGAAGAAGAAGCCGCCGAACACGGTCATGAGCACGAACAGCGCCGCGATCCCGGTCGCCACCCCCGGCAGGGCCAGCAGCCGGCCCGGCACCAGCGGGGCGCCGCCCCTGGCCCCGACCCGCCGTTCCACCAGCGCGAAGGCCGCCAGCAGGGCCAGGCCGCCGGCCAGGCACGCCCAGCCCCAGGACGGCCAGTGCTCGGGCTGGCCCAGCACCAGCGGCAGCACGAGCGCCAGCACCGCCGGGGTGAGGGTCGCCAGCCCGGCCGGGTCCAGCCCGCGGCCGGCGTCGCCGCGCCCGGCCGGCAGGTACCGCACGCCGGCGAGCAGCAGCACCGCGCCGATCGGCACGTTCAGCAGGAAGACCGGCCGCCAGGCGCCGGGCATGAGGTCCGCGCTGACCAGCAGCCCGCCCGCGATCTGGCCGGCCACGGTGCCGCCGGCCAGCACCGCCGAGTACCGGCGCATGGCCCGGGCCCGGGCGGGGCCGGTGAACGTGCGCTGGATGAGGCTGAGCACCTGCGGGATCATCGTGGCCGCGCCCGCGCCCTGGACGAAGCGCAGGGCCACCAGGGTGGCCGTGGTCCCGGCCAGCCCGCAGCCCAGCGAGGCGAGGGTGAACAGCGCCAGCCCGGCCAGGAACATCCGCCGGTGGCCGAGCAGGTCGCCGAGCCGGGCCCCGGTCACCAGCAGCACCGCGTAGGTGATCACGTAGCCGGCGATGACCAGCTGCAGGCCCGCGCCGGTGGCGTGCAGGCCGGCATGGATCGACGGGGCGGCGACGTTGACCACGGAGGCGTCGAGCAGCGCCATGAACTGCCCGGTCAGCACCACGGCCAGCAGCGCGCCCGGAGACTGTCGGCGGGTCCGGGTAGCTTGTGGCAGGCCGGTTCTGGCAAGGATTTCCGTCATGTGTCCCAGCGTGACGGGGACTGGATGCCAGTACCGAGAGCCTGCTGATCCTGGTACTAGCACTACCTGGCACCGGGTCCAGCACGGGTTCACGATGGGAGCATGGTCACCGTGTCGACCGCGAACGGCAGCAGGCCGCAGATAGAAAACGGGCACAGCCGCCGGGCTGAGCTGGCGGCCTTCCTGCGCACCCGCCGCGAGCGGGTCACGCCGGAACAGGCCGGGCTCCCGCCGGGGCTGCGGCGCCGCACGCCGGGGCTGCGCCGTGAGGAGGTCGCCCAGCTCGCCGGGGTGGGCGTGACCTGGTACACCTGGCTGGAGCAGGGCCGCCAGATCAACGCCAGCGTGCAGGTGCTGACCGCCATCGCCCGGACGCTCATGCTCGACGCCGCCGAGCGGGAGCACCTGTACCGGCTGGCCGGGGTGCCGGGCGCGGCGGAGGACCCCGGGTGCGAGGCCGACTGCGACCAGGTGTCCGCGGAGACGCAGAGCATCCTCGACAGCATGGCGCTGCTGCCCGCCTGCGTCCTGAACGAACGCTTCGACCTGCTCGCCTGGAACGCGGCTTACGCGGCTGTCTGGCCCGGTGTGACCGGGGCGCAGCCCGGCAGCCGCAACGTGCTGTGGCTGAACTTCACCTATCCCGAGTGCTGCCACCCGTACGTGAACCGGCAGGAGCAGCTGCCCATGCTGGTCGCCCAGCTGCGGGCCAGCTACGCCCGGCACATCGGGGAACCCGCCTGGACCTCGTTCGTCCGCCGCCTGCAGGCGGCCAGCCCGTACTTCGCCAGGTTGTGGGACCAGCACGAGGTGGCCAGCGCCGCGACCTATCTCAAGGTCTTCCGCCACCCGGCGTTCCCGGAGCTGGTGATGACCACCACCAGCCTGGCCGTGCTGACCGTACCCGGCACCCGGATGGTCGTGTACACGCCCGCGGACGAGGCGACCCGGGACTCGCTGGCCCGGCTGGTGGCCGGCGAGGGCGCGGGCACCCACTACCCCTGCCGGGACCTCCACCGGCGGCGGCTGACTCTGGCCGGGGACGCGGACGCCCGCGGGGACCAGGCAGCCGGCAGCGGCGATGGCTCCCCGCCCCCGCACAAGCCAGCGGCCACCAGCGCCTAAGCCCGGGCCAGGACGCCGGGCCGGGCAGGAAAGCCGGGGAACCCACCGCCGGGGAACTGCGCCTGCAGCAGTCTGCCCATCTGGGACTCAAGATCCATAACCTGCTCGATCCGCGTGGACATGGATCTGCTGGTGCTGGGGGCTCGTACTGGAAGCCGCCCCAGCGGCGACGGCACCCCACCCGCACCAGCCAGCGGCCGGCAGCATGTAGGCGATTGCCACACAGGCGACATCAGCGAGCTGGCTGTTCGTGCGGGGGAGGCGGCCTGGTGACCGGGACGATGCGGATGAGGTTATCCAGGCCGGTGAAGTCGGCGGGGTTAGTGGTGTACAGCGGCAGGCCCTCGGAGATCGCGGTGGCGGCGATCATCAGGTCGACGGCCCTGCCCCGTGGCTTGCGGCCTGCGGCGATCACGGCCGCCGTCACACGGCCGAAGATGCGCGCCGCCTCGGCGTCGAACGGCACCGGGTCGAACTCGCTCTCGGCCCGCTGCAGGATCTCCAGCCGCCGTGCGCGCTCGGCATGCTCGTCGTACGCATCCTGCTCGTCGTTGCGGCGCACCTCATGTGGGCCAGCGGACAGTTCCGCCAGGGTGATGGCGCTGATCGCCACCTCGTCGGGCAGTTCGGCGGGATCAATCCATTTCCGCAGGATCAAGATGGTGGTGTCGAGCATGCCCTGCCGGGACTGCTCATCGCTCATATGCGCTGCCGGTCTGCTGGTCCAGCGCGGCGTCCTGATCAGCCCGGAATGCTTCCAGGCCAACGGCAGGGGCATTGCGGGACATGGCGGCGAACTCCTGCCTTGGAACGAACCGGCGGCGCTGTCGCAGCGGGATCAGCTCCGCGATCCGGTGGCCGTCCCGGGTGACGGTGAAGGACTGCCCGTGTTCGACGGCATCCATGATCTCCCGTGACCTTGTCCGCAGATCGCGCTGGGTAATCTCCGGGTGAGCATCCACAGCCATCAGGGTAGCACCCGGTGCTACCTGGTGCTACATAAGAGCGGGCCGCGCACGCGGTCAGCCGGTGTTCTGCAGGCCTGCCGCGACCCCGGTCACCGACAGCAGCAGCAGCCGCTGCAGCCGGTCCCGCCGCGCGGCATCCACCGTCCCGCCCTCGCCGTCGCCCGGCAGCTCCCGCAGTTCGGCCAGCGCCCGCAGCTGCAGGTGGGACAGCGCGTCCACATAGGGGTCGCGCAGGGCCACCGCGCGGGACAGCACCGGCCGGTTGGCCAGCAGCCGCTCGTGCCCGGTCACCGCGAGCACCAGCCGCCGGGTCAGGTCGTACTCGGCCAGCACCAGCCCGGTGAGGTCCGCCCGGCCGCCCAGGGCGAGGTGCCGGGCGGCGATCGCGCGGTCGGTCTTGGCCAGGCTCATCTCCGCGTTGTCCAGCAGCACCGACAGCAGCGGCCAGCCCCGGTACGCCGCCTGCACGGCCGCGAGCCCGCCGCCGTCCCCGGTTACCGCCGCCAGCCCGCTGCCCAGGCCGTACCAGCCCGGCAGGTTGATCCGAGTCTGCGCCCACGCGAAGACCCACGGGATAGCCCGCAGGTCGTCCAGGCTGGCGCTGGGCCCGGCCACGCCGCGCCGGGCCGGGCGCGAGCCGATCCGCATCCCGCCGATCTCCTCCAGCGGGCTGATCCGGGCCAGCCATTCGGCGAACCCGGGCGTCTCCACCAGCTCCCGGTAGGCGTGCAGGGCCGCGGCGTCGACCCGGTCCGCCAGCGGCCGGAACTCCCGCGCCGCGGCCTCGTTGCGCGCCATGACATCCGGCGCGGACGCGAGCAGCACCGCCGAGGTGACCTGTTCCAGGTGGCGCTGGGCGATCTCCGGGTTGCCGTACCGGGCGAAGATGACCTCGCCCTGCTCGGTGACCTTGAAGGAGCCGTTCACCGACCCGGGCGCCTGCGCCAGCACCGCCCGGCCCGCGGGCCCGCCGCCCCGGCCCAGCGCGCCGCCCCGGCCGTGGAAGAGTGTCAGCCGGATGCCGTGCTCCCCCGCCCACGCGGCCAGCCGCTGCTGCGCGTCGAACAGCCGCAGCGTGGCGCTGACCGGGCCCAGCTCCTTGGCCGAGTCCGAGTAGCCGAGCATGACCTCCAGCTGCCGCCCGGCCGAGGCCAGCCGCTCCGCCACCGGCGCGAGCGCCAGCATGCCGTCCAGCACCGCGGTGGCGTGCCGCAGGTCCTCGCCGCTCTCGAACAGCGGGATCACATCGAGCACCGGCGGCCGCCCGGTGCGCACCGCGCGGGCGGCCAGCTCGTGCACGGCCGCGATGTCGTCCGCGGACCGGGTGAAGCTCACCACGTACCGGCGGCACGCCCCGGCCCCGAACCGCTCCTGGATCCACGCCACCGCCCGGAAGGTCGCCAGCACCTCCTCGGTCTGCGGGGACAGCGGGCCGCCCGCGGCGATCTCGGCCAGTGCCCGCGCGTGCACGGCGCTGTGCTGGCGAACCTCCAGCCCGGCCACGTGGAACCCGAACGTCTCCGCCTGCCAGATCAGGTGCTGCAGCTCCCCGGCGGCCTGCCGCCGGGCGCCCGCCTCCCCCAGCGCGCCCTGCACCAGCCGCAGATCGGCCAGGAACTCCTCGCATGCCCCGTAGGCCAGGTCGGCGTGCCGCAGCCGGGTGGCCCGCAGCCGCTGCGCCGTGTAGAGGAGGTAGGCGCGGTAGGGCTCGCGCGGCGACCGGGCGTGCAGGTCCGCCATCAGGTCCGGGTGCGCCAGCTGGGCGGCTTCCAGGGCCAGGGTGAACGATCCCGCTGGCGGCGCAGCGTCGGCGTGCACGGTGAGCGCCCGGCCGACCCGGGTGGTGGCGTTCTCCAGCGCCAGCAGCGCGTGCTCCGCCTGGATGGCTGCGGTCTCCCGGGTCACCTGCGCGGTCACGAACGGGTTGCCGTCCCGGTCGGCACCCACCCAGCTGCCGAACCGCAGGAACGCGGGCACGCTGGCGTCTCCGCAGGCGGCCGCCAGCGACCGGTAGACCGCGGGCGCCAGGGTGAACAGGGTCTCGTCGAACACCGCCATCACGGAGCGGACCTCGTCGATCGGCCCCATGGCGTGATCGCGCAGCGGCGCGGTGAGCCAGAGCAGGTCGATCTCCTCGCGCAGCCTCCGCTGCGGCTCCGCCTGCGCCGGGGTCCCGCGCACCTGCTCCAGGGTCTCCAGCAGGCCGGCGATCCGCCGCAGCGCGGTGACCACCGCGCGGCGGCGCGCCTCGGTCGGGTGCGCGGTCAGGACCGGGTGCACCCGCAGGCCGGCGACGAGTTCCGCGAGCCGCTCCGGCCCCTGCTCCCGGGTGAGCTCCGCCACCGCCGCGGCGAGCGACTCGCGGCGCGGCCCGTCCCCGGGCTCCCGCGCCCGCAGCGTGCGCACCCGCTGCCGTTCCTCGGCCAGGTTGACCAGGTGGAAGTAGATGGTGAACGCGCGGGCGACCAGTTCGGCCCGCTCCAGCGACCAGCCCGCGACCATCGCCGCGATGTCGTCGCCGGGCTTGTCCGTCCCGTCAGCGCGCTCCCGCGTGCGGGCGGCGATCACCGCCCGGCGCAGCCGTTCCACGTCATCGAGCAGGTCCTGGCCGCCGGACTCCCGCAGCACCTCGCCGAGCAGGTCGCCGAGCATGCGGACATCCCGGCGCATCGGCTCCGGCAGCTCCCGCCGGTCCGCCTCCCTGCCCACACGGCAAGCCTAGTCACCGGCACCCCGGCGGGGCTTCCCACCGGGTGCCCCGCCCGTCCCACCATTACGCCAGCCACCACTAACCTGGCCACCATGAGCAGCGACGCCCAGCCCCAGGCCAGCGGGGCCGCCAGCGAGGCCGACCTCCACACCACCGCCGGGAAGATCGCCGACCTGCAGCGGCGGCGGGACGAGGCGGTCCACGCCGGCTCCGGGCGGGCCGTGGAACGGCAGCACGCCAAGGGCAAGCTCACCGCGCGCGAGCGCATCGAGCGGCTGCTGGACCCCGGCTCGTTCACGGAACTGGACGAGCTGGCCCGGCACCGGGCCACCGCCTTCGGCATGGCAGCCAACCGGCCCTACGGGGACGGGGTGGTTACCGGGTTCGGCACCATCGACGGCCGACCGGTCTGCGTGTACAGCCAGGACTTCACCGTGTACGGCGGATCGCTCGGTGAGGTCTACGGCGAGAAGATCGTCAAGGTGATGGACCACGCGATGAAGGTCGGCTGCCCGATCATCGGCATCAACGACGGCGGCGGCGCCCGCATCCAGGAGGGCGTGGTCGCGCTCGGCCTGTTCGCGGAGATCTTCTACCGCAACGTGGTCGCCTCCGGGGTGGTGCCGCAGATCTCGCTGATCATGGGCCCGTGCGCGGGCGGCGCCGTCTACTCCCCCGCGATCACCGACTTCACGCTGATGGTCGACCAGACCTCGCACATGTTCATCACCGGGCCGGACGTGATCAAGACGGTGACCGGCGAGGACGTGAGCTTCGAGGAGCTGGGCGGGGCGCACGCGCACAGCGTCAAGTCCGGCGTCGCGCACTACCAGGCCAAGGACGAGGACGACTGCTTCGGCTTCGCCCGCGAGCTGCTGTCCTACCTGCCGTCCAACAACCTGGACGAGACCCCGGGCGCGCAGGCCGCCGGCGAGGACGACAGCGTGCTGGAGATCAGCGACGACGACACCGTGCTGGACACGCTGATCCCCGACTCGCCGAACATGCCCTATGACATGCACCAGGTCATCACCAGCGTGCTGGACGACGGCGAGTTCCTGGAGATCCACGCCTCGTTCGCGCCGAACATCCTGGTCGGCTTCGGGCGGGTGGAAGGCGCCAGCGTCGGCGTGGTGGCGAACCAGCCGCTGCACCTGGCCGGCTGTCTCGACATCGACGCGTCGGAGAAGGCCGCCCGGTTCGTCCGCACCTGCGACGCGTTCAGCATCCCGGTGCTCACCTTCGTGGACGTGCCCGGGTTCCTGCCCGGCACCGGCCAGGAGTGGGGCGGCATCATCCGCCGCGGCGCGAAGCTGATCTACGCCTACGCCGAGGCGACGGTCCCGAAGATCACCGTGATCACCCGCAAGGCCTACGGCGGCGCCTATGACGTCATGGGCTCCAAGCACCTCGGCGGCGACATGAACCTGGCGTGGCCGACCGCGCAGATCGCGGTCATGGGCGCGCAGGGCGCGGTGAACATCCTCTACCGGCGCGAGCTGGCCGCCGCGGAGGACGCGGACACGCTGCGGGCGCAGAAAATCACCGAGTACGAAGACACGCTGGCGAATCCGTACATCGCCGCCGAACGCGGATATGTGGACGCGGTGATCCGTCCGGCTGAAACCCGGTCTGCGCTGATCCGGGCGCTGCGGGCGCTGCGCACGAAGCGGCAGACGCTGCCACCGAAGAAACACGGCAACATCCCCTTGTAGCTGCCCTGTGGCTTAGAGTCGTAGTGTCATGACCGAGCTCCCGCCCCCGCTTCCGACGCTCGCCCGGTACGCGATCATGATCGATGTCGGGTACATCTACGCGGCCGCCGGGGAGCTGCTGTTCAGCACGTCGTCCCGCCGTGACTTCCGGGTGGACGCCGACAAGCTCATCCAGGCGCTCACCCGGCACGCGGACGGCCTGGTCCGCGGCGAGCTGCTGCGGGTCTACTGGTACGACGCCGCGCGGGACCGGGTGCCGACCATCGACCAGCGGGTGATCGCCCAGATGGCGTGGGTGAAGCTGCGCCTGGGCAACCTGAACGCGCGCGGCCAGCAGAAGGGCGTGGACGCCCAGATCCGCGCCGACATGGAGGCGCTGGCCCGGCACCGCGCCATCACCGACGCGGTGCTGGTCGCCGGGGACGAGGACATGGTGCCCGCCGTGGAGGCCGCACAGGCGTTCGGGGTCCGGGTGCATCTGTGGGGAGTCGAGCCGCCGTTCGGCACGAACCAGGCCGAGCGGCTGGTCTGGGAGTCGGACACGGTCGAGGTGCTGGACCGGGCCTTCATGGAACCGTACTTCTCCCGGCAGGCGGTGGCCGCGCCGGAACACGCTCCCGCCAGCTCGCTGTCCGGGACTGTGGTGCCTTCTCCCGCGCAGTTGTTCGGTGAGCGCCCCGCGCCATCCCGGTCGGCGTTGCGGCCGCTTGGGCACACCATGGCGTCGGCTGCCCGGCTCGGGCCCGACCGGGAACGGGTCGAGGAGGCCGGCGAGCACGTCGCGCAGAAGTGGATCCTCACCCGGGGCGAGGACAACATCCGTGACCTGCTGCCCGGGCCGATCCTCCCGCCGGTGATCGACAAGGAGCTGCTGGTGGAGGCTGAGAAGGAACTGGGCCTGTCGCTGCGCCCCGCACAGGAGGCGAGGGAGTGGCTGCGGGACGCGTTCTGGGAGCGGGTCCGCCGCCAGTTCGGCATCGGCAACGGCCGCTGACCCGGTGCGCGCCGCCTCCGCCTAAGATCTTTT
>JBLMWU010000042.1:0-26650 GCA_050257395.1 Gemmatimonadota bacterium | reverse complement strand
CCCCCGGGTGCTGCTCGTCGAGGACGACGAGGGCGATGCGCTGCTGGTCCGGGAGATCCTCGCGGAGGCCGGGGCCGTGGTCACGCTGGTTCACGCGGGCTCGCTGGGGCAGGCGCTGCCGCTGCTGGCGGAGACGGACTGCGTCGTGCTCGACCTCGGGCTACCGGACTCGGAAGGGCTCGACGGCCTGCGCCGGCTGCTGGAGCGGAGCCCTGGGACCGCGGTCGTGGTGCTCACCGGGCAGGAGGACGAGCACCTGGGCGAGGACGCGGTCCGGGCCGGCGCCCAGGACTACCTGGTGAAGGGCCAGGTCACGGGCAACCGCCTGGACCGGGTCATCCGGTATGCGGTCGAGCGCCTGCGGGCCCAGGAAACCCAGCGCCTGCTGCACGAGGCCCAGCTGAGCGCTCAGGAGCGGACCCGCCTCGAACGCGGCCTGCTGCCGGTGCCGCTGATCTCGGACCCTGGCATCGCCGTCAGCATGCGGTACCGGCCGGGCGGCGGCCGGATGCTGCTGGGCGGGGACTTCTACGACCTGGTCGAGGCGCCGGACGGCTGGCTGCACGCCATCGTCGGCGATGTGTGCGGCCGCGGCCCGGACGAGGCCGCGCTGGGCGTCTGCCTGCGGGTGGCCTGGCGGACCTTGATCCTGGCGGGCCACCCGGCCCCGGAGATCCTCAGCACCCTCGGCACCCTGCTGGAACACGAGCGGCACAACGAGAAGATCTTCGCGACGCTGTGCGCGCTGTCGGTGTCCCCGGACCGGTCCCGGGCCCGGATCCACCTTGCCGGGCATCCCCCGCCGCTGCTGATGACCGCTGGCGGGCTGACCGAGCTCGAGGCGCCGGTCTGCCTGCCGGTCGGCGTCCTGCCCGGGCCGAGCTGGCCGGGCAGCGAGGTCGCGCTCGGCCCGGCCTGGTCCCTGCTCCTGTACACCGACGGCCTGGTCGAGGGGCGGGCCGGCATTCGCGAGGGCCGGCTGAACAGCGAGGGGCTGATCGAGCTGCTCACCGCGTTCGAGCGGCAGGAAACGGCGCTGGCAGGTGCCGGCGCCGACACCGCCGAAACGCTGCTCGACTGGGTGATCGAGCAGGTTCACGACCGCAACGGCGGCCCAGTGGACGACGATCTGGCCATGCTCCTCATCCGGTATGCACCACCCGGGGCCACCGATGGCTGACGCCACCCCCGCCCGCGGCAAGGCATCCCCTGACGACGCGGCCGCTGACGACACGGCGGCCCCTGACACGGCGGCCCCCAGCAATACAGCCCTCAGCAACACAGCTCACGGCGACGCAGCCGCTGACGATGCGCCGGCCCCTGACACGGCGGCCCCCGCCGACGCCGCCCCCGAAAGCGCGGCCCCCGGCGACGGGCCGGCCCCTGACACGGCGGCCCCCGGCGACGCGGCGCCCGAAAGCTCGGCGCCGGGGAAAACGGCCGTCGGCGCGGCCCCTGAGAGTGCGGGTCCCGAGCCGGCTGCTCCTGACAGCGCAGCACCTCACCCGGCGGCCCCGGGGAAGGCGGCTTCGGGCACGGCGGCCCCTGCCGTTGCGGCACCTGAGGCGGCCACACCGCCCGGCCCGGGCCCGGGCGCCGCCCGGCGGGCGGGCTGGCCGCTGACCCGGATCACCGGTGCCGCGGTAGCCGCGACCGCGCTGTTCGCCGTGCTGGCGGTCGCCGCCGGCACGCTGGCCCTGCTGTCGCTGAGCCAGGCCAGAGCCACCGTCATCAGCCGGCTCGACCCGGCCTCCCTGCAGGTGCTGCGGCTCGACACGGCGCTCATCAACCAGGAAACCGGCGTGCGCGGCTACGCGCTGAGCGCGAATCCGAGCTTCCTCACCCCCTACACCAGCGGGCTGGCCGCCCAGGCCGCCGCCGCCCGCAGTCTGCGCACCGTCCTCGCCGGCGAGCCCGGCCCCCTGGCGAACCTGGCCCAGGTGACCAGGCTGGCCGGCAGCTGGCGTGCCCGCTACGCCCAGCCCACCATCCAGCAGGTGCGGGCGAGCGGGAAGCCGGTCATCAGCTCGCCGATCGCGTCCAGCAAGGCGGCTTTCGACCGCTTGCGCCACTCGGTGGCGGTGCTGCAGGCCGGCATCAGCCGCGCCCGCCAGCAGGGGATCGCGGACCTCAACAGCTCGGCCACCGTGCTCGACATCGTCTGCACGCTGGTCGGCGCGGCGCTGCTGGTGATCGCCGTGGCCCTCGCGCTCGGGCTGCGCCGGGCAGCCGTGCAGCCGCTGGCCCAGCTCGCTGCCGAGACCCGCCAGGTGGCCGGCGGGGACTTCGGGCACGAGGTCGTCCCGGGCGGCCCCCGGGAGATCCGTGAGCTCGGGGCCGACGTCAACCGGATGCGCGAGCGCATCCTGCGCGAGCTGTCCGCCGTGCAGGCCGCCAACGCCGAACTGGAAGCCCGGTCACGGGATCTGCAGCGCTCCAACTCCGAGCTGGAGCAGTTCGCCTACGTGGCCTCCCACGACCTGCAGGAACCGCTGCGCAAGGTGGCGAGCTTCTGCCAGCTGCTGCAGACCCGTTACGCCGGCCGCCTCGACGAACGGGCCGACCAGTACATCGAGCTCGCAGTGGACGGCGCCAAGCGGATGCAGACCCTGATCAATGACCTGCTGGCCTTCAGCCGGGTCGGGCAGGGCCCGCTGGACCCGGTCCCGGTCTCCTGCGCGGCCGCGCTGGACCGGGCCCGCGCCAACCTGTCCGCCGAGTTCGAGAGCACCGGCGCGGTCATCGAGATCGGCCCGCTGCCCGTGGTCCGGGGCGAGGAGTCGCTGCTGACCGCCGTGTTCCAGAACCTGCTGGGCAACGCGCTGAAGTTCCACGGCGCGGACCCGCCTCGCATCCAGGTGTCCGCCCGGCGGGACGGGGACAGCTGGCTGTTCTCGGTGCAGGACAACGGCATCGGCGTCGAGCCGGAGTTCGCCGAGCGGATCTTCGTCATCTTCCAGCGGCTGCACGGCCGCGGCGACTACCCGGGCACCGGCATCGGCCTGGCCATGTGCCGCAAGATCATCGAGTACCACGGCGGCCGGATCTGGCTGGACACCAGCTCTTCTCCGGGGTCCCGGTTCTGCTTTACGCTGCCCTGGTCATCGATGGACAGGAGCCCGGGATGACTGATTCCGCACCGCGCCGCACCGCGGACGTCCTGCTGGTGGAGGACGACGAAGGCGACGTCCTCATCACCCGGGAAGCGTTCGAGCACTACCGGATACCCGGCGCGCTGCACGTGGTCAGCGACGGCGACCAGGCGCTGGCGTTCATGCAGCGGCAGGGCGGCTACGCGCGGGCCCCGCGGCCGGACCTGGTCCTGCTCGACCTGAACCTGCCCCGCCGCAACGGCCTGGAAGTGCTGGCCGCGCTCAAGTCAGACCCGGAGCTGCGGGTGATCCCGGTGGTGATCCTGACCACGTCCCAGGCGCAGGAGGACGTCCTGCGCAGCTACACGCTGCACGCCAACGCCTACGTCAGCAAGCCGGTGGAAGCCGCCGCGTTCATGCGCGCCATCAGCAAGATCGACGACTTCTTCGGCGCCGTCGCCGAGCGGCCCTGCTGATGCCGCCGGACCCGCTGCCCTCGGGCCGGCGGTGCGTGCCCCTGGCAGCCATGCCCGGGCCGCACGGCTTGCGGCTGGCGTGACCACCAGGGGCAGGACTGGTCAGTGGCCCCTGCCACCACCGAAGACCCGGGCTACGGCGAAACTGCTGCCCTGGTCCGGGTCCCGGAACGTACCGACGGTGGCCTGAGCGGACGCGAAGGAGCCGGGGAACGCCACGACGTTCTCCCGGACGATGAGGCCGGCTCGGTCGCGCGGGAACAGGACGCCGCGGAAGCGGCAGAACAGGACGCTTCCCGGGCCCGGGTCCCTGCGCTGCATGCCAGGCTCGGTCCCCTGCCTCCCCTGCCGGCCGTGGCCGCCGGGACCGCCGCCGCCAGGACCACCCGGGCCGCCGCAGTCCCATCCGCGCCCGAACTCGCTGATCGGGAACATCCCGCGGCTGGAGATCCGCAGGACCACGCCGGACACCGGGCCGAACCCGTCGTTGGCGACCTCGGCGAAGAGGTTGCCGGGCTGCATGGAGAAGAGCGGCTGCTGGATCCGGATCCCGACATCCAGCCCTCGTCCGGGCGGCTGGTGGGCGGCCAGGCCGGCACCGGTCGCCGCCCAGGCCGTGGTCGCGGGCAGCCCCGCGGCGGTTACCGGCAGCGCCGCGGCTGCTGCCAGCGCGGCCCTGCGCCAGCGGCGGCCGCCGTCCCTTGCCATTCTCATGAGGCCTCCTCATGGCGGGGTAATTGTTTTGACCAGGGGAGACTACAATCTGTAGTTAATCTGTCACGCACAATTACCCAGGATCGGGACGTGTCTTTGCCAGCGGCATGCCCGCAGGTGCACTGCCCGGTGATGCCCGCCCTGCCGGGAACCGCTGGCGGCCTGCGGGACCGCGGGCCGCCAGCGCCGGGACGGGCTGCCTACTCGACGATCTTGGAGATGGGGATCTCCAGGATGTCCCGGGCGCCGGCCGCCCGCAGGGCCGGGATCAGGGTGTTGACGCCGCGCTTGGGCACCACCGTCTCCACCGCGTTCATGTCACCGCGGGCCAGGGCCGTGATGGTGGGTGAGGACATGGACGGCAGCATCTTGGTGACGGCCTGCAGCCGCGCCGACGGCACGTTGAGCTTGAGCAGCACGTGGCCGCGGGCCTTGATGGCGCCGCGCAGCAGCAGGGCGATGTCCTCCATGGCCGCCCGCTTCTCCTCGTCGGCGTAGGCGGCCGTGTTCGCGATCAGCTCGGTGTAGCTGGTCAGCAGGGTGTCGACGATGCGCAGGCCGTTGCGGCGCAGCGACGAGCCGGTCTCGGTGAGGTCCACGATCGCGTCGACGATGTCCGGCACCTTGGCCTCGGTCGCGCCGTGCGAGGGGATCACCATCGCCTTGACCCCGTGCTCCTCCAGGTAGCGGCGGGTCACGCCGGGCAGCTCAGTGGAGATCCTGGTGCCCTCGGGCAGGTCGGTGACGGACTGCCAGGGCGACTTCTCCGGCACCGCCAGCACCACCCGGATCGGCTGCGACGTCGCCTTGGAGTACTGCAGCTCGCCGAGGGAGGCGACCTCAGCGCCGGTCTCGGTGATCCAGTCGCGGCCGGTGATGCCGAGGTCGAACAGGCCCCGCTCCACGTACGAGGGGATCTCCTGCGGCCGCAGGAACCGCACCCGGTCGATCCGCGGGTCGTCGATGGACGCGTGGTAGTCGCGGTCAGAGGAACGGCGGACCGTCAGGTCGGCCGCGTCGAACAGCTCGAGCGTCGCCTTTTCGAGTGAGCCCTTGGGCAGAACCACGGAGAGCACAGCAAACAGCCTTTCATCGAGGCGGGTGCGGGACAACCGCATGGGGAACGAACCGGCCGGGCGGGACGCCTCCCGCCCGGGATCAATGTCGCGGCCGGTTCCAGCCCTCGGTGCCGGCGTCACGGGCAGTGTCCTGCCCGCGCAGCGAACGGAGCACCAGCGCGGTGTCCAGCGCCGCCACCACCGCCTCCCAACCCTTGTCCTCGGTGCTGCCTGGCAGCCCGCAGCGATCGCGGGCCTGCTCCAGGGTGTCACAGGTCAGCACGCCGTTGCCAACCGGTATCCCCGCGTCCAGGGCCACCCTGGCCAGCCCGTAGGTCACCGCGTCGCAGACGTACTCGAAATGCGGGGTGCCGCCGCGGATCACCGCGCCGAGGCAGGCCACCGCGTCGTGCCGGGCGGCCAGCGCGGCTGCGACCACCGGCAGCTCCACCGCCCCGGCCACCCGGACCAGCTGCGGGTCGTCGACCCCGCAGGCCTTGGCCGCGGCCAGGGCCCGGTCGGCCAGCGCATCGGTGATGTCCGCGTGCCAGCGGGTCACCGCGATGCCCAGGCTCAGCCCGGCCGCGTCCACCGCGGCCGCGGCGGGGCGGCCCTCCCCGCTCACGGGCGGGTCCCCTCCGCCGCGACCGGGCCGGCCTCATCCTCCGCAACGCCGGCCAGCGGCGCGGCGGCCGCCTCGCCGTGGTTCCCGTTCACCTGCGGAAGTCCCTCCAGCTGGTGACCGAGCCGGTCCCTTTTCACCATGAGGTACCGGAGATTGTGCGGGGTGGCCACGACCGGCAGCGGGACCCGGCCGGCCACGTCGATGCCGAACCCGGACAGGCCCCGGACCTTGGCCGGGTTGTTGGTGAGCAGCCGCACCGAGCGGACGCCGAGGTCGGCGAGGATCTGGGCGCCGGTGGAGTACTCGCGGGCGTCGGCGGGCAGGCCGAGCTCCAGGTTCGCGTCCACCGTGTCCTTGCCGCCGTCCTGGAGCTGGTAGGCGCGCAGCTTGCTGAGCAGCCCGATGCCGCGCCCCTCGTGGCCGCGCAGGTAGAGCACCACCCCGCGGCCCTCGGCCGCGATCGCGGCCATGGCCGCGTCGAGCTGGGCGCCGCAGTCGCAGCGCTGGGAGCCGAACACGTCGCCGGTCAGGCACTCGGAATGGGCGCGCACCAGCACATCGTCGCCGTCGCCGAGGTCGCCGATCACCAGCGCCACCTGCTCGGTGCCGTCGACCGAGTTGAGGTACCCGATGGCCCGCCACAGCCCGTGCTTGTTCGGCAGCCTGGTCTCGACGACCCGCCGTACCATCCGCTCGGCCCGCCGCCGGTACTCGATGAGCTGGGCGATCGAGATCAGGGCCAGCCCGTGCTCGTCCGCGAACTCCCGCAGCTGCGGCAGCCGCTTCATGGTGCCGTCGTCGTTGACCACCTCGGCGAGCACCCCCGCCGGGGTCAGCCCGGCCAGCCGGGCCAGGTCGACCGCGGCCTCGGTGTGGCCGGGGCGGCGCAGCACGCCGCCCTCGGCGTAGCGGAGGGGGAAGATGTGCCCCGGCCGGACCAGCTCGTAGGGCTCGGTGGCCGAGTCGGCCAGCACCTTGACGGTGCGGGCCCGGTCGGCGGCCGAGATCCCGGTGGTGACGCCGTCCCGGGCGTCCACGCTGACCGTGAACGCGGTCCGCATCCGCTCGGAGTTCTGGGTGGTCATCAGCGGCAGCTGCAGCCGGTCCAGGTGCTCGCCGGTCAGCGGGGCGCAGATCACCCCGCTGGTGTGCCGGATCATGAACGCCATCAGGTCCGGCGTCATCTTGCTGGCGGCGATGATGATGTCGCCTTCGTTCTCCCGGTCGGCGTCGTCGACCACCAGGACCGGCCGGCCGGCCGCGATGTCGGCGATCGCCTGCTCGACGCTGTCCAGCGGGATCTCGCCGCCGGTGCCGTCCGGTTCCTCCGCGCGGCCGCCTGGTGCGCCGTGGCCGCCGGAGACGGGGAGCCGGGTGACGGGAGCGCCGGCGGCGCCCGCGTGGGTGCTGGTCATGATGCTGCCTTCACTTCCTCGCCGGCGGTTTCCTGCCCGGCGGTGCCGCGGCCGGCGGACAGCGGCCCGCTGGTCAGCCGCTCAACATATTTCGCGATCACGTCGACTTCGAGGTTCACCGCTGCGCCCGGCTGCGCCCGGCCGAGCGTGGTGAGCTCCAGGGTGGTGGGGATCAGGCTGACCTCGAACCACGGGCCGCCCGGGCCCTCACCGGTGGCCGAGACGGTGAGGCTGACCCCGTCCACCGCGATGGAGCCTTTCTCCACGACGTACCGGGCGAGCGGCGCGGGCAGGCTGATCCGCACCACATCCCAGTGCGGCCCGGGGTTGCGGGAGGTCACGGCGCCGACGCCGTCCACGTGGCCCTGGACCAGGTGCCCGCCCAGGCGGCCGTCCAGCCGCAGCGGGCGTTCCAGGTTGACCGGGGAGCCGGGGGTGACCGCGCCCAGCGAGCTGCGGCGCAGGGTCTCGGCCATCACGTCGGCGGTGAAGGTGGCCCCGGTGGTGGCGGTGACCGTCAGGCAGACGCCGTTCACGGCCACGGAGTCACCGTGGGCGCTGGCAGCAGCTATCGGCGGGCAGCTGATGGTGATCCGGGCCGCCTCGCCAAGATCCTCGACGCCGGCGACCTCGCCGAGTTGCTCCACGATGCCGGTGAACATCCGCGGTTTCCCCTTCCGGAGCCGTCCAGGTGGCTCCGGGGACGCGCGGACGCGCGGCGCCGCCGGGCTTGCGAGAACCCGGCCGCGTGCGTGCCTCCTCCCATCCGGACTTTAACCGTCGGTCCCGGAGTTCCACCGGGTCAGCCAGCCGCAGCACCGGGCGCCAGGGGCGCCGGAGCGTTGGCCGGGTCGCGGACTGTCACCGCCGGTTCGGAGTTTCACCGACCCCGGAGCACGCTTCTGCTTACCAAACCAGTGTGCCACGCCCCGTATTCCGCAAATGTCCGGGCACCGCCTTCCCCGGTCCGCACGGCCACGGAAACTTGATCTACCCTTCGCCTATGACCAGGTCACGCCCTGCCTGGGTGCCCACGGCGGCCAGGCCGCGGCGGCGCGGCCGCAGCGCTGCCCGATGGCCCGGCCGCGGCGCTGCCCGGTGGTGCGTGCTCGGCGGCCGGCCGGCCCGGCCCCGGCGCGCCTGCGCACGACGGCCGGCCAGGCCCGGCCGCCCGGTTGCCGGCGCGGCTTCCGGTGCCCGGCAGTGGCTGGCCGTCCCGGCGCCGTCAGCCGTCCCGGCGCCGTCAGCCTGTGTGGCCCGGTCAGCCAGCGCGGCCCCGTCAGCCGGTGTGGCGCGGTCAGCCGGTGTGGCGCTGTCCAGGCCGGCTCCCGGCCCCGGCCTCCCGCCGGCCAGCGACTGCCGCCGGGCTGGCACCGCCCCGGCACACCGCCACCACGGCGGGCCCGCGGACCGGGTGGCCGCCTGGGCCGCCGCTGTCCCGGCGGGCCGGGCGGGCTCGCGCCAGCTCCGCAGCCGCCTCCTCCCTGCCGGGCCGTTATTACCGCAGCCGCCCGCGCGGCGGCGAGACAGGCGTCACCCCCGCCCGGCGGCAAGGCAGGCGTCAGCCCGGCCCGGCGCGCCGGCGGGCCCGGCTGGCGGCAAGCGGCCGTGATCAGGGCTCGCGGGTGACTTCCGCGAGCCGCCGGGTGAGGAAGTCCTGCTCGGTTTCGTTGCCGGCCAGGGCGAGCGCGGCCCGGTAGGCGCGGGCTGCCTCGTCCCGGCGGCCGAGCCGGCGCAGCAGGTCGGCCTTGGCGGCGGGCAGGTACCGGTACCCGGCCAGCTGCCCGCCGGCCTCCAGGGCCTCGATCTCCGCCAGCCCGGCCGCCGGCCCCTCGGCCATCGCGAGGGCGACCGCGCGGTTCAGCGCCACCACCGGGGACGGCCAGGCCTGCAGGAGCAGCCCGTACAGGGCGAGGATCTGCGGCCAGTCGGTGGCGGGGTAGGACGGCGCCTCGCTGTGCAGCGCGGCGATCGCTGCCTGCAGCGCGAACCGGCCCGGCCGGCCGCCGCGCAGCGCCTGCCGCACCAGCGCGCCGCCCTCCGCGATCGCGGCCCGGTCCCAGCGGCCACGGTCCTGCTCTTCCAGCAGGAGCAGCCGGCCGTCTGGCGCCGCCCGGGCGGGGCGCCGGGCATCGGTCAAGAGCAGCAGCGCCAGCAGCCCGCTCACTTCCCGCTCATCGGGCATGAGCGCCAGCAGCAGCCGGGCCAGCCCGATCGCCCGGTCAGCGAGGTCGGCCCGGACCAGGCCCGGCCCGGCCGGGGCGGCGTGGCCGGTGGTGAACAGCAGATGGACCACGGTCAGCACCGCGTCCAGCCGGTCCGGCAGGTCCGCGGCGGCCGGCACCCGGTACGGGATCCGGGCGGCGGTGATCTTCTTCTTGGCGCGGGTCACCCGGGCGGCCATGGTGGCCTCGGGCACCAGGAACGCGGCGGCGATCTCCGCCGTGGTCAGCCCGCACACCAGCCGCAGGGTGAGCGCCACCTGCGCTTCCCGGCCGAGCGCCGGGTGGCAGCAGGTGAAGATCAGCCGCAGCCGGTCGTCGGGGATCGTCTCCTCCCCCGCCATGCTGCCGGCCCCCGGGGCGGCAGCGGGCGGTTCGGGCTCGATCAGCAGCGGCAGCTTGCGCCGCAGCGTCTGGTCGCGGCGGTGCGCGTCGATCGCGCGGCGCCGGGCCGCCGTGGTCAGCCAGGCACCGGGGTTGCGGGGCACGCCCTGCCGGGCCCAGGCCTCCAGCGCCGCCACGTACGCGTCCTGGACGCACTCCTCGGCCAGGTCCAGGTCGCCGGCGACCCGCGCGGTGGCGGCGAGCACGAAAGCCCACTCGCGCCGGTGGGCGTCGGCGACCGCGGCGGCCGCCTGCTGCGCCGGCTCACCGCCCCCGGCGCCGCCCGCCGGCGGCGCCGGGGCGGAGCCAGGTGCGGCAGAGCCAGATGCGGCAGGCTCCGGTCCGGCAGTCTCCGGTGCGGCAGGCTGCTGGCGGCCCGCCGCACCGGGCTGCGGGCGGGCCCGCGCGGGGCCCGCCCGGCCGGCTGGGCCGTGCCCGGCCGCCGGCACCCAGCTCACCCGCCGGAGGTGTCCATGATCGGCCGCACCTCCACCCCGCCGTAGGGCGCGGGGCACAGCTTGGCGATCTCCAGCGCCTGGTCGAGGTCGCGCGCCTCGATCAGGTAGTAGCCGCCGAGCGCCTCCTTGGTCTCGGCGAACGGCCCGTCGGTCACCACGTCGCCGCGGATGGTGGTGGCGGTGGCGGTCGGCTGCAGGGCGTTGCCCCCGAGCAGCTTGCCCCCCACCTCCCCCACCTGGCCGGCGAAGCGGGTGTGCGCCTCCATGGCCTGCTGCCAGACGGCCTGGTCGCCGCTGGCGTAGGCGGTCTCGTTCTCGTAAATGAGGATCAGGTACTCAGCCATGCCGGTTCCTTTCGCTCGGTGGAGGATGCTCATCTCACCGACGGGCGGCCCCTCCCCGAATCGACACACCCGGGCCGGCTTTTCCCAGCGGCGCCGGCCGCTCAGCCCCGCCAGGCCGCCCGCGCGGTGGCCTGCTCGGCCAGCGACCGCAGCGACCGCACCGCCGCCGCCGGGTCGTCCGCGCTGTATACGGCCGAGCCTGCCACGAACACGTCCGCGCCCGCATCCGCACAGCGCTCGATGGTGTCCTCGCCGACCCCGCCGTCCACCTGCAGCCACACCTCGGCGCCCCGGCGGCGGACCAGCTCCCGGGCGCGGCGCAGCTTGGGCAGCACCATGTCCAGGAACGGCTGCCCGCCGAAGCCGGGCTCCACCGTCATCAGCAGCAGCATGTCCAGCTCGGGCAGCAGGTCCTCGTACGGCTCGACCGGGGTGGCGGGGTTGATCCCCAGCCCGGCGCGCGACCCGGCGGACCTGATCATCCGCAGGGTCCTGACCGGGGACTGGGCGGCCTCCGCGTGGATGGTCACGTTCCGGGCACCGGCCTCGGCGTAGCCGGGGGCCCACCGGTCGGGGTCGTCGATCATGAGGTGGCAGTCCAGCGGCAGGCCGGTGTGCTTGAGCAGCGCCTGCACCACCGGCAGGCCGATGGTCAGGTTCGGGACGAAGTGGTAGTCCATCACGTCCACGTGCAGCCAGTCGGCCGCCCCGGACACCGCCTCGGCCTCGTCCGCGAGGCGGGCGAAGTCAGCGGACAGGATGCTCGGTGCCATCTGGACGGCCATGAGGCCGAGTCTAGGCGGCGGCCCGGCCCCCGCAGGGGGGAGCTGCGGGGGGAAACGCCGGCCACGCCAGCGCAGGCGGCGCGGCCACGGCGGGTACAGTGCGGCGGGGTGCCGCCGGCCCCGGGCGCCGGCCCGGGGACTGTCGCAGCCCCCGGCTATCGTCCGTCGCGTATCCGGCCGCGAGATCCTCAGCGGAGGTCACGTCGTGAATGCCGAGGCAGACAGCGCGCTGCTCGCCCGCGTCCGCAAGCTGCTGACCAAGGCGGAGGCGGACGGCGTCACCCCGGCCGAGTCGCAGGCGCTCACCGCCAAGGCCGCCGAGCTGATGGCGAAGTACGGGATCGACCGGGCGCTGCTGGCCGCCGAGCGCCCGGAGACCGACCGGCCCGCGGACCGGGTGATCGAGGTGGGCAACCCGTGGGCGCGGGTGCAGGCGCACCTGCTGTGCGGCCTCGCGGCGGCGATGCGCTGCCAGTGCGTGATCCTGCCGCGCAGCGGGCCCGGGACCCGCATCCACATGTTCGGGTTCCAGTCCGACCTGGAGCGCGCCGACCTGCTCTACACGTCGGTCCTGGTGCAGATGTGGCAGGGGCTGGCCGGGGCGCAGGTGCCGGACTGGAGCCGGAGCGTCCGCGCGTGGCGGCGCAGCTGGCTGCTGGGCTTCGCCTCGGCCGTGGTCGCCCGGGTGCGCGCGGCCGAGCAGCACGCCACGGACGCGGCCACCGCGCAGCGTGCCGGGGACGGGTCCCGGGCGGCCCTGGTGCTGGCCGACCGGCGGCAGGTCATCCAGCACAACATCGAGCGCGCCTATCCCGTCACGCGGCAGGCCCGCATCACCTACAGCGGCAGCGGCTACGGGGCCGGCTACGCCGAGGGCGCGAAGGCGGACATCGGGCAGGCACGGCTGCGCCGCGGGCCGCGTGCGCTCGCGGGCCGTTCCCGCTGACGCCGCGGCAGCCTCGCCGGGCACGGCTGGGCCGCAGGCCACCGGCGAAATACCAGTTTTCTACGCAACCAGTAGTCCGGCCCGAGTAGGCTGCGCACACGCTCGCGCCGAGGTGCTGGCGTCATCCAGACGGACGAACGCAGGAACGTAGCAGCGCCTCTGAGGGCGGCTTCCTCTGAGGCAATTCCCGTGGAAGGACCCCTACGACTGTGACCTCGCGTGGGCCGATGACGACGATGGTGCCTGAGAAAACGCATCCTGAGCAGCCGCCCCGTTTTAGTGTGGTAATCCCCGCCTATAACGAAGAAGAACTAATCGGCGACTGCCTCGGGTCGCTCGCGCGGCAGGATTTCGGTGAGCCATTCGAAATCATCGTGGTCGACAACAACAGCACGGACCGGACGGCGGAGATCGCCCGCACCCGCGGCGTCACCGTGGTGCGGGAGGAGACCCGCGGGGTGTGCTGGGCCCGGCAGTGCGGCACCCTCGCCGCCAGCGGCGAGATCGTCATCTCCACCGACGCCGACACCACGTTCGGCCCGGGCTGGCTGTCCCGGATCGACCGGACGTTCCGGGACGACCCCGAGCGGGTCGCGGTGGCCGGCCCGTGCCAGTTCGTGGACGCGCCGCTGTGGGGCCGCCTGTATGCGTGGCTGCTTTTCGGCCTGGTTCACCTCATCAGCCGGGTGACCGGCCGCATTCCCTACGTCAGCGCCACCAACATCGCCTTCCGCCGGAGCGCCTGGTCCGGCTATGACACCCGCGCCACCCAGGGCGGCGACGAGGTGGGCCTGATGCGCCGGCTGCGCTCACACGGCAAGGTCATCTTTGACCTGGGCAACCCGACGTTCACGTCGTCACGGCGGCTTTACCGGGGCCTTTTCTACAACATTTTCGTGACCTGCCTCTTCTACTACATTCTCGGCTACTGGGTGAACCGGCTGTTCGGCCGGACGCTGGTGGGCATGGCGCCGTCGTTCCGCGGCAAGGCGATGCGGCCGGAGTCCCGGCGGGCGCGGCTGGTGATGGCCAGCGTCGCCGTGGTGGTGTGCGTGGTGGCCGGCCGCCTGGCGGTGATCCTGGTATGACCCGGGCCGCTGGCGGCAGCGGCAGGCGGCTGCTGGGCGGCGGCCTGGCCGCGGGCGCGGCGGCGCTGGGGGCGGGCTACTGGCTGTGCATGTCGCCGTATTCGCAGGTGCTCGGCGGGTTCCCCTACCGCGGGCCGGCCAGCGGCGATGACAAGGTCGTCGCGCTGACCTTCGACGACGGCCCGAACGAGCCGTACACCTCACAGCTCGCCGACTTCCTGGACGAGCGGGCCATCAAGGCGACGTTCTTCCAGGTCGGCCGGGCGGTGCTGCGCCACCCCGAGGTGACCCGGCGGCTGGCGGCCAGCGGGCACGTGATCGGCAACCACGGCTTCACCCACGAGTTCACCAACTACCTGCACCCCCGCACGCTGGCAGTGGACGTGGCCAAGGGCCAGGCGGCGCTCGTCAGCGCCGGCGTCCGGCCCGCCCTGTACCGGCCGCCGTGGCTGCTGCGCATCCCCGCGCTCGCGGGCATCCTGCGCCGGCACGGCCTGCAGGCGGTGTCCGGGGAGTTCTGCCACCCGCTGGAGGTGTTCCAGCCCCGGCCGGGCCTGATCGCGGGCGGCGCGCTGGGCAAGATCCGGCCAGGGTCGATCATCATCTTCCACGACGGCTTCGACGGCCATCCCGGCAACCGGGCCGCCACGGTGGAGGCGGCCAAGCGTGTGGCCGACCGGCTCAGCGCGGAGGGCTACCGCTTCACCACGGTCGACCGGCTGCTGGGCGTCCCCGCGTACCAGCGCGCCCCCGCGGCGGCACCGGCCGGCTGACCGCGGCCGGCTGACCGCGGCCGCGGCGCGTCCCGGGCCGGCCCGTCAGCCCGGGCCGGGCGTGCCCGTGCGGCGCAGCAGGGCCAGGAAGATGGCGTCGGTGCCGTGCCGGTGCGGCCAGAACTGCGCGTACCGCGGCTCGGGCCCCGGGCACCGCAGCTCCGGGACCTCGGGCAGCAGCGCGGGCGCGTCCAGCAGCTCCGCGCCGGGGCGGCTGGCGAGCACGTCCGCGACCACCTCCCGGGTCTCGGCCACGTGCGGGCTGCAGGTGATGTAGGCGATCACGCCGCCGGGCCGGGCCGCGCCGATCGCCGCGGCCAGCAGCCGCCGCTGCAGGCCGCCGAGGGCCGCCACCTCCGCCGGGGACTTGCGCCAGCGCGCCTCCGGCCGCCGCCGCAGCGCGCCCAGGCCCGAGCATGGCACGTCGGCCAGCACCCGGTCGAAGCCGCCGTCGCGCCACGGCGGGGCGGCGGCGTCGGCCACCACCACCCGGGCGGCGCCGGTGACCGAGACCGCCTCGCGCACCAGGCGGGCCCGGTGCGGCCGCAGGTCGGCGGCGAGCAGCCGGGCGCCGCGCTGGGCGGCCAGCCCGGCCAGCACCCGGGCCTTGCCGCCCGGCCCGGCGCAGGTGTCCAGCCACCGCCGGTCCGGGCCGCCGGGCAGCCCCGCCCGGGTCAGGGCGAGCGCGGCCAGCTGGCTGGCCTCGTCCTGCACCCCCGCCCGGTGCTCCGCGACCGCCGGGACCGCCGCCGGGTCCCCGGCGGCGAGATAGGCGCCGAACGGGGACCAGCGGGCAGGCTCGCCGGTCCCGCCGGCCACCAGTTCGCCGGGCTGGGCGAGGCCGGGCACCGCGCACAGGGTCACGGCCGGCGGCACGTTGTCCGCGGCCAGCGCAGCCTCGGTCCCGGTCAGCGGGCCGGCCGGGTCCTCCCCCAGCGCCGCGGCCAGCGCCTCGGTGATCCACCGCGGATGGCTGCGGGCCACCGCCAGGTAGCCGGCCGGGTCGGCCTGCCGCGGCGGGGCGACGGTGTCCACCCACTGCGCCAGGTCGCGGCCGGACACCTTGCGCAGGACCGCGTTGACGAAGCCCGCCGGGCCCGGGCCGGCCACCGCCCGGACCAGGTCGACCGAGGTCGCCACGGCGGCGTGGGTGGCGATCCGGGTGGCGAGGAGCTGGTGGGCGCCGAGCCGCAGCACCGCCAGCACCGGCGGGTCGATCCGGTCCGGCGGCCGGTCGCTGCAGGCCGCGAGCACCGCGTCGTAGGTGCCCTGGCCGCGCAGGGTGCCGTAGCACAGTTCGGTGGCGAGGGCGGCGTCCCGGCCGATGAGTTCCCGCTCCCGCAGCAGCGCGGGCAGCATCAGGTTGGCGTAGGCGGCCCGTTGTTCCACGGCCATGAGCACGTCGAAGGCGGCGAGCCGGACCGGGTCGGCCCGCCGTGCCGGCCCGCGGCCTGCCCGCGGGCCCGGGCTGGCCTGCCTGCCGCGCCGGGCGTTCCCGCCGCGCCCGTCGGCCCCGGCCCGGCCCCGTGCCGCGTCGCGTGCCTGCGCGCCGCCGCGCCCCGGCGCACCGGCGGCGGCTCCGCTCTGGCCGGCCGGGCCGCCGGGCCGCCGGCCGGTGCCGCCGCGGCCGCCGCTCCCGCCGGCGCGCCGCCCGCCGCCGGGTGCCGGGCTGCCATCCCCCGTCGCGGCCACGGTCAGCCCAGCACCACGGACGGCTGCCCGGTGACGCCCGCCGGCAGATGCAGGCCGCGGGCCCAGTCGCTGGCGGGCATGCGGCGCTTGCCGGGCGGCTGCACGTCGCCGAGCTGGACCGGATGGGTCGCCGTGCCCACCAGCACGGCCCGCCGGAGCACCCGCAGCTCCCCCGGGGCCAGCGGTTCCCCGCCGTCCCCACCCTCCCCGGCGGCCGGCGGCTGGCCGTCCGCGAGCGGCCACAGCTTGAGCCGGGCGTCGCCGAGCAGTGTCCAGGCGCCGGGCGCGGGCGTGCAGGCCCGGATGCGCCTGCTCACCGCGTGCGCTGGCACGTCCCAGCGCACCTGCGCGTCCTCCGGGGTGAGCTTGGGGGCGAAGCTGACCCCGTCGGCCGGCTGCGGCCGGGCCTCCAGCTGCCCGGCCTCGATCCCGTCCAGGGTCTGCACCAGCAGTTCGGCCCCGGACCCGGCCAGCCGGGCGAGCAGGTCACCCGCGGTGTCGCGCGGCCCCACCGGCTCGGTCACCATCCCGTAGACCGGGCCGGCGTCGAGCTCGGCGACCAGCCGGAAGGTGGTGGCGCCGGTGATGTCGTCGCCGTGCAGGATCGCGTGCGGCACCGGCGCGGCGCCGCGCCAGGCGGGCAGCAGCGAGAAGTGCAGGTTGACCCAGCCGTGCGCGGGGATGTCCAGGGCCGCCTGCGGGATCAGCGCCCCGTACGCGGTGACCGGGCAGCAGCCGGGTGCGATCGCGCGGAGCCGGTCCAGGAAGTCCGGGTCGCGGGGCCGGGCGGGCTTGAGCACCTCCAGCCCGGCGCTGGCGGCACGCTGCGCGACCGGGCTCGGCCCGACCCGCAGTCCCCGGCCCGCCGGGGCGTCCGGCCTGGTGACGACCGCGGCCACCTCGTGCCGGGAGCGCAGCAGCGCGTCAAGGGACGGCACCGCGGTCTGCGGGGTGCCAGCGAACACCAGCCGCATCGCCGGGATCCTCCCTTACAGCGCCTGGCCGCGGGTGGGATGGGGCGACACCCGGATCTCCGGCACCGGCTCACCCCACCATTCGGCTTCCCGGATCTCCCGCATGGCCAGCTTCCGCTGCTTCGGGTCGAGCCGGTCGATGAACAGGATGCCGTCCAGGTGGTCGGTCTCGTGCTGGACGCAGCGGGCCAGGTGGCCACTGCCCTCCAGGGTGACCGGCTCCCCGTGCATGTCGAAGCCCTTGGCGACCACCCCGTAGGAACGCGGGGTCGGGTACACCAGGCCCGGGAAGGACAGGCAGCCCTCGTCGTCGGTCTCGGTGTCCTCGGACAGGTCCAGCGACGGGTTGATCAGGTGGCCCAGCACGTCGTCCACGTAGTAGGTGAACACGCGCAGCCCGACCCCGATCTGCGGGGCCGCCAGGCCGACGCCGGGCGCGTCCAGCATGGTCTCGGTCAGGTCCTTGACCAGCTTGCGCAGCTCGGCGTCGAAGTCGCGGACCGGGTCCGCGGGGGTGCGCAGCACCGGGTCGCCGAAAAGGCGGATCGGCTTGATGCTGATGGTGCACCGTCCTTTCCCAGGGGCTCACGCCCCGCCTGCCAGGCAGGTTCCCAGTCTATGAAGCCGGCCGGCGTCGCCGGCCGGGCTACGGCCTCGCCGCGCCCGCGCCCGCGCCCGCCGAGGGCGACCGTGCCTTGAAGGCCGCCTTCCGGGCCGCCCTGGCCACCGCCGGGTCCGGATGATGCTCGCTCAGCGCTGTGAGCAGGTCGGTGACGCCGGGATGGCTGACCTCCCACAGGCCGGCCACCAGCTCCGCCTGCGCGGCGGGCGGCACGTCCGGCAGCAGCTCGGCGACCACGTCCTGCGGGTCGGCTTCCTCCAGCAGGCCCGCCCCGAGGTCGACCAGCAGCCAGGCCCGGTCACCGGGGCCCAGCTCGGCCTCTTCGCCATGCTCGTGCAGCCAGACCGCGGCGTGGGCGTGCAGGACCGGGTCGTCCATCGCGGCCCGGACGGCCGGCACCGCCTCGGCGCCGATCCGGTCCAGCACCGCGAACCCGGCGCCGCGCAGGCCCGGCGATCCCTGCCGGGCCGCCTCGATCAGCTCGGCAGCGGCCTCCTGCGGGGTGCGGACGGACAGCCAGGCGGCGATCTCCGCCTCCCCGTCTTCCACGTCGCAGCTGGCGAGGGTGGCGAGCAGGGCGGCCGCGTCGCCGCGCGCGCCGCCGCCCAGCACCGGCACGTGCCAGCCCTGGGCGCGCAGCCGCCGGTGCACGCCCCAGACCCCGAGCCGGGACAGGGTCACGGTGAGGCCGCCCGCGGTCTCGTCGGTGCCGAGCTCGACCACCCCGAGGTCGGCCAGGGCCTCCAGGGCCGAGGACAGGCCCGCCGCCTGGTCCCGCTCGCCGGCCGTGGCCGGTGAGCCCGCCGCCGCGACGTACGCCTCGAAGAGGGCGTCCATCTTGACCGGGCCGCCGACCGTGTACAGGGCGGTGGCCATGCCGTCCAGGTCCTCGGCGCTGAGCATCACGGCGAGGGCGTCGTCCCAGGCCGCCAGCACATCCTCGGCGTTGCCGGACGCCAGCACGCCTGCCCGCGGGCCCGGGCCGGCCTGCCCGTCCGCGAGCTGCATCATGCCGGTCGCCAGGGCGACCCGCCAGGCCGTGTCCAGCTCCGGGGGGGTCAGCTCCAGCTCGGCCGCGGCTGCCGCCGCCTCGTCGGGCAGCAGGCCGCCGCCGCCGCTGACGCGGCGGCCGTTCCCGGCCCAGGCGGCGCTGTCGCGGGCCGCCCGCAGCAGCGGCGCCACCCGGGCAGCGCCCGCGAGTTCCTCCCGTGGTGCCAGCCGCACGGGCGGGAGCCGTGGGGTCTCGCCCGCCCGGCGCTTCCCACCGCGCTCCTCCGGGTCCCGTCGAGAAGTGGCCACCCCAGCACCTTACGGCCTCCGGCGACCACTGCGAGCCGCGCCGAGCGCGCCGCCCGGCGGCCGGACCGCCCGGAAGGGGCCAATCCGGCCGGGCGGCAACGGCGCCCGGCCGGCGGTCAGATCAGTTCGGCCGGGTCCATCTGCACCCGGGCCGTCGCGGTGTCCTTGCGCGCGCTGCGGACCGCCTGGGCGGCCTGCAGCGCGGCGGCCAGGTCCGCACCCGCGCCGCGGGGCACCCGGATCAGCATGCGGATCACGTCCTCCCCGCCACCCCCGTCACCGTCGCCGCCCGGCGAGACGGGGCCCAGCAGCTCGGCGGCGGGCGGCAGGGTGGCGGCCGCCAGCAGCTGCTCCACGCCGCTGGCGGGCCCGGTGACAGCCGCCATCCGCACCGCCGGGGGGAAGCCCAGCTGCTGCCGGTCGGCCAGTTCGCGCTCGGCGTGGGTCACCGGGTCCCAGCGGACCAGCGCCTGCACCGCGGGCAGCCCGCCGTCGGCCACCACGATGACCATCCCCCCGGCCGGGCCCGGCCGGACCAGGGCGGCCGCGTTGAGCCAGCGCCGCAGCGCCTCCTCGGCAGCGCGCAGGCTCGGCCGGCCGAGCAGCGCCCACCCGTCGAGCAGCAGCGCCGCCGCGTACCCGCCTGCCGCGGCCGGCTCGGCCCCCGGCGTGGCCACCACCAGCGCGGGCCGGCGCGGCACCGCCGCCAGCACGGTTCCGCCGCCGGAGGTCAGGACGGGGACGCCGGGGAAGGCGTGGCCCAGTTCCTCCGCGGTCCGCCCGGCCCCGGTGACCACCGCCCGGACCTGGGCGCCGCCGCAGGCCGGGCACTGCCAGCCCGTGTCGGCCGCGCCGCACCAGCGGCAGCGCGCCGCCGCGCCGCGCGCCTCCACCGCCAGCGGGCCGCCGCAGGCCGCGCAGCGGGCGGGTGCCCGGCAGCGGGCGCACGCCCCCGCGGTGAGGTAGCCGCGCCGCGGCACCTGCACGAGCACCGGCCCGTCCGCCAGGCCGTCCCGGGCGGCGCGCAGCGCGATGCTGGGCAGCCGGGCCGTGCGGGCGGCCTCGTCGCGGGCGAGCTCGTGGTCCGCGCCCGCGGCCCGCACCTGCGGCGCCTGCCCGCGCAGCAGCGGGCGGTCGGGGGTGACCGCCGCCGCCCAGCCGCTGGTGACCAGGCTGGTCGCCTCCGCGGTGCGGGCGAACCCGCCGATGAGAGCGGCGGCGCCAGCGCGGTGGGCGCGCAGCGCCAGCACCTCCCGGGCGTGCGGGTAGGGGGCGCGCGGCTCGGCGTGCAGGTCGTCACCGTCGTCCCAGAGCACCACCAGGCCCAGGGACCGCACGGGCGCGAACATGGCGGCCCTGGTGCCGGCGGCCACCTGGACGGTGCCGCGGGAAACGGCCAGCCAGCGCCGGTACCGCTCGGCCGGGCCGAGCCCGGCCGCCAGGCATACGTGCCGGCCCGGGCCCAGGGCCTGCCCGAGCGCCGTGTCCACCAGGCCCAGGTCGCGGGCGTCGGGCACGACGATGACGGTGCCCCGGCCGGCCGCCGCGGTGGCCGCGGCGGCGCGGGCGATCTCCTCCGGCCAGTGCGGGCCGGGCAGGGCGGTCCACACCGCGCGCGCCGCCCGGCCAGCGGCGAGGGCATGCAGGAACGCCTCCCCGGCCGGGTACCGGGACCACGGGCCCGGGGACGGCGGCTGCGGGCGCGGCGGCGCCGCCGGCCCGGCAGCGCCGGGCGGCGCATCCGCGGCGGCGCCGGGGGCGGCCGCTTCGGCGGCCGCGTGCCGCGGCGGGATCGCCAGCCGCAGCACGTCCGCCAGCGTGCCGGCGTACCGGTCCGCGACCTCACGGGCGAGCGCGGCGATCTCCGGGCTGAGCACCGGCTCGGGCGACACCACCCGTTCCAGCGGGGCGAGCCGCCCTTCGTGGTCGCTGGCGGCCAGCCGGGCCAGCAGGAAGCCGCTGACCAGCTGGCCGGCGAAGCGGACCCGCACCCGGCAGCCGGGCACGGCCGCGTCGGCCAGCTTGTCCGGCACCAGGTAGTCGAACGGCCGGTCCAGGTGGGCCAGCGGGACGTCCACGGCCACCCGCGCGACCGGGAGGTGCTGCGCCACCGGCACCGGCCGCCGGGGGCGGCGCCCCGGCGCGGCCCGGCGCTGCCGCCCAGGCCTGCTGTCAGCCGCCTGGCTGGTGCTCGCCTGAGTGCCAGCCTGGGCGGTGCCCGCGCGCGCGGCTGCCTGGGCAACGCCCGCCGGGGCAATGCCAGCCTGGGCGGTGCCGACGTGCGCGGCTGCCTGGCCACGCGCGGCCCGGCCCGGCTCCGGCCGGCCGACCGCGGGCTGATCCGCTCCCGCGGGCCCGCCCGCTCCCGGCCGCTGCCTGGTCCCTGCCACGCTCCCTGTCCTACCAGAAGCCCCCGTCGCCCTCTCCCCGCGCCGCGCTCGCAGTCGCGCCGCCCACGTATCACGGATTTGGTGACCGCAAACCAGGCCAAATCCGGCGGCATCAGGGCTGCAGTCCGTGATACGTGCCCGGGGCGGCCAGGCCGCCCGGCCGGCGGGCCGGCTGCAGGAGGGGCGGGCGGGCGCGGGCGACCGCGGGGCGGGCGGCGGCCGGGCAGGACAGGCGGGCGCAGGAGGCGGCGGGGCGGGCGCAGACGGGGCGGGGCGGGCGCCGGGCGGCCGGGGGGCGGTCAGTGGCTGGTCAGAGGCCGATGGTGCCGCAGGCCCGGTCGGCGCGGGCGGCGTCCCGGTTCAGCGCGTGCAGCTGCGCCGCGGGCACGCTCATGCGGGCCTGCACGTCACTGGTCACCGTCTGCAGGCCGGCGGCGAGCCCGGTCAGGGCCCGCGCCGCCGCCGGGTCCGCGCTGGCCGCCGCGGCGGCCCGGAACCTGGTCACGCTCACGGCCAGGTCGCGGGCCAGCCCGGTGCGGGGCCCGGCCGCGTTGAAGTCCGCGACGACCTTGTCGTAGGCGGTCAGCCCCGGCCCCTTGTAGACGGCGCAGCCCGGGTCGGCGGCCCGCGCCAGATGCGGGGCGAGGTAGGCCGCCAGGACCGCCCAGGCCAGGGCCGAGCCGATGCCGAGCCAGCACCGCAGCGCCCCGCGCCCGGTGCCGGCCGCCCGGCGCAGCCCGAGCGCGCCCAGCACGAGGGCCGGGACGATGGTGATAACGCTGATCCCGGCCACGCCCGCGGCCAGGGCGCTGGTGGCCAGCGGGTTGCGGGAACCGGGCGCGGCCCGGCCGCTGCCGCGGGCGCCGCCCTCGATGACGGCCAGCACCGGGCCGGGCCGGATGCTGCCCGGCTCCGGCTCACCTGCCTCGTATCCCGCGGACGACATGTCTTTGCGGCCTGCCCTGCCAGATCGCGCGAACCCGCCTTATTCAGCGTAAACGCGGCTTCCGGCGCCGTCCAGCGGGCAGCGTCCGGGGCCGGTCAGAGGCCAGCCACCGCGCGCAGCCGGTCCGCCCGGTCCGTCCGCTCCCAGGAGAAGTCCGGCTCTTCCCGGCCGAAGTGACCGTAGGCGGCGGTCTTGGCGTAGATCGGCCGCAGCAGGTCGAGTTCGGAGATGATGGCGGCCGGCCGCAGGTCGAACACCTCCAGCACGGCGTCCTGGATCCGCTCGGTGGGCACCTGCTCGGTGCCGAAGCACTCCACGAACAGCCCCACCGGGTTGGCCTTGCCGATCGCGTACGCGACCTGGGTCTCGCAGCGGTCGGCCAGCCCGGCCGCGACCACGTTCTTGGCCACCCACCGCATGGCGTACGCGGCGCTGCGGTCCACCTTGGACGGGTCCTTGCCGGAGAACGCGCCCCCGCCGTGCCGGGCCATCCCGCCGTAGGTGTCGATGATGATCTTGCGGCCGGTCAGGCCGGCGTCACCCATCGGGCCGCCGATCTCGAACCGCCCGGTGGGGTTGACCAGCAGCCGGTACCCCTCGGTGCTGATCCCGGCGCCCGCCAGCACCGGCGCGACCACCAGGTCCCGCACGTCGGGGGTGAGCAGCTCCTTGAGATCGATGTCCGGGGCGTGCTGGGCGGACACCACGACCGTGTCCAGCCGCACCGGGTCGTTCCCCGCGTACTCGATCGTCACCTGGGTCTTGCCGTCCGGGCGCAGGTAGGGCACCTCGCCGCTGCGGCGGACCTCCGACAGCCGCCGGGCCAGCCGGTGCGCCAGCATGATCGGCAGCGGCATGAGCTCGGGGGTCTCCCGGCAGGCGTAGCCGAACATCATGCCCTGGTCGCCCGCGCCCTGGCGGTCGAGCTCGTCGGCGCCTTCGCCGGCCCGGTGCTCGAACGCGTGGCTCACGCCCTGGGCGATGTCCGGGGACTGCGACCCGATCGACACCGAAACGCCGCAGGACGCGCCGTCGAAGCCCTTGGCCGAGGAGTCGTAGCCGATCTGCAGGATCTTCTCCCGGATGATGCCGGGGATGTCCACGTACGTCCGGGTGGTCACCTCCCCGGCGACATGTACCTGCCCGGTGGTGATCAGCGTCTCGACAGCGACCCGGCTGCCGGGGTCGTCCTTGATCATCGCGTCCAGGATGGCGTCGCTGATCTGGTCGGCCATCTTGTCAGGGTGGCCTTCCGTCACAGACTCCGAGGTAAACAGCCGACGGGCCAACGTCTTCTCCGTCCATCGCTTCAGTGGGCTGATCGTTAGCGGGCGGATACGACGATAGCGCAGGTGGCGGACGCCTCCGCCCGCCTCAATTGAGGCGGGCGGCGACGAGGTCCCAGACGACCTCGGCGAGTGCCTCCTTGGAGCCGTGCGGGATCGGCGTCTGTGACCCGTCCGCGCCGTACACGACGGCCTCGTTGTCCGCGCTGCCGAAGCCCCGGCCGTTGCCCACCGGGTTGACGACCAGCAGGTCGCATCCCTTGCGGGCGAGCTTGGCCCGGGCGGCCTGCGCGTCGGGGTCGGTCTCCGCCGCGAACCCGACCACCACCTGGGCCTCCTGCCCCGCGCGGGCACGGCGGCCGGCCAGGTCATGCAGGATGTCCGGGTTCTCGGCCAAGACGATGGGATCGGGCTGGCCACCGTCCTTCTTGATCTTGGAGTCGCTGCGCGCTACCGGCCGGAAGTCGGCGACGGCGGCGGTCATGACCACCGCGTCGGCGATGCCCGCCTCGGCGAGCATCGCGGCGTGCATGTCCCGCGCCGAGACCACGCGCACCACTCGCGCGCCGGCCGGGTCGGGCAGCCCCACGTTCGCGGCGACCACGGTGACCTGGGCACCGCGCAGTGCCGCCGCGCGAGCGAGCGCGTAACCCTGCTTGCCGGTCGACCAGTTCCCGAGGAAGCGGACCGGGTCCAGTTCCTCCCGCGTCCCGCCCGCCGAGATCACCACGTGCCTGCCCGCCAGGGAGGCTCCCGCTGCCGCGGGCCTCGCCAGCAGCGCCTGGACGACCGCGAACAGCTCCTCCGGCTCGGGCAGCCGCCCCGGCCCGGTGTCCGCGCCGGTCAGCCGGCCAGAGGCCGGGTCGATGACGATCGCGCCGCGCTGGCGCAGCAAGGCCACGTTCGCGGCGGTGGCCGGGTGCTCCCACATCTCGGTGTGCATGGCCGGCGCGAGCACGACCGGGCAGCGGGCGGTCAGCAAGGTGGCGGTCAGCAAGTCGCCGGACATGCCAGCGGCGGCCCGGGCGAGCAGGTCAGCGGTCGCCGGCGCGACGATGAGGAGGTCGGCGGCCTGGCCCAGCCGGACGTGCGCCACCTCGTCCACGGCGGTCCACACATCGGTGGCCACGGGCTCACCGGAAAGGGCCGCCCACGTCGGCTCGCCCACGAATCGCAGGGCGTCGGCGGTAGGGATGACGCGGACCCGATGGCCCGCCTCGCGCAGCAGTCGCAGCAGTGAAGCCGACTTGTAGGCGGCGATTCCGGCGCTGACGCCTAGGATTACCCGCGCCATGTCGCTGGGCGATAAGCGAGGTTACGCCTCGCTGGTGGCCTCAACGGACAGCAGCCGCTCGCGGGTCTCTCGCAGGGCGATCGACAGCGGCTTCTCCTGCACCCGGGTCTCGACGAGCGGGCCGACGTACTCCAGCAAGCCCTCACCAAGCTGAGAGTAGTAGGCGTTGATCTGGCGAGCGCGCTTGGCCGCCATGATCACGAGCCGGTACTTGCTGTCAACGACTTCCAGCAGGTCGTCGATCGGCGGGTTAATGATTCCGTCCGCGGCCGGGGTTGCAGGCACGTGTCGCCTTCCTCATTGATAGCTGTTAATCAACGTTACCATCTGCCGGCAAACCTCCTGGACGGACGTGTTCACCAGCGTGTGGTCAAACTCGGCGGCCGCCGCGAGCTCCTCCCGGGCAACGGCCAGACGGCGCTCGATCACCTCGGCTGACTCAGTGCCGCGGCCGGTGAGCCTGCGCACGAGCTCCTCCCAGGAGGGCGGCGCGAGGAACACCAGCACGGCGTCGTCCATGGACTTGCGCACCTGGCGGGCGCCGGCGAGGTCTATCTCAAGAAGTGTAGGCAATCCCTGCGCGATCCGCCGCCGTACCGGCTCGCGCGGCGTGCCGTATTTGTTGCCGGCGAACTCGGCCCACTCCAGGAGCTCGCCGGCGGCCGCGAGGCGGTCAAACTCTCGCTCATCCACAAAGTGATATTCACGCCCGTCAACTTCGCCGGGGCGCGGCTTGCGGGTTGTGACGGAAACGGAAATCCAGATGTCCGGGTGGCGGCGGCGAAGCTCAGCGGCGACCGTGCTCTTCCCGACCCCGGAGGGCCCGGAGAGCACGGTCAGCCGTGAATGTCGCCGCGCCGCGGGCGCGCTAGCGCCGCTGGGCGCCGCACCCCCCGCGGCTACCGCCTCGCGTGACTTACCGCCGGGCGAGACGGCCATGCCCCCGCGCCCGGGCCGGCAGTCCGCGCAGCCGGTCAGCTAGCTTAGATATCCGCACCGAACTCCTGCTCCAGCGCGGCCCGCTGGTTGGCGCCGCGGCCGCGCACCCGCCGGGAGTCCGCGATCCCGAGCCGGTCCATGATCTGCTTGGCGCGGACCTTGCCCACGCCCGGCAGGGACTCTAGCAGTGCCGAGACCTTCATCTTGCCGATCACGTCATCGGTGGTGCCTTCTTTGATGACGTCGGACAAGGTCGTAGCGCCACGCTTGAGGCGATTCTTAACCTCTGCGCGTTCCTTGCGGGCACGCGCGGCCTTCTCCAAGGCCGCAGCGCGCTGTTCGTCGGTGAGGGGAGGAAGAGCCACTCGGGGTCACCTCGGGTTTCGTCGTGAAAAAGGTTGGACGGGAGGGGAAACTAGCGAGTCCGGTGCCCTTTCGGCAACGAGAATCTCCATTTAGGTCATCAAAAATTGGATATATTACTCTCCACATACGCTTCATTACCCAAGGTAGTCATCTTCAGGTCACAGCCACCATTCCGGCTCTCACTCCGCGATGAAAAACGGAGCATGAGCAACGACGCGCTAGCCGTCTGGCGCGGCCCGCGCGCTCGCGCGCGCGGCCTTCACGCGGGTGTCCGGCGCCCCCAGCGTGCCACCCAGACCGCCCCAGGATATTCCCCTTGTCCTTACCTGCGCGTGAGCCCTGACCCGCCCGCGCATTACACCACTCCCCCGCCGCGCCCCCCGCCGCAAGCGTCCGGTTCACACTACACGCAGCGCCGCGTCCATGGCGGGCGGCCAAACGCCGACTCGGCGGCCTGGCCAC
>JBLMWU010000041.1:0-37466 GCA_050257395.1 Gemmatimonadota bacterium | reverse complement strand
AAGGGCCGCGCCGCCGTCTGGACTGACGAGCGACGAGCGCAGCGAGGAGCGAGGAGGGAAGACGGCGGGCTCCAGCGGCCCGGAGGCGAGCGAGGGCCCGCCAAATGAGTATCCGGGCCGGGCTGCTCCGCCGCCGGCAGTCACGGCCGGGCCTGGTCACGGACTTCCTCATCGTCCTGGGGTCCCGCAACTTCCGCCGCCTGCTGGCGACCCGGCTGCTCTCCCAGTTCGGGGACGGCATCTTCACGGCCGCGATCGGCACCTATGTCTTCTTCAGCCGGACCTCGTTCCCCAACCCGGCGGTCGCCGCCACGGCGTTCGCGGTCCTGTACCTGCCCTACTCGCTGATCGGCCCGTTCGCCGGCGTGTTCATCGACCGCTGGTCGCGGCGGCAGATCCTGGTCTGGTCCGCGCTGCTGCGGGCGGGGTTCGTCGTGCTCACCGCCTCGCTGGTCGCTTCGGGCGGCCTCGGCCTGCCGCTGTACGTCAGCGTGCTCGCGGCGCTGGGCGTGAACCGCTTCTTCCTGTCCTCCCTTTCGGCGGCTCTCCCGCACGTCGTCGGCGAGGACGAGCTGGTGATGGCGAACGCGGTCGCGCCCACGGTGGGCACCATCTGCACGTCCCTGGGCGCCCTGGCGGAGCTGGGGGTCCACCTGCTCACCGGTGGCGGCCGGAACGGATCGGCGATCGCCCTGCTGGTGGCGGCCGGCTTCTACCTGCTGGCCGGCACCGTGGGCGCGACCATGCACCGCGACCTGCTGGGCCCGCCGCGGCTGCCGCCCGGCGCGGAGCGGGCCAGCCTGGCCAGCGAGCTGGGCGTCGTGGTCCGCGGCCTGGTCAGCGGCGCCGTGCACGCATGGCAGCGGCGGCCGGTCGCCGCTGCCCTGGGCGTGACCGCCGCCCAGCGGGTGATGTTCGGGGCGCTGACGCTCGCCTCGATCCTGCTCTACCGCAACTACTTCTACACAACGTCGGCCGCCACGACCTCGCTCGCACACTTCTTCCTGGTCGTGATCGCCCTGGCGGCCGGCCTGGGCGGGGCAGCCGTCATCACGCCGGCGGCGACCAGGCGGATGTCCAAGGAGGCGTGGATCACCCTCCTGCTCGCCGCGGGCGGGCTGGTCACCGCGGTGCTGGGCCCGATCTTCATCCAGCCCGCGTTCCTGGTCATCGCGCTCGTCCTGGGGCTGGTCGCCCAGAGCATCGCCATCTGTGCCACCACGATCCTGCAGCAGCGGATGGACGACAGCTACCGGGGACGGGTGTTCTCGCTCTACGACATGCTCTTCAACGTGCCGTACGTGCTGGGGGCTGTGGCGGTTGCCCAGGTCATCCCCATCACCGGCAAGTCCTACCTGGTGATCGGCGGGGTGGCGGCCGGATACCTGGCGGCCGCCGTGGGATACGGGCTGGTGAGCCGCGGCCAGCTGCTGGCCGGACCGGACCTGCCAGCGGGTCAGCCGCCCGGGGAAGACCCGTCACCGGGTGACGCGTCATCCGGCGGCTCATCCGGCGCGCCCTCACCGGACGGCGGCGAGCCGGCCGCGCCGGACAGGCCCTCCGACCCGGCCCACCGCAGCAGTTCCTGAGCGGCCCGTTCCGGGCCGAGCGGGCCTTCTTCCAGCCGCAGGTCCAGCAGATGCTGGTAGGCCCGCCCGACCAGTGGCCCCTGCGGGATGCCCAGCAGCTTCATGATCTGGTTGCCGTCCAGGTCGGGCCGGATCCGGTCCAGTTCCTCCTGCTCGGCCAGGACCGCGATCCGCTCCTCCAGGTGGTCGTAGGCCCGGGCGAGCCGGGCGGCCTTCTGCTTGTTCCGGGTGGTGCAGTCGGCCCGGGTCAGCACGTGCAGCCGGGTCAGCAGGTCACCGGCGTCCCGGACGTAGCGGCGGACCGCCGAGTCGGTCCACTCCCCTTCCCCGTAGCCGTGGAAACGCAGGTGCAGCGCGATCAGCTTGCTGACGTCGGCGACCACCGAGGACGGGAAACGCAGCCTGGTGAGCCGCTGCCGGGCCAGCTTGGCCCCGGCCACCTCATGGTGGTGGAACGCCACCCGCCCGTCCGGCAGCAGCGACCTGGTCTTGGGCTTGCCGATGTCGTGCAGCAGGGCGGCGAGCCGGACCACCAGGTCCCCGTTCAGGCCGTAGGCGTCTTCAAGCTCGATGGCCTGCGCCAGCACGGTCAGCGAGTGCTGGTAGACGTCCTTGTGCCGGAAATGCTCGTCCATCTCCAGCCGGAGCCGGGGGATCTCCGGGAGCACCTCGTCCGCCACCCCGGTGTCCACCATCAGCGAGATGCCGCGGCCAGGCCCGTCCGGCCCGGGTGCGAGCATCAGCTTCACCAGCTCGTCCTTGATCCGCTCGGCGGACACGACCTCGAGCCGGCCGGCCAGCGCGGTCATGGCGTCGCGCGCGGCCGCGTCCACCGAGAAGCTGAGCTGCGCGGCCAGCCTGGCGCCGCGGAGCATCCGCAGCGGGTCGTCGGTGAAGGAGTCTTCCGCCAGGCCCGGGGTCCGCAGCACCTTGTTCCGCAGGTCCCGCAGGCCGCCGAACGGGTCCGCGAGTTCCAGCGAGGGCAGCCGGGCCGCCATCGCGTTCACGGTGAAGTCCCGCCGCGACAGGTCGGCCTCCAGCGAGCTGCCGTAGTCCACGTCGGGCTTGCGGGAGTGGGGCAGGTACCGCTCGCTGCGGTAGGTGGTGATCTCGCAGATGGTGTCGCCCTTGCGGATGCCGACCGTCCCGAAGGCGATGCCCACCTCCCACACCTTGTCGGCCCAGCCGGTCACCAGCTCGAGCACCTGCTCGGGCCGGGCATCCGTGGTCAGGTCGAGGTCGCCGTGGCTGCGCCGGAGGAACACGTCCCGGACCGAGCCGCCGACCAGCGCGAGTTCATGGCCCTTGCGGGCGAAGAGCCGCCCCAGCGGAAGCACCGGCCCGGCCGCAGCGCGCAGCAGGTCCGCGGCGGCTTTCCGCTGATCGGGGGTGAGGGGCGTGGAATCCGGCACGGGCATCGAGGGTAGGCCCAGATGGGGCCGAGAGGAAACCGCGGGGCGTCCCCCTCGCCGCGACCGGGCCTGCGGCCGGACGCCATTCGGTAGGCTGCTGGCGCAGCGGCCGGCCGGTGGCGGGCCTGCTGCGCAGTATCCGTCCCCGGCCGCCGTAGGCCAGTTCCGCCCAGGTCACGCGAGCGTTCCCGGGACAGGTGGGCTGAGGAAAAGTGAGGGCCGGCGAGACCATGCGAACTCAGCGGAGGCGCCGCCGCGCGCCCGGAGGGCATGGGACGCCGCGGTGAGAACGACCGCGCCGGCCCGGCTCCGGGGACGCCTGCTGGCACTGGCAGGCGCCGCGGTGGCCGCGGTGCTCACGGCCGTGCCCGCGGCCGCTGGCACGGCCAGCCCGGCCACCGCCGTCGTGGCGACGCCGGTGTCGCTTGTGATCACCTCCGTCAGCCCGCAGTTCGCCACCAGCCCGCACGGCACGGTGACGGTCTCCGGCTACGTCACCAACACCACCGCCGGCCCGCTCACCGGCCTGTCGATCCAGCTGTGGTCCTCGAACAACCCGCTGAACAGCCGCGGCGACATGGCCACCTACCTGGCCGCGGGCGGGGGGGACAGCCCGATCCTGAACACCACCACCGCCGTCCCCACCCTGGCCGCGCACGCCAGCCGGCCGTGGTCCATCAAGCTCAAGGCCAGCGACATCGGCATGACGGGGTTCGGCGTGTATCCGCTGGCCGTGCAAGCGAGCCAGGCCGGCACGCCGCTGCCAACCGGCCTTGCCCGCACGTTCCTGCCGTACGACCCGCCGCTGCCCCCGCACTCGGTGCAGCAGAAGCTGAGCCTCGCCTGGGTCTGGCCGCTGATCGACACCCCGCAGCAGTCGGTGTGCCACGGCCTGGTCACCGACGACCTGGCAGGCAGCATCGCCCCCGGCGGCCGGCTCGGCCAGCTGCTGGCGGCGGGCGCCTCGCAGGCCGGCCGCAGCGCCCAGCTCACCTGGGCCATCGACCCGTCCCTGCTGGACGGCGTGTCCACCATGAGACACGCCTACCGGGTCGGCCAGAGCCCGACCTGCTCCGGCGGCACCGCCCGGGCCGCCAGCACCACCGCCAGCAACTGGCTCGGCCAGCTCAAGGCCGCCACGGCAACCTCGGATTTCTTCGTTACCCCGTACGCGGACGTGGACGTGGCCGCGCTGTCCCACCAGGGCCTGGACAGCCCGCCGGTCAGCGAGCTGAGCAGCGCTTTCAGTATCGGGTGGCGGGCGGCCCGCAGCATTCTCGGCCAGTACCAGCGGCCCGCGCCCGGCGGCGACGCCGGCACCACCTCGAGCCTGACGGGGGCCGGCAGCCTGAACGCCCTCCGCTCACCCGGCAGCCTGGGCGTGATCGCCTGGCCCGCCAACGGGCTGGCGGACTACGGCGTGCTCAGCAGCCTGGCGGTCAACCGGGTGGGCACCGTCGTGCTGGACAGCAGCATGATGCCGGCCGCTGGCCAGCAGTCGTTCACCCCCAGCGGGGTCACCACCACCCACACCGCGGTGGGCACCCCGCTCAAGGTGCTGCTGACCGATGACGGGCTGGACCAGGTCCTGGCGACCGCGCCGACCGCGTCGGCGCCGGCGGGCCGGTCCCCCGCCGGGCCGCCCCGGGTGACCGCGGCGGCCGCCGGCTTCGCCACCGAGCAGCAGTTCCTCGCCGAAACGGCCATGATCGTCGCCGAGTCGCCCGCGACCGCACGCTCGATCATCGTCGCCCCGCCCCGCCGGTGGAACCCGGCGAACGGCGTCGCCCAGGAGCTGCTCACCGAGACCGCCCGGGCGCCGTGGCTCAGGCAGGTGAGCCTGGCCGCCCTGGCCCAGGGCAAGCCAGGGCCCGGCCAGGTGCCGCGCGGGCAGCCACCGCAGAGCCGGATCAGCCCGCAGGAACTGCGGCCGTCTCTGCTGCGGCAGGTCCGGCGGCTGGACACCCAGATCCAGCTGCACGCGCGCATCCTCACCACCCCGCCTCAGGACTACCTGAGCAGCGCGGTGGCGGCGGTGGAGTCGTCCGCCTGGCGCGGTGGCCGCGCCAGCCTGCACAGCGCCGAGGCCCTGCTGCGGCGGATCCAGGACTACCTCAGCGAGCAGCAGTCGGCGCTGAAGATCGTGGACCCGCCGCGGGTCACACTCGGCGGCAAATCCGGCTCGGTCCCGGTGTCGATCAGCAACGGGCTGCGGCAGTCCGTCACCGTGCTGCTCAAGGTCAGTGCGCCGGGCAGCGGCCGGGTCATGATCGGGAAGCCGTCCAGCCTGGTGACGGTGCCGGCCGGGCAGCAGAAGACCATCAAGATCCCGATCCAGGCCGCCGCCGCGGGCTCCACCACCCTCACCATTCAGCTGTGTGCCCGCAACGGCACCCCGCTGCCGGGTGAGTCGAGGACCATGACCGTGGCCGCCACCCAGTTCGGCACCCTGGCGCTGGTCATCATCGGGATCGCTTTCGGGGTCTTCGTGCTCACCTCCATCGGCCGGGCCATCCGCCGCGGCGGCGGGCGGGCGGAGGACGGGCTCGCCGGTGACGGCGCGGAATCGCCGGCCGATACGGGCGGGGACGCCCCAAGCCACCCCATTCCGGCCGGCGCGGCTGGCGGACCCGATACCGTCGGTGCAGAGCGGGTGGACCGTGAACTCGCACCGGAGGAGTCCGATGAGCATGCCAGTGCCCGGCGCGGGGCGGAGCCGCGCTGAGGGCGGCCTGACCGGATACCCGGCCGGCCACGCGGGCGAGGGCGCCTGGGCGGCGCCGCCCGCCGCCGCTGATCCCGTGGCAGCCGGGCCGGACCCGGCCGGGCCCGGCGTCCCGCAGGCCGGGCCGGAAACCGCCAGCGTCGCGCGCTCCAGCGGGGTCATGGCGCTGGGCACCCTCGCCTCCCGGGGCACCGGCTTCCTGCGGACCCTGGTCCTGGTCTACGCCCTCGGCGTCACCTTCGTGTCCAGCGCCTACAACAACGCCAACACCATCCCCAACGCGGTCTACGACCTGATGATGGGCGGCGTGCTCACCAGCGGCGTGGTGCCGCTGCTGGTGAATGCGGCCAAGCGGGACTCCGACCGGGGTCAGGCCTACGAGCAGCGGACGTTCACCCTGGCGGTGGTCTCCCTGGCCGGGCTGACGGTGGTGGCGACCGCCGCGGCCAGCCTGATCGTGGCGCTGTACGCCAGCGCCCTGCCCCCGGCGACCCTGCACCTGACGGTGATCTTCGCCTACTTCTTCATCCCGCAGGTCTTCTTCTACGGGGTCTGCTCGCTGGCGGGCGGGGTGCTCAACGCCCGCGGCCGGTTCGCCGCGCCGATGTGGACGCCGGTGATCAACAACATCGTGGTGATCGCGGTCCTGCTCCTGTTCATCGCCACCGGCGGGCTGTCCGCCGCCGGCCGGATCGGCGGCGGCCAGGTGCTGCTGCTGGGGGTCGGCACCACCCTCGGCATCGTCGCGCAGACCGCCGCCCTGGTCCCCGCCCTGCGCGTGGCCGGATTCCGCTGGCACCCCCGGTTCGACTTCCGGCGGGAGGAGGTGCGGGAGGTGCTGCGGATGGCGGGACCGCTGTTCGGCTACACCCTGACCACCTTCATCTCGTTCCTGGTCGTGCAGAACGTGGCCAACAAGGCGTCGGTGCACGCCCCGCAGGACGGCTTCCCCACCTACACCTATGCCTTCCAGCTGTTCCAGATGCCCTACGCGATCATCGGCATCTCGGTGATCACCGCGCTGCTGCCCCGGATGAGCGCGCACGCCGCGGAGCGGAAGTACGCCCTGGTGCGGGACGACTTCTCCGGCGGGGTACGGCTCTCGTCCGTCGTCGTCGTGCCGGCCGCCCTGCTGCTGGCCGTGCTGGGGGCCCCGCTGGCCGAGGGCCTGCTGGGGTACGGGCACACCTCGTCGGCGGACGCGGGCTACATCGGCCTGGTGTTCGGGATCTTCTCCCTCGGGCTGGTCCCCTACATGCTCTTCCAGCTGCTGCTGCGGGTCTTCTACGCGCTGCACGACAGCCGGACCCCGATGTTCATCGGGGTGGCGGTGATGGCCGCCAACATCGTCATCAGCCTGCTGGCGCTGTTCCTGCTGCCCTCCGGCCACGTGGTCGAGGGGCTGGCCGCCGCGTTCGGGCTCGCCAACGCCGCCGGCACCGTCGTGTCCTGGCGCATCCTCAGCCGCCGCCTGGACGGCCTGGACGGGCACATCATCACCCGCAGCATGGTCCGGATGCACCTGGCCACCGTGCCGGGCATGCTGTTCGCGATCGCCGCGACCTTCATGTTCGGCGTGCTGCTCGCCCCCGGGCCGGTGTTCGGGATCGTCACCGTGATCTTCGGCGGTAGCGGGGCCCTGCTGCTGTATGTCCTCTTCAGCCGGGCGTTCGGCGTCGGCGAGTTCAGCGAGCTGACCTCCGGCCTGATCGCCCGGTTCCGCCGCTGAGCACGGGCCCGCGGCCGGGCCGGCCACGGCGCGCCGGCCCGGGACGGCCCCGGCAGGGGGAAAAGCCCGTTATGGTCAGATGGCGGCAGGTGTCACCCGCGGGTAACGGTTTGCGCCTGGCCGCGCGGAGCCATGGCGTGCCTGCACCAGCGGCCTACGATGGTGGCAGCACTACTAGTGCTTTCATATAGTTGCTGTTCCCGGGGGCTCGGAAGGGAGGGTCGAGGGCCTGCGACGCTCTTGACTGACATATGAGCACCTTCATTTCTGAGCCGGGGACCCGGCTGGGCGGCCGTTACCGCCTGGAAGACCGCGTGAACGGCAGCGGTGGCTGGTCGGCGTGGAAGGCCATCGACGAGACGCTCGCCCGGCCGGTGGCCGTGCTCACCTTCGCCCCCGGATTCCCCCGCGTCCAGGAGGTCGTGACGGCGGCCCGGGCGGCGAGCAGGCTCACCGACGCCCGGCTCGCCCAGGTCTTCGACGTGGAAGACAACTGGGACCAGGCCTATGTGGTCATGGAGTGGGTGTCCACTGACTCCCTCGACGACCTGCTGGCCGAGGGCCCGCTCGACCCGGCCCGCTGCGCGGAGATCATCGCCGAGGGCGCGGAGGCCCTGTCGTCGGCGCACGCGGCCGGCCTCGCTCATCTGTGCCTCACGCCCGGCTCGCTGCGATGGAGCCCGGTCGGCGGCGTCAAGATCGCGGGAGTCGGCATCGACGCCGCGCTCGCGGGGGCGAGCGCCGACGACCCTGCGCAGGCGGACACCATGGGCCTGGGCAGGCTGCTGTACGCCGCCCTGACCGCCACCTGGCCCGGCACGGACTGGCCGTCGCTGCCGCCCGCGCCGGAGATCGACGGGCGGCCCCGCGCCCCGCACCAGGTGCGGGCCGGGGTGCCCGCGGCCCTCGACGACATCGCCTGCCAGGCGATGTTCCTGCGCGAACGGCGGGGCGGCGACCCGCCGCTGGACACGCCCGCCATGCTGGCGGACGCGCTGGTGGACGCCATGCCGGCGCCGATGCTCCCGCCGCCCGCGCCAGCGGCCCGCGGCGGGCGCCGCGGCGGCGACTACGACACCGGCTACCCGGCTGACTACAGCACCGGCTACGACACGGGGTACGGCCACAGCGGCTACGACGCTGACGACGACGGCACCGCGTCACGGCCCGGCCCCGGCCCCGGGTACTGGAACTCCGGGCCCGAACCTGGCCGCGGCGGCCCGTTCCCGCCCAGCGGGCGCGGCCCCGGCGGTCACGGCCCCGGCGGGCGTTCGCGTACCCCGCTGATCGTGGGCGCGGTGGTGACGGTGCTGATCGTGGGCGCCGTGCTGATCGCCGCCCGCGGCCTCGGCGGGCACGGCAGCCCGCAGGCCCAGACCGGGGGCAAGGCAAGCCAATCCGCCTCACCGGCCGCGAACAAGGTGGCCGTCCTGGCACCGGCGAGCGCGCACGGGTTCGACGCCCTCAGCCCGCCGTCTCAGGACAGCGGGAACGAGAACGACAACCAGGCACAGTTCACGATCGACAACAACCCCAAGAGCGCCTGGCAGAGCCAGTACTACTTCGGCAGCCCCGCGTTCGGCGGCCTCAAGACCGGGTCCGGGCTGATCCTGGACATGAACTCACCCGTGCACCTCTCCTCCGTCCAGGTGACGTTCGGGCCGATCCCGGGCGCGGACGTCAGCATCGAGGTGGGCAACAGCAACGTCCGGGACCCGGCCACGCTGCACAGTTTCACCCCGGTCGCCCAGGCCAGCGACATCCCCGGCGGCACGTTCACGTTCCACGCGCACGGCACGGCCACCGGCCGCTACGTGCTGATCTGGTTCACCAAGCTGCCGCCGCGCACCGCCGGATCGCAGAAGCAGTTCATGGCGGAGATTTTCAATATCGTGGTGCGGGGCTCACACTGAGAAACTGTCCCGGGTGCCGCGACCGGGGCGGGCGGACAAGCCCGGTGCCCGCCTGGCGGCTGTACCGGGCCAGCGAACGGGTGGCGGAAGACGGTGACCGGACCTCGCGAGGCGGGCAGCCCCCGCCCAGCGCCTGAGCAGGCGCAGGCGAGCCGTGCCGCGGCACCGGAGATGCTGCCGCCGGACGCCGAGCTCCTCCGCCGCCACGTAGCCGGGGACCCGGATGCCTTCGGTGCCCTGTTCCTGCGGCACCGGGACCGGCTGTGGGCCGTCGCCCTCCGCACCCTGGGCGATCCGGACGAAGCGGCGGACGCGCTCCAGGACGCGATGATCTCCGCGTTCCGGCGGGCCAGCGGATTCCGCGGAGACTCCGCCGTGACCACCTGGCTGCACCGGATCGTGGTGAACGCCTGCCTCGACCGGCTGCGCCGCCGGGCGGCCCGCCCGGTCGCCGGCGGGCTCGACGAGCAGGCTCTCGACCTGCTCGCCCGGGAGCCGCAGGTTCCCGACCACGGCGGCGACACCGACACGGCCCTGGAGGTCACGGCGGCGCTGCGCACCCTGCCCGCTGAGCAGCGGGCCGCGCTGGTGCTGGTGGACATGCTCGGCTACCCGGTAGCGGACGCGGCGGCGGTCCTGGGGGTGTCCACCGGCACCATCAAGAGCCGGTGCGCCCGCGGCCGGGCCCGGCTGGTACCCAGGCTCGCGCACCTGCACGGCGGCCCCCGGGTGGCCGGGCCAGGCGCACCGCTTCCGGCCCCGGTGCCAGCCGGGACGATCCCGCCGGACGGCGCCGGCCCGGCCGCGGGTGCCACTCTGAATACCGGGGCCGGCCCCGCCGCTGACAGCGCAGATCCCGGAGAACGGAACCCAGCACCGCCCGGATGCGTCTCACCTGCGGAGGGAGGGGGTGAAAGCCGGCCATGACGGAGCACGTCGACGCCGAGACACTGGCCATGCTCCGGGAAGGACTGCTGGCCGCGGACCAGGCTGCCGTGGCCGGCGCGCACCTGGCCGCCTGTGACCGCTGCCGCCAGGCCGACAGCCAGCTCGCCTTCGTCTCCGAGCTGCTCGCCACGGCACCCGCGCCGCCGATGCCACCGGCGCTGTCCGCGCGGATCCAGGATGCGCTCGCCGCGGAGGCAGCCGCCCGCGCGGCCGCCACGTCCGCGCCGCCCGCCCCCGTGCGCAGCAGCCCCGGCCCTGCCGGGTCCCCGGCACCGGAACCCGCCGGGGCCGGCCCGGCGGCCCACGTGGCGGATGCGCCGAAGCTGGCAGCCAGCGGATCCGGGACGGCCCCCGGCGGCCCTGGGACGGGCCCTGGCCGGCGGGCGGGCGCGGGCACCGGCCCGGCGTCCGGGCGGCCGCCCCGGCGCTCCCCGCGCGGCCTGGCCCGCTCCCGTGCCCGGCTGCGGGCGATGGCGGCCGCCGCTGCCATCGTGGTGATCGGCGGGGGCGGCTACGCGATATCCCAGGCCCTCACCCAGGGCGGGACCGCGGCTCAGTCCAGCGGCGTCGCGGCGCCGCGCCCGGCGGCCAGCCGGCTGGGCGGCCCGGCGGTCGGCATGGAGCCCAACAGCACCGTCAGCCCTGGGGGACATCAGCTCATCGCCACGGTCAGCAGCGGCACCAACTACACGCCCCGGCAGTTCAGCAGCCAGGTGCGGACCGTGCTGGCGCGGCACCCCGCTGGCAGCGCCCAGAGCTCGCCCGCTGGCGGCTGGCGCGGGTTCCCCGCGACCGGCATCGCCGCCTGCGTGAACGCGGTCACCCACCGGCAGCACCCCCGGCTGGTGGACCTGGCGACCTACCGGGGGAAGCCCGCCATGATCATCGTCGTCAGCGGCAGCGTTGGCACACCGGGCAAGGCCTGGGTGGTCGCCCGCGACTGCACCGCCGCCAAGCCGGACATCATCGACACGTTCACGCTGGCTGCTTCTTAGGCCCGCGCTCGCCTCCGGGCCGCTCGAGCCCTTCGGCTCGCCCGGGCTGGAGTCGCTCCTCGCTCCGCTCGTCGCACCTCGCACGGGGCGGGGCATCGCGGGCCTTGGGTTGCTCGGGCTGGGCGCACCGCGCCCTTCCAGGTGGCCGCCGCCAGAGCCGGATGACGGCTCGCATCTTCGGTCGCTCGGGTGGGCGGCGGGCGGGAATCTCCGCGCCCTAGGATCAGTTAACGCCGGTGGCAACAACGGAGGTTGAACGCACGTGACCGAGGTACGCGACGTCATCGTCATCGGGTCCGGCCCCGCCGGGTACACGGCGGCGCTGTATGCAGCCCGGGCCCAGCTCAAGCCGCTGGTGTTCGAAGGGTCGGTGACGGCTGGCGGCGCGCTGATGAACACCACCGACGTGGAGAACTTCCCCGGCTTCCCGGACGGGATACTCGGGCCCGACCTCATGGACGCCATGCGCAAGCAGGCCGAGCGGTTCGGCGCCCACCTCGTGGCCGAAGACGTGACCGAGGTCGACCTGAAGGCCAGCCCCAAGGTGGTCAAGGCCGAGGCGGACACCTACTACGCCAAGACCGTCATCATCGCCACCGGCTCCCGCTACCGGGAACTCGGCGTGCCGGGAGAGAAGCTGCTGTCGGGTCACGGTGTGTCCTGGTGTGCGACCTGCGACGGTTTCTTCTTCCGGGAGCAGCCCATCGCCGTGATCGGCGGTGGCGACTCCGCGCTGGAAGAGGCGATGTTCCTGACCCGGTTCGCCACGTCGGTCACGGTCGTGCACCGCCGCAGCGAGCTGCGCGCGTCCAAGATCATGCAGGAGCGGGCCTTCGCCAACCCGAAGATCCGCTTCCTGTGGGACACCGTCGTCACCGGCATCCAGGGCGAGGGCAAGGTCAGCGGGCTGGCCCTGCAGAACGCCAAGACCGGCGAGGAGAGCACGCTCGAGGTCAGCGGCGTCTTCGTCGCCATCGGGCACGATCCGCGCAGCGAGCTGTTCACCGGGCAGCTGGAGACCGACTCCGAGGGCTACCTGCTCGTGGAGCAGCCCTCCACCCGGACAGCCATCCCCGGCGTGTTCGCCTGCGGCGACGTGGTCGACCACACCTACCGGCAGGCCGTCACCGCAGCCGGGACCGGCTGCAGCGCTGCCCTGGACGCAGAGCGTTACCTGGGGGCTGTGAGCCCCGACCTGGCAGGCTGGTGAACCGCCAGCCGCCTGAGCGACCCAACGAGACGGAGGATCAGCAGCGTGGGCGCAACCAAGGCAGTAACCGACCAGACATTCGAATCTGAGGTTCTGCGCAGCGAGAAGCCGGTTATTGTTGATTACTGGGCCGAGTGGTGCGGGCCCTGCCGCCAGGTGGCCCCGGTGCTGGAAGCCATCGCCAGCGAGCACGGTGACAAGATCGACATCGTGAAGCTGAACGTGGACGAGAACCCGGTGACCACGCAGAAGTACGGGATCCTCAACATCCCGACGCTCGGTGTCTTCCAGAACGGCGAAGTGGTCAAGGAGCTGGTCGGGGCCCGCTCCAAGTCCGCCCTCCTGCGCGAACTCGCCGACTTCATCTGACAAGCCGAAGCAGAAGGGCCCCGCGGATTCCGCGGGGCCCTTCTTCGTCTCCCGGGGTCAGGCCAGCCGCAGGGCCCGTTCAGGGCTCATCGAGCCCAGGAGCCGCTCGATGGCCACTTCCACGTCCTCGCGCCAGGACACGGCGGCCTTGAGCTCCAGCCGCAGCCGCGGGTAGCGGTGATGGGGCCGGACCGTTTTGAAGCCGACAGCGAGCAGGTACTCGGCGGGCATCACGCAGGCCGGCTCCTCCCAGCGCAGGTCGCCGAAGGCCTCGATCGCCTTGACGCCCCGGCGGGTGAGGTCCTTGGCCACGCCCTGGACCAGCATCCGGCCCAGCCCGCCGCCCGCGAACTCGTTCATGATGTGGGCGGTCATCATCAGCACCGCATCCGCGCTCACCGGGCTGGTCGGGAAAGCGATCGAGCGCGGCACGTACTGCGGCGGCGCGTAGAGGACGAATCCGGCCGGGACGCTGTCGACATAGGCGATCTTGCCGCAGCTGCCCCATTCCAGCAGCGCGGACGAAATCCAGGCTTCCTTTTCCAGCGCCGGGTCGCCCGCGTCCTGCGCGCGGGTGAAACCCACCGGGTCCAGCTCCCAGAAGGCGCAGCGGCGGCACCGGTGCGGGAGATCATCGAGATTGTCCAGGGTGACGTTAACGAGACGACGCGGCACCTGGCACCTCATTGTGGTCGCAGCAGCGGGCGTGAGCGGTGGTGCTTCAGCGGGCCGCGGCAGGCGGATTCCTGGGTCTCACCCGGTATGTCCGCCACCAGCCCGTACCCTGACATGGTACCCACCAGCAGAGGAGGGCCCGGCGATGCCACCGCAGTCACGTCCGGATCATGGCACCCCGCCGGCGGCCGCCCAGGCGCAGGGGTCGCGGATCGATCCCTACGTTGACCATTACGCCGAACGCGCCCGCGGCATGGTCGCTTCAGAGATCCGGGCGCTGTTCGCGGTGGCGGCCAGACCGGAGATCGTGTCGCTGGCCGGTGGCATGCCGTTCATCCCGGCGCTGCCGCTCGACGCCGTCGGCGAGATGGCGGGCCAGCTCGTCGCCGACCGCGGCGCGGTGGCGCTGCAGTACGGCTCCGGCCAGGGAGATCCCGGCCTGCGCGAGAGCATCTGCGACGTGATGGCGCTGGAGGGCATCCGGGCACATCCCGACGAGGTCGTGGTGACCGTCGGGTCGCAGCAGGCCCTGGACCTGATCACCCGCATCTTCGTGGATCCGGGTGACGTGGTGCTCGCCGAGGGCCCGTCCTACGTGGGCGCGCTCGGCACGTTCACGTCCTACCAGGCGCAGGTCGTGCACGTGCCGATGGACGACGACGGGCTCATCCCGGAGGCGCTGGCCGAGACCATCAGCCGGCTTTCCGCCGCTGGCCAGCGGGTCAAGTTCCTGTACACCGTGCCGTCCTTTCACAACCCGGCCGGGGTCACGCTCAGCCAGCAGCGCCGCCCCCAGGTGCTGGAGATCTGCCAGCGCGCGGGCCTGCTGGTCATCGAGGACAACCCGTACGGGCTGCTCGGCTTCGACTCCGAGCCACTGCGGGCCCTGCGGGCCGACGACCCGCAGGGCGTCGTCTATCTCGGGACGTTCTCCAAGACCATCGCCCCGGGGCTGCGGGTCGGCTGGGCGCTGGCGCCCCCCGGGATCCGCGACAAGCTGGTGCTGGCCGCGGAAGCAGCCGTGCTGTGCCATTCCAGCCTGGCCCAGCTCATGGTCCGCGAGTACCTGGCGACCCAGCCGTGGCAGGAGCAGGTCAAGGTCTTCCGGGAGCTGTACCGGGAGCGCCGGGACGCGATGCTCGGCGCCCTGAGCGCGGTGATGCCGGAGGGCTGCCGGTGGACCCGGCCCGCTGGCGGCTTCTACGTGTGGCTCCAGCTCCCGGAAGGGCTGGATGCCAAGGCGATGCTGCCCCGTGCCGTGTCGTCCCGGGTCGCCTACGTACCCGGGATCGGCTTCTACGCCGACGGCGCCGGCTCAGAGTACCTTCGGCTGTCCTACTGCTTCCCCGAGCCCGGCCGGATCCGGGAAGGCGTCCGGCGGCTGGCTGAGGTCGTGGGCTCCGAGGTCGAACTGCGCTCCACCTTCGGCCCCACGGTGCTGCCGCGGGGGGCGGCCCTGGCCGGGCCGCGTGACCTGACCGGCCCAGCTGGCGCAGACCGGCCGTCATGAGCGACCTGGGCCACATCGTCATCCTGGCCGGCGGCCTGTCCCCGGAGCGGGAGGTGTCCCTGCGGTCCGGTGACCGGCTGCGGGACGCGCTCCGGGAAGCTGGCCTGGAGGCGAGCACCGCGGACGCTGACGCCAGCCTGATCCCCGCGCTGACCGCGGACCCGCCGAGCGCCGTGTTCCCCGCGATGCACGGCGCGTGCGGCGAGGACGGCTCCATCCGTGAAGTGCTCTCCCTGCTGGGCCTGCCCTACGTGGGCTCGGACGCCGGCGCCTGCCGTTTCGCGTTCGACAAGCCCACCGCCAAGGCCATCGTCCGGGCGGCGGGCCTGGTGACCCCGGAGTCGGTCACCCTGCCCCGGGAGACATTCCATGACCTGGGCGCGACCGCCGTGCTGGAACGCATCATCGACCGGCTCGGGCTGCCGCTGTTCGTCAAGCCGGCCCGGGGCGGGTCGGCGCTCGGCGCTGCCCGGGTGATGACGGCCGCGGAATTCCCCGGCGCCATGATCGGCTGCTTCGCCTACGGGGACACCGCCCTCATCGAACGGTGCATCGTCGGCACCGAGGTGGCCGTCGCAGTGATCGACCTGGGGGACGGCCCGCGCGCGCTGCCCCCGGTGGAGATCGACCCGGTCGGCGGCAGCTACGACTACGGCGCCCGCTACACGGCCGGGCAGACCCGTTTCTTCGTCCCTGCCCGGCTGCCCGCGGCGGCGCTGGCGGCGGCCATGGACGCGGCGGTCACCGCCCACCGGGCGCTGGGGCTGCGGGACCTTTCCCGCACCGACCTCATCGTGACCGGCGATCAGCCCTGCTTCCTGGAAGTGAACGTGGCGCCGGGTATGACCGAGACCAGCACCCTGCCGATGGCGCTGGCTGCGGATGGCCGGAGTCTCGGCGAGACCTGCCGAGACCTGCTGGAGCTGGCAGCCACCCGCGGCTGATTCTCTGGCCTTCGCTCGCCTCCGGGCCGCTGGAGTCCGCCGTCTTCCCTCCTCGCTCCTCGCTGGCGCTCGTCGCTCGTCAGTCCAGACGGCGGCGCGGCCCTTTGGCTCACTCCGGCCTGGGCCCCTCCGGCTGGGCGCCCGGCAGACTGGGTGGCTTCGCTGTCCTTTGGCTCGCTCGGGCTGGAGGGCATCGCGCCCGTCTGGGTGCTCGTCCGTAGGCCGGGGTGGCGCGGTTTCTCTGGCTTGGTTGAGTGGCGGTTAGGCTCGGGCCGTGACTCCACACAAGAGCTTCGGCAGTGACAACCATGCGGGCACCCACGACTCGGTTTTGCGCATGCTCGCGCTCGCCAACGAGGGCGACGCCGTGGCGTATGGCGACGACCCCTGGACGCAGCAGGCGGCTTCTGCGCTGCGGGACGCGTTCGGCGCCCGAGGCGGTGTCTACTTCGTGTTCACCGGGACGGCCGCCAACGTCCTCGGGCTGAGCCTGATGCTGCGCCCGTACGAGGGGGTCATCTGCGCTGAGAGCGCTCACCTCAACACGGACGAGTGCGGGGCGGCAGAACGCATCCTGGGCAACAAGCTGCTGACCGTGCCCGCGCCGGGCGGCAAGCTGACCCCGGAACTCGTTGCCACCCGGCTGACCGGGCGCGCCGACGAGCACCGCGTCCAGCCCGCGGCGGTGGCCATCACCCAGGCGACCGAACTCGGCACCTGCTATTCGCTGCCGGAACTGCAGGCGCTGGCCGCGTTCTGCCGCGAGGAAGGGCTGCTGCTGTATCTCGATGGCGCCCGGCTCGCCAACGCCGCTGCCTTTCTCAGCTGCACGCTGGCGGACATCGCCGCCAATGTGGATGTGCTGAGTTTCGGCGGAACCAAGAACGGCGCGCTCGGCGCCGAGGCAGTCGTCGTGATGAACGAGAAGCTGATCCCGGCCGTCCCTTACCACCGCAAGCAGCAAATGCAGCTTGCCTCCAAGATGCGGTACCTCGCCGCACAGTTCCTGGCATTGCTGGAAGACGACCTCTGGCTGCGCAGCGCCCGGCATGCGAATGCCATGGCGCGGCGGCTGGCCGACGGGGTCGGGCAGATTCCCGGCGTGACCCTCAGCCAGCCAGTGGACTCCAACGCCGTTTTCGCCGCTTTGGACGCCGCGTGGGTGGCGGAATTGCAGCGGGAATGGCACTTCCACGTGTGGGACGAGGGAGAGTCGGTCGTCCGGTGGATGACCGCCTTCGACACCACCGCCGAAGACGTGGACACCTTCATCGCCAGCATCCGCGCGGTCGCGGAAGCCGGGCAGCCCGTCCACTGAGCATCCGGCGCCGTTTCACGTGAAACACCGCGGGGGCCGCGGCGTCCGGGCCGACCTGGCTGGCCTGGGCCACAGGCAGGTCCGTCCGCAGGCGTCCAGCCGGGCGGCAGAGTGGGATTCACCTGCTGGACCCGGGCGGCAGAGTGGGATTCACCTGCTGGACCCGCGGGCCGACGGCCGGCCGGATGACCGGTTCGCACTTCAGCCGCCCCCGCAGCGCGGAATCCGGGCCGACTGCGGGGCGGCGCCTGGGTGCTGGCGCTGGCGTAGCGCAACGGTAGGTGGGTGAGTGAGGACCGGCCAGACGGCCGCGGATCCAGCCGGGGTAGCAGACGGGATTCACTGGCTGGACCCGCAGCCTGCCGGCCGGATGACCGGATGACCAGTCCCTCGCGACGCGCATCCGGGACAGCTGCGGCGGCGCCCGGGTGCTGGCACTGGCGTAGCGCACCGGTAGCTGAGTGGCTGTCCACCGGTGGGACGGCCCAGGGATGCCCACCGACACCCCACCGGCACCCGGTCCGCGTTCGCGCCAAGGCCGCAGTGCAGGCCGGGATTCCCTGCCCCGTGCACGGCGCCACCGCGACGCGCACGCCGTGCTCGCGGCCGTGGCTGTCTTGTGTGAGCCCGGGTGCTGCGTGATGTGGCAGCGATGGCTCTGCGGCGCACAGTTGATGCGGCTGACTGCCGTCCGGGCCGGATACGGGAATCCGGCTCCGGCGGGACGCCGCCGGAGAAGACGGGCACAGGCCCGGCTGCTCCGGCCGGCAGCGGTCCGCAGGCAGCTGACTGACGCCGTGCTGTCTCCTAGCGACCAGGGCACCCGCCGGCGATCGTGGTCGCCGTTTCACGTGAAACAGACTCCAGAAGGAGGCCGCGCCGCAGAGCCGCCGCTTCCGCCCGCGCGCCGTCAACACGCCGCCAGCCACCGCCCACCGCGCCGCTGGTCCCCCAGCCCGGCAGTGCATGCACCCGCTCCGGCGGGCAGCCAGAGATGGGGGTCCAGCCTGAGAATCCCGTGCGAGCCGCCACAGGCAGGGACAGAGCTGGTTCCGCCCGGCTGCCATGCACGGGTGGCCGCATGCTGGCACGGCCGGGAGGACGCGGACACGGGGTCTGCCCCCGCCAGAGCCGGAGGAGGCCACCGGCAATCTGGGTCAGGCGGACTCCGCCTGCGTCCAGCCGGGCGACATGGCGGCCACGATCCGCTCCAGGTCCTCCAGGGAGGCGAACTCCACCACGATCTTGCCCTTGTCGCGCTTTCCGACTTCCACCTTCACCCGGGTCTCGAAGGTGTCCGACAGCCGGTCGGCGAGGTCCCTGATCGCCGGTTGGACCGGGGCCTTCACCGGCGCGCGGCGCTGCTTGGCCGCTGCCTGCCCGCCCATGGCGACGATCTCTTCCACCGTCCGGACGGAGAGCCCTTCCGCGACGATCCGGTGCGCCAGGTGGTCCTGGGCGGCGGCGTCCTCCAGGGCCAGCAGCGCCCGGGCATGCCCGGCGCTGAGCACGCCGGCCGCCACCCGCTGCTGCACCCGCGACGACAGGTTCAGCAGCCGGAGCGTGTTGGAGATGTGCGGGCGCGAGCGGCCGACCTTCCGGGCCAGTTCGTCGTGGGTTGCCCCGAAGTCATCGAGCAGCTGCTGATAGGCCGCTGCCTCTTCCAGCGGGTTGAGCTGCTCGCGGTGGAGGTTCTCCATCAGCGCTTCGCGCAGCAGCTCATCGTCGGCGGTGACCCGGACGATGGCCGGGATGTACTCCAGCCCTGCCTGCTGGCAGGCGCGCCACCGGCGCTCACCCATCACCAGCTCATACCGGGACGGCATGACCCGGCGCACCACGATGGGCTGGAGCAGGCCAACCTCCCCGATGGAGGCGGCCAGTTCGTCCAGGGCCTCCTCGTCGAAGTTCTGCCGTGGCTGGCGCGGGTTCGGGGTGATGGAGCCGATGGCGACCTCGTCGAAGTACGCGCCGCCCGCCGTCTCCGGAGCGGAGCCCGCCGGAGCCAGGGCCGCGGCCGCGTCACCCGGGAAACCGCCGCTCCCGCCCAGCCCGCCTGCTGGCGGGGCCGCCGGGATGAGCGCCCCCAGGCCCTTGCCGAGCCCCCGCTTCTGCTGCGCCATCAGATGTCTCCTCGTGCTGCCCTCATGAGCCTGCTCGCCCTGCGCCCGCACCGGGGTGGCCGCCCGGCTGCGGCACCGATGCGTGCGGGGCCGTGCCGGGACTGCCCGGGCGGGCATGCCAGGACAGCATCCCACTCCTGGAGCGCCCCGTCCCGGCAGCCCGACCGGATACCCGGCATCGCCACCATAAGCGAGCCTGGCGGCTACTTCTGCCGGACCGCCCGGTCTGCGTGCCAACGCGGCGCCCGGTGGCACGATCCGCCGCGAGCCGCGCCGGGCGGCGGGAGCGGCCCACGGCGCCAGCCCGTTCATGATCAAAATTTCCTGAGGCCGTGCTGCATGCTGCCGCCGGACGGTCAGCACCGCCTGGCAGGTGACCGGTCCCCGCCGGGCGGGGACCCGCCGGCGAGGCCGGAGGGGTGCTACGGCTCAGCCCGGCTGGCCGGCCGGCTGTGACCGGCTGGCGACCTCCCGGGCGGCTTCCAGGTAGGCGACCGCCCCGCTGGAGGACGGGTCGTAGGTCATCACCGACTGCCCGTAGCTGGGCGCCTCGGAGACCCGGACGCTGCGGGGGATGACCGAGCCCAGCACCACGTCCCCGAAGTGGCCGCGGACCTCGTCCGCGACCTGGGAGGCGAGCCTGGTCCGGGCGTCATACATTGTCAGCAGGATCGTTGACACTGCGAGGTCGCGGTTCAGGTGGCCGCGGACCAGGTCCACCGTCCGCAGCAGCTGCTCCAGGCCTTCCAGCGCGTAGTACTCGCACTGGATCGGGATGAGCACCTCCGCGGCGGCAACGAGCGCGTTGACCGTCAGCAGCCCCAGGGACGGCGGGCAGTCGATGAACACGTAGTCGTGCCGGGAGAGGTCGTAGGAGTCCAGCGCGCGGCGCAGCCGGGCTTCCCGGGCCACCATCGGCACCAGCTCGATCTCGGCGCCGGCCAGGTCGATGGTGGCGGGCGCGCACTGCAGCTGCTGGATCTCGCTCACCGGCCGGACGATGTTATCCAGCGGCGTGTCATCGACCAGGACGTTGTAGATGGAGGGGGTCCCCGCGCGGTGATCGACGTCCAGCGCCGTGGATGCGTTCCCCTGCGGGTCGAGGTCCACCACGAGCACCCGGGCGCCGTGCATGGCCAGGCTGGCCGCCAGGTTCACGGCCGAGGTCGTCTTGCCGACCCCGCCCTTCTGGTTGGCGATGGTGATCACCCGGCAGGCCTGCGGACGCGGCCAGTCCCGGTGCCGGCGGCTGGCGCGGGCCGCGACCGCCGCCTCGGCCGCCCGGGCCAGCGGGGTGTCGGCCACCGGGCCGCGGGCCGCGGGCACGATCACCTCCGCCTCCCGTTGGTCCGGGACCGGCGGGCCCTCGCCGGTGGATTCACGTGAAACCGCCGCCGACAACGCGCGCCGCACCCGGCGGGCGGATTCTTCTTCCTGCTGCGGGTCCCCGCCGCCGGGATCGGAGCCGGCCACGGCGTGCCGCCCGGACGGGGCTGCCTCAGACAAGCCGCCGGGCAGGCCCGGGCCGCCTTCACGTTGCGGACGTTCATGTGCACCGGAGCCACCCACCGATCCCTGCTCCCTGCCTGCCGTCTCCGGCCTGATAGCACTGGACATTCCGTTCGCTCTGGCCGCCGGCCAGCCCAGGCCGCTCACGGTCAGGCGCGATTCATCCCTGGCCCACCGCAGCGTGCGCGGCAGCGACTCTTCTGGCCAGCCAAGGCCGGTGCCGGAAGCCATCGCGCGCTCCTCTCCCTGCTCGCCGTGGCCCTGGAACTCACGGGCCCGCGACCAGCCGGACCACTGTGGCAGCGGGATCGACCTTACCGTCCCCCGCGCTGACTACGGTCACCTCTCGCACCCGCAGCCGCCGGAGCACCGGCCGGGCGGCCGTCACCTCCGCCGCCGCGCCCGCGCCCTTGATGGCCAGCACCAGCCCGCCGGGCCGGGCCAGCGGCAGCGCCATCGGCGCCAGCGCGCTCAGCGGCGCGACCGCCCGGGCGGTCACCACATCGGCGGCCAGCTTGCCGACCACTTCCCCCGCCTGCGCCTGCAGCACGGTGGCGTTGGCGAGTCCCAGCTCCGCCACGCATTCCCGCAGGAAAGCGGCGCGTCTTCCCATCCGTTCCAGCAGGGTGACCGTCACCCCGGGCAGCAGGATGGCGAGCACCAGCCCGGGCAGGCCGGCCCCGGAGCCGATGTCGATGAGGGTGCACCGCGGCGGGACCAGCTCGGCCACCGCCGCGCAGTTGAGCACGTGACGGTCCCACAGCCGGGGCACTTCCCGCGGGCCCAGCAGGCCGCGTGCCACCCCCGGACCGGCCAGCAGCCGCACGTAGCGCTCAGCGGCGCCGATCGCGGGCCCGAACAGCTCGCGTGCGGCCGGCGGGGGATCGGGGACCGTGGCGGCGGGCTCGGCCGGGATGGCCGTCACTCAGCCGGGAGGACGACCACCCGGCGGTTCGGCTCCTCGCCTTCGGACTCGCTGCGCAGCCCGGCGGCGGCCACCGCGTCGTGCACGATCTTCCGCTCGAACGGGGTCATCGGGTCCAGCCGCCGCGGCTCGCCGGTCTCCTGCACGTCCGCCGCGGCCTCCCGGCCCAGCTCGGTGAGCTCCGTCCGGCGCCGCGCCCGGTAGCCTCCCACGTCGAGCATGATGCGGGTCCGGTTGCCGGTCTGCCGGTGCACGGCAAGCCGGGTCAGCTCCTGCAGCGCCTCCAGGACCTCGCCCTTGGAGCCGACCAGTTCCTCCAGCGTGGCGCCGACCACCGAGACCAGGGCGCGGTCGCCCTCCACATCCATGTCGATGTCGCCGTCCAGGTCGGCGACGTCGAGCAGGCCCTCGATGTAGTCGGCGGCGATCTCACTCTCCTGCTCCAGCGCCGCGAGGTCGACCGTGGCCGGGGCCTGGCCGTTCGCGCTGTCCTCGCCAGCCAGGTCCTCCGCGTCCTCGCCGGTCACGCCGAGGTCGTCGTCCGCCGCGTCGGCGGTGCCGTTGCCGGGCACCTGCCCAGCGTCATTTCCGCTGCTCACGGCCACAGCGTTCTCCCCTTGGCTCACGACCAGGGTCCTCCTCGCTCCGGATCCGCCACTTGCGCGAACCGCCCGGCCCGGCACCGCCGGGCGTCTTCATCGCTTGCCAGTGCGTTTGCTGCGGGACTGGCGCTGCGGCTGCTGCCTGACGAGCTTAGCCGGGGGCTCGGCCGGTTCGGGCTCTGGTTCACTGCGGCTCCTGCCCAGCCGCCGCAGCATCCCGCCGCCGCTGCCGTTCGCCCCGGTCCCAGTTGCCCCCGCGCCCGTGCGCGGAGCGCTGCCCCGGGCCGGCTTCGCGCTGGGCCCGCCGTCCGCGGACGGCTTGCCCGGGGCGGTCTTGCCCGCCCCGTCGGCACCCTCGGCCCCGGCCACGGCCGGCGCCGGGTAGCGCTTGAACAGAACGTACTGCTGGCCGAGGGTCCACAGGTTGGTGGTCACCCAGTACAGGACCAGCCCGAACTGCCAGTACAGGCCGGACAGGGCGAACAGCGGCACGACGTAGGCCATGTACTTCTGCGTCGACGCCATCGGGTTGTCCGGCGTCGTCGGCATCATGCCGCGCTTGGTGCTCTGCCGCACGGTCATGAACGTGGTGACCACGCTGATCGCGACCGCGCAGATGATGACGATCTTGGCTTCCGTCGGCACGTGCAGGTTCGGGCCGGTGAACAGCACCTTGTCCGAGATGTTGGCGCCCAGGATGTTCGCGTGCTGGGCGCTGAGCACCGTCGTCCTGGACATCCCGTAGGGCAGCGGCTTGCCGGCGGTCCACTCGGAGATCGCCCGCAGCACGCTGAACAGGGCGAAGAACAGCGGCATCTGCGCGACCAGCGGCAGGCAGCCGGCCAGCGGGTTGGCGCCGTTCGCCTTGTACAGCGCCATGGTCTCTTCGTTGAGCTTCTGCTTGTCGTTCTTGTACTTCTTGCGCAGCGCCTGGAGCTGCGGGGCGAGCGCCGCCATCTTCCGGGTGGCGTGCATCTGCTTGATGAACAGCGGCACCAGGATCAGCCGCATGAGCACGACCAGGATGACGATGGTGAGCACCCAGGCGAGCCCGCTGGTGGGGGTCAGCACGAGGCTGAGCCCGGCGTGGATCTGGGTCATGACCCACGCGACCGCGTAGTACAGGGGGTTCAGCGGGTTCACGGACTAGCTCCCTCGTACTGGGGTCGGCAGCCGGCTGGCACGGGGCGGGACCGGGTCGAACCCGCCGGGGTTGAACGGATGGCAGCGCCCGATCCGGCGCACGGCCAGCCAGGCACCCCTGGCCGCCCCGTGCTCCGCCACCGCCTGCAGCGCGTAGGCGCTGCAGGAAGGCGCGAACCGGCAGCGCGGCGGGATCATCGGGCTGATGAACCGCCGGTAGCCGGTGATGACCGCCATCAGCAGCCTGGCGGCAGCCGACGGCCGTGTGCCGGTCAACTGCCCCCCTGAATCCGTCATCGGACCGGTGCCCCAACCTGCCGCCGCAGCAATCTGCGCATCACCAGGTCCAGATCGGCGGCAAGCTCCGCCTGGCGCGCGGTCGCAGCCTGTGGATGAGCGCGAACCACAAGCAGGCTACCTCCCGGCAGGGACCGCAGGTACCCGGCCACCACCGGCCGTAGCCGCCGCCGCACCCTGTTCCTGACCACGGCGCTCCCGACCGCCTTGCTCACTATGAATCCGGCACGCGCCGGATCGTCATTACCCGGACGGACCAGCAGGTGCCCGGTCAGCAGCGGGCGCCCGGCCCGGCCTCCCTGCCGGACAGCGGCCGTGAAATCCTCCCGGCGCCGCATCCGCGCTTCCGGGGGGAGCATGCCTGCCGCCCCGGGGGCCTGGCCAGCCGTCAGCTCAGACGCTGATCCGGGCCCGGCCCTTGCGCCGCCGCGCCGCGAGGACCGCGCGGCCCGCCCTGGTCCGCATGCGCAGCCGGAACCCGTGCGTCTTCGCGCGCCGACGATTGTTCGGCTGGAACGTACGCTTGCTCACAGGAACTCCAGTCCGCGATGCTTGTGGCTTTGTCCCGCCCATCCCAGGCCGGGCGCGGGCACGCGCCAGCACGGCCAGGAGGCTGGGTGTGTTCACGGTACGCGCCGCCCTGACCGCCCGTCAAACCGGCGACCGAGGACCGGGCGAGCGGCACCCGGGGGGCGCGGTGCGCCCCGGCCAGAGCGAGCCGAAGGGCCGCGCCGCCGTCTGGACTGACGAGCGACGAGCGCAGCGAGGAGCGAGGAGGGAAGACGGCGGGCTCCAGCGGCCCGGACGCGAGCGAGGGCGAGAAAAGACAGGGGGAAGACGGCGGGCTCCAGCGGCCCGGAGGCGAGCCGAGGGCAAGACAGACTGGTTGTTTGCCTAACGTTCTCCCGGCGCGGCCCTTAGGCTGTGGACAACCGTTCCGGGGGTGCGAGACCAGCCTGCACCAGGCTGTACCGGGCCATGCGCACGCCGTGATGACAGCGCCCGGCACTCCGCGACACCCGACGTGCACAACCTGTGGACAAAGCTGTTGATCGTAGCTGGGGGCGCGAGGTGGGCAACGATGAGCGAGACTGACCTCGCACAGGTCTGGGCCAGGTCCCTGGATGAGCTGTCCGACCTCCAGATCGAGCCGTATCAGCGGGCCTGGCTGAAACTGACCAGGCCGCTCGGCCTGGTCGAGAACACCGCCCTGATCGCCACCCCGAACGAGTTCGTCAAGGAGCAGCTGGAGACCAGGCTGCGGGCGCTGGTGACGCACGCCCTGTCCCGCGAACTCGGGCGCAACATCCAGCTCGCCGTCACCGTGGACCCCGCCCCGGCCGGCCCGCCGGACAGCCCGCCGGTCCCGGCCCCGCGGCCCGCGCCGCCGCTGGACCCGGCCGGCCAGGCGGGCGGTCATGAGCGCCACGGCGGCCACCCGGGGATGGAGCCGCCGGCCGAGCCAGGCGGCGCGCGGCCGGGCCAGGCACCGGCGCCCAACGGCGGCTCCGGTTACTCCCTCGACCCGCACCTGACCGCCCGGGCGGACGGCTTCGGCCCCGGCCAGCCGCACCTGGCCCCGCCAGGCAGCGACCCCGGCACGCCCGGCCGCGGCGGGTACCCGGACCGGCCCGAGGCGGGGCCGCCAGCGCACCAGCACCGGATGGGCGGTGCGCCCGTGCCGCCATCCCAGCCGCTGCCCAGGCCCGCGCAGGCCCGGCTCAACCCGAAGTACACCTTCGAGACGTTCGTGATCGGGTCGTCCAACCGGTTCGCGCACGCGGCGGCCGTCGCGGTCGCCGAGGCGCCCGCCAAGGCCTACAACCCGCTGTTCGTCTACGGCGACTCCGGTCTGGGCAAGACCCATCTGCTGCATGCCATCGGCCACTACACGCAGAGCCTCTACCAGGGTGTGAAGGTCCGGTACGTCAGCTCGGAAGAGTTCACGAACGACTTCATCAACATGATCCGCGACGGCAAGCAGGACGGTTTCCGCCGCCGCTACCGCGACGTGGACGTGCTGCTGGTGGACGACATCCAGTTCCTGGAGAACAAGGAAGGGACCCAGGAGGAGTTCTTCCACACCTTCAACACGCTGCACAACGCCAGCACGCAGATCGTGATCTCCCGCGACCGGGCGCCCAAGCGGCTGGTCACGCTGGAGGACCGGCTGCGCAGCAGGTTCGAATGGGGCCTGCTCACCGACGTGCAGCCGCCGGAGCTGGAGACCCGCATCGCGATCCTCCGCAAGAAGGCGGTCCAGGAGGGGCTGAACGCGCCGCCGGAGGCGCTGGAGTACATCGCCAGCCGCATCTCCACCAACATCCGGGAGCTGGAAGGCGCTCTCATCCGGGTCACCGCCTTCGCCAGCCTCAACCGGCAGTCGGTGGACCTGCAGCTCGCCGAGATCGTGCTCAAGGACCTGATCCCCGAGGCCCAGGGCCCGGAGATCACGGCCGCCACGATCATGGGCCAGACCGCCTCCTACTTCGGCCTGTCCATCGACGACCTGTGCGGCACCTCCCGCTCGCGGGTGCTCGTCACCGCCCGGCAGATCGCCATGTACCTGTGCCGGGAGCTGACCGACCTGTCCCTGCCCAAGATCGGCCAGCAGTTCGGCGGCCGTGACCACACCACCGTCATGCACGCGGAACGGAAAATCCGTTCGCTGATGGCCGAGCGCAGGTCGATCTTCAACCAGGTCACCGAGCTCACCAACCGCATCAAGCAGCAGGCCCGGTCAGGGTGAACAGCGGCAGATCCCCGTTGACTGTCCCCCGAATAGCCATCACCATTTCACATGGGTTGCCAGAATCGAACATGTTTGCGATAATCGGGCGAGTACGGAATGACCGCCGTGGGGCACACGGTGGCTGCGCGGGGAGGCTTCCGGCATACCGGGCCGGTGAACCGCGAACCGACAGCGCGACCAGGCGGCCGCGGCTGGAATCTCCCGCCTCCGGGCGGGCAGAGGATGCCAAAATCGGTGCACACAGGCTGTGGATATCTGTGTGGACGTTCTTGGGACGACCGGAGGACAACCCGGGGAAAACGGGGGACAACCACCGGCGTCGCGGCCGTGGCCGGGGCTGCATCCACATGCTGTCCCCGGCCAGCCGTTCCCATCGCACAGCCGCTGTGGACCCAGGAACCCGGCGCCGCCTGCGCGAACGGCACTTGTCCCCAGTTTCCACCGCCCCTATGACGGCTACAAACTTTTGTTCTTCAGAAACAACTACGTCTCTGGTAAGGCGTGGGGACCAGCGATCCGGCCCTGGAATGAAGGAACCCAGTGCGGAAGGGCTGAGCCGGGTCATCCGGTCCCGGCACGGGCATACCCGCCCGGCAGGCCCGCTTAAACCACGCCGGGCCAGCGGGACCGGGGTTTCCCGCCGCCGCGGGCGCCCCGGCCCGGCCGCCGGGAAGGGCGGCACCCGGTCTCATCGCCGGGCAATTGTGGGAGGCTGCTGCGAGCGGCCCGGCGCGCCCGGCCGCGCAGTCAGGGGAACAGGAGGCACCTTCCGGTGAAGATCCAGGTGGAGCGGGACGTGCTCGCCGAGGCGGTGGCCTGGACGGCGCGCGCGCTGCCGGCCCGGCCCGCGGTGCCGGTGCTGGCCGGCATGCGGCTGCAGGCGGCCGCGGACCTGACACTGTCGAGCTTCGACTACGACGTCTCGGCCCAGGCGACCGTCCCGGTGACGGCCGAGGAGGAGGGGGTCGCGCTGGTCTCGGGCCGGCTCCTGGCCGAGATCACCCGCAGCCTGCCGCCGCGCCCGGTGCAGATCGCCTCCGACGGCGCCCGGACCATCCTGTCCTGCGGCAGCGCCACGTTCACCCTGCTGGAGATGCCCGCCGACGACTACCCGACGCTGCCGGAGATGCCGCCAGCGGCCGGCTCCATCGGCAGCGACGCGTTCGCCACGGCGGTCGGCCAGTCGGTGACCGCGGCCGGGCGGGACGACACCCTGCCGGCCCTCACCGGGGTCCGGATCGAGATCGACGGCGACACGCTCACCCTGGTCTCCACCGACCGGTACCGGCTCGCCGTCCGGGAGCTGCGCTGGAACCCGGCGCGGCCCGACATGGCCGCGTCGGTGCTGGTGCCTGCCCGCGCGCTGGCCGACACCGCCCGCTCGCTCACCTCGGGCGCCGAGGTGTCGATCGCGCTGGCGCTACCCGGCGAGGAAGGTGCGGGCGGCGAAGGCATGATCGGGTTCGAGGGGACCGGCCGCCGGACCACCACCCGCCTGCTGGGCGGGGACTTCCCGCGCTACCAGTCGCTGCTGCCGACCCACTCCAAGGCGGTGGCGGAACTGCCGGCCGGGCAGTTCGCCGACGCGGTGAAGCGGGTCGCGCTGGTCGCCGAGCGCAACACAGCCGTCCGGCTGTCGTTCTCCGAGGGCCAGGTCCTGCTGGAGGCCGGGACCGGGGACGAGGCACAAGCGGTGGAAAGCATGGAAGCCGCCTTCGAGGGTGACGACATCCAGATCGCGTTCAATCCCCAGTACCTGCTGGACGGCCTGACCGCGATCGATTCCGACACCGCGCGCATGGCCTTCACCGAGCCGGGGAAGCCAGCACTGATCACCGGCAAGCCCCCGGCTGGCGAGCAGCCCGACTACAGGTACCTGCTCATGCCGATCCGTCTCGACAGCTGACGCCGGGCCGGATCCGGCGGCGGGGACCGCCGGACCGGGCGGGCCGGCCGGTGGCTAGCGTGGCGTTCGGGACGAGACGACGGGAGTGAGCGCGCGATGCAGATCGGGATGATCGGGCTCGGCCGCATGGGCGGCAACATGGCGCAGCGGCTGCGCGCGGCCGGGCACGAGGTGGTCGGGTACGACCGCGACCCGGCCGTGTCCGATGTGGGCAGCCTGGAAGAGCTGGTCAGCCGCCTGGAGGTGCCCCGCGCCGTGTGGGTGATGGTGCCGGCGGGCAAGCCGACGGCGGAGACGATCACCACGCTGGGCGGCCTGCTGGCCGCCGGTGACCTGGTCGTGGACGGCGGCAACTCGCACTACACCGACGACCTGGACCATTGCCGGCAGCTCGAGGCGGCGGGCATCCGGTTCGTGGATGCCGGTGTCTCCGGCGGGGTGTGGGGCCTGGAGAACGGCTACGGGCTGATGGTCGGCGGGGCCGATGAGGACGTCGCCCGGGTGATGCCGGTGTTCGATGCGCTCAAGCCGGCTGGCGACTACGGGTTCGTGCACGCCGGCAAGGTCGGCGCCGGGCACTTCACCAAGATGGTCCACAACGGCATCGAGTACGGGATCATGCAGGCCTACGCCGAGGGCTACGAGCTGCTGGCCGCCACCGACGTGGTGACCGACGTCCCGGGGGCCTTCCGCAGCTGGCGGCAGGGCACCGTGATCCGGTCCTGGCTGCTCGACCTGCTGTGCCGGGCCCTGGACGAGGACCCGGGCCTGACGGAGATCAAAGGCGTGGTGGACGACTCCGGCGAGGGCCGGTGGACGGTGCAGGCCGCGATCGACCACGCGGTGCCGATGCCGGTCATCAGCGCGGCCCTGTTCGCCCGGTTCGCGTCCCGGCAGGAGGACTCGCCGGCGATGAAGATCGTGGCCGCGCTCCGCAACCAGTTCGGCGGGCACGCGGTGGTCTCGGCGACGGCCACGCCGCCCGCCCCGCCCTCAGCGGACCACTAGGCCGCCGCCCGGCAGCGGCGGCGGGTAACCTCCGGCTGTGCACCTGACCCGGCTCGCGCTCACCGATTTCCGGTCCTACGCCTCGGCGGACCTGGGCCTGGCGCCGGGCGTGACCGTGCTGCTGGGCGCCAACGGGCAGGGCAAGACCAACCTGGTGGAGGCGGTCGCCTACGTCGCCACCCTGGGCAGTCACCGGGTCGCGACCGACGCGCCGCTGGTGCGCCGGGGCGCGGAGCGGGCGATCGTGCGGGCGGCCATCAGCTCGGCGGTCCGCGACACGCTGGTGGAGCTGGAGATCAACCCCGGCCGCGCGAACCGGGCCCGGCTGAACCGGGTGCCGGTGCCGCGGCCCCGGCAGGTGCTCGGAGCGCGGCGCACGGTCATGTTCGCCCCGGAGGATTTGGCCCTGGTCAAGGGTGATCCGGACCAGCGGCGCCGCTACCTGGACGACCTGCTGGTCGCACAGGCCCCCCGGTTCGCCGCGGTGCGTTCTGATTATGAACGGGTGCTGCGCCAGCGGACCGCCCTGCTCAAGTCGTTGCGCGCCCGGCCGGGATGGCGGGGGCCCGCCCGCGGCCGGGCCCGCCCGCCTGAACCGCCGCCCGGGGCGGAGGCCGGGCCGGGCGCCCGCCAGGCCGAAGACGACGCGCCGCCCGCCCGCGGGGCGCTCGGCACCCTGGACGTGTGGGACGAGCATCTGGCCGGCACCGGGGCGGAACTGGTGGCGGCCCGGCTGGAGCTGACCGCGGCCCTGCGCCCGCTGGTGGCGAAGGCCTACGCCGAGGTGTCCGGCGGGGCCGGGGACGCCTCCCTGAGCTACCGGCAGTCCCGGCGGGCCGCGGCCGCCGCGACCGGGCAGGGCGGGCTGGACGGCCTGGAGGAGGAACCGCCGCCGGACCGGGCCGCGCTGGCCGGCTGGCTGCGGGCGGCGATAGCGGCCGCCCGGCCGGAGGAACTGGAGCGCGCGGTCTGCCTGGTCGGGCCGCACCGGGACGAGCTCGAGCTGCGGATCGGCGGGCTGCCCGCGCGCGGCTACGCCAGCCAGGGCGAGTCGTGGTCGATGGCGCTCGCGCTCCGGCTGTCGGCCTACCAGCTGCTGCGGGGTGACGGCGATGAGCCGGTGCTGATCCTGGACGACGTGTTCGCGGAGCTGGATGCCGGCCGGCGGGAGCGGCTGGCGGGGCTGGTCGGCAGTGCCGAGCAGGTGCTGGTGACCGCGGCGGTGCCCGAGGACGTCCCGGCCGCGCTGGCCGGGGCCCGGTTCGAGGTGGCGGGCGGGGCGGTGACCCGTGCCGGCTGAGGGCGGCCCGGCCGGGCCCGGCCCGGAGGACCGCACCAGGCTCGCGGCCGAGGCGCTCGCCCAGGCCCGGGAGGACGCCCGGGCCCGCGGCGATGGCCTGCCCGCGCGCGGCGGCCGGGCGGCCAGGCAGGCGGCGCCCGGCCGCGCCCCCGGGCAGCCACGGGAAGGCAGCCGGCCCCCGCGGGACGGCTCAGCCGGAGAATCCGGCGATTCCGGGACATCACCGGCATCTGGGACAGCCGCCGAGGGCAAGACAGCCGCCGAGGGCAAGGAGGCACCACCGGCCGGCCGGGGTGCCCGGGCCCGCCGCCCGCGCCGGGCCCGGCGGGACGACCCGGAACCGCTGAGGGCCGCGATCGGCGGGCTGCTGGACGCCCGGGGCTGGCGAGACGACCTGGCGGTGGGCGGTCTTTTCGGCCGGTGGGATCAGATCGTCGGCGCCGAGCTGGCCGCGCACACCCGGCCGGAAGCCTTCACCGCAGGTGAGCTGCTGGTGACAGCCGATTCCACCGCCTGGGCGACCCAGGTCCGGCTGCTCGCCGGAACCCTTGTGGCCAGGGTCAATGCCGAACTGGGCGGCCCGGTGGTGCGCCGGGTCAAGGTGCGCGGCCCGGCCCCCCCGCCGCCGCCCGGGCCGTGGCGGGTTCGAGGCGGCCGGGGGCCACGTGGAGACTACGGCTGAGCCGCCGGGTTTCCGCAGGTAAAATAAGAAGGCGCCCCGCAGCAGAAGGCGCGGGGGCCCGCGTGGTCAGCAGCGCGCATCTGAAGCCAGGAGGAGCTTGCTCTTGTCCTACGACGCACGCTCGATCACCGTTCTCGAGGGCCTTGAGGCTGTCCGCAAGCGTCCCGGCATGTACATCGGCTCCACTGGTGAGCGGGGCCTCCACCACCTCGTCTACGAGGTGGTGGACAACGCCGTGGACGAGGCGCTGGCCGGATTCTGTGACCGGATCGAGGTTACGCTCCTCGCCGACGGCGGGGTCCGGGTGGCGGACAACGGCCGCGGCATCCCGGTGGACGAGCATCCCGTGGAGAAGCGGCCCGCGGTCGAGGTGGTCCTCACCACCCTGCACGCGGGCGGCAAGTTCGACGGCCAGTCCTACGCCGTGTCCGGCGGCCTGCACGGCGTCGGCGTGTCGGTGGTGAACGCCCTGTCGGCGCGGCTGGACGCCGAGGTGCGCCGGGACGGGCACGTGTGGCAGCAGTCCTACCGGGTGGGCGCGCCCACCACCCCGCTGGTCAAGGGCGAGGCCACCAGCGAGACCGGGACCATCATCACGTTCTGGCCGGACACCGACGTCTTCGAGACCACCGACTGGAACTTCGAGACGCTGTCGCGGCGGCTGCAGGAGATGGCGTTCCTCAACCGGGGCCTGGCCATCACCCTGACCGACGAGCGCCCGGACCACGTCAACGGCGAGCCGCGGGTGGCCAGCTACCGCTACGAGGGCGGGATCGCCGACTTCGTCCGGTACCTGAACGGGACCAAGGACCCCGTGCACGGCTCGGTCGTCGAGTTCGGCGACGAGAGCAAGGCCGACGGCATCTCGGCCGAGATCGCCATGCAGTGGAACGCGTCCTACACCGAGTCGGTCTACACCTTCGCGAACACCATCAACACCGCGGAGGGCGGCACCCACGAAGAGGGCTTCCGGGCGGCGCTCACGACGATCGTGAACCGCTACGCCCGGGAGCAGAAGCTGCTCCGCGAGAAGGACGACAACCTCACCGGTGAGGACGTGCGGGAGGGCCTGGCCGCGATCGTGTCGGTCAAGCTCACCAACCCGCAGTTCGAGGGCCAGACCAAGACCAAGCTCGGCAATACCGACGCCCGGTCGTTCGTGCTCAAGGTGTGCAACGACCACCTGCGCGACTGGTTCGAGCGCAACCCGGGTGAGGCCAAGGACATCATCACCAAGTGCACCCAGGCCGCCCGGGCCCGGATCGCCGCCCGGCAGGCGCGCGACCTGACCCGGCGCAAGGGGCTGATGGAGTCGGCAGGCCTGCCGGGCAAGCTGTCGGACTGCCAGTCCACCGACCCGGAGAAGAGCGAGATCTACGTGGTCGAGGGTGACTCGGCCGGCGGCTCGGCGAAGGCCGGCCGGGACCCGTTCTTCCAGGCGATCCTCCCCATCCGCGGCAAGATCCTCAACGTGGAGAAGGCCCGGATCGACCGGGTGCTCAAGAACAACGAGGTGCAGGCGCTCATCACCGCGCTGGGCACCGGCATCCACGACGACTTCGACCTGGCGAAGCTCCGTTATTACAAGATCATCCTGATGGCGGACGCGGACGTGGACGGGCAGCACATCCGGACGCTGCTGCTGACGCTGCTCTTCCGCTTCATGAAGCCGCTGGTCGAAGCCGGCCATGTGTACATCGCCCAGCCGCCGCTCTACAAGATCAAATGGACGGAGCGGGGCGTCGACCCGGGCTACGCGTTCACCGACCGGGAGCGGGACGCGGTGATCGAGGCGGGCATTGCGGCCGGGCGCCGGGACCCGCGGCCGCGGGACGGCGTGCAGCGGTTCAAGGGCCTCGGTGAGATGAACGCCGCCGAGCTGTGGGAAACCACCATGAACCCGGTGAACCGGGTACTGCTCCAGGTCACGCTCGACGACGCGGCACAGGCGGACGAGCTGTTCAGCGTGCTGATGGGCGAGGACGTGGAGGCGCGGCGGTCGTTCATCCAGCGCAACGCGAAGGACGTCCGCTTCCTGGACATCTAGCCCCGGCATCCGGGCCCGGCCGCTGGCACACCGGCGGGCCGGGCGGTGAAGTGAGAGCCCGGAACTGGTTCCGGGCGGCAGCGGAAAGGCCAGCAAGTGACGGACGTGACGGCAGGTCCCGGCGGGCATGACCGGACCGAGCCGGTCGACATCCAGGTCGAGATGCAGCGCAGCTACATCGACTATGCGATGTCGGTCATCATCGGCCGGGCGCTCCCCGATGTGCGGGACGGCCTCAAGCCGGTCCACACCCGCATCCTGTGGGCGATGTACGACGGCGGGTACCGGCCCGACCGCGGGTTCTTCAAGTGCTCGCGGGTGGTCGGCGACGTCATGGGCCAGTACCACCCGCACGGCGACTCGGCCATCTACGACGCGCTGGTCCGGCTCGCCCAGACCTGGTCCATGCGGATGCCGCTGGTGGACGGGCAGGGCAACTTCGGCTCGCCGGGCAACGACCCGCCCGCGGCCATGCGGTACACCGAGTGCCGGCTCGCCCCGCTGGCCATGGAGATGCTGCGGGACATCGACAAGGACACCGTCGATTTCCGGGACAACTACGACGGGCGGACCGGCGAGCCCACCGTGCTCCCCGCCCGGTTCCCGAACCTGCTGATCAACGGCTCCGAGGGGATCGCGGTCGGCATGGCCACCAAGATCCCGCCGCACAACCTGCGGGAGGTGGCCGACGGGGTTCAGTGGTACCTGGACAACTTCGAGACGACCGACGAGGAACTGCTCGAGGCGCTGATCGAGCGGGTCAAGGGACCGGACTTCCCCACCAAGGGCCTGATCGTCGGGCGGCGCGGGATCGAGGACGCTTACCGGACCGGGCGCGGGTCCATCACCATGCGCGCGGTGGTGGAGGTGGACGAGGACGCCCGCGGCCGCACCTGCCTGGTCGTCACCGAGCTGCCGTTCCAGGTCAACCCGGACAACCTGGCCAGCAAGATCGCGGAGCTGGCGCAGGACGGCCGGGTCACCGGGATCGCCAGCGTCCGCGACGAGACCAGCGGCCGCACCGGCCAGCGGCTGGTGATCGTGCTCAAGCGGGACGCGGTCGCCAAGGTCGTGCTGAACAACCTGTACAAGCACACCCAGCTGCAGGAGACCTTCGGGGCCAACATGCTCGCCCTGGTGGACGGGGTCCCGCGCACCCTGCGGCTCGACCAGTTCATCCGGCACTGGGTGGCCCACCAGATCGAGGTCATCGTCCGGCGGACCCGCTACCTGCTGCGCAAGGCGCAGGAGCGCGCGCACATCGTCCGGGCGCTGATCAAGGCGATCGACCGGATCGACGAGGTGATCGCGCTCATCCGGGCCAGCGAGTCGGCCGCGGTCGCCCAGCAGGGCCTGATGGAGCTGCTGGAGATCGACGAGGAGCAGGCCAGGGCCATCCTCGACATGCAGCTGCGCAAGCTCGCCGCCCTCGAGCGGCAGCAGCTGATCGACGAGTACGAGCAGCTGATGGCGCAGATCGCCGACTACGAGGCCATCCTGGCCTCCCCGGTCCGGCAGCGGCAGATCATCGGCGAGGAGCTCGGCGAGATCGTCTCGCGGTTCGGGGACGACCGGCGCACCGAGATCATCGCCTACGACGGCGACGTCACCAACGAGGACCTGATCGCCCGCGAGGACGTGGTCGTCACCATCACCCACGGCGGCTACGCCAAGCGCACCAAGACGGACCTCTACCGGGCCCAGCGGCGCGGCGGCCGGGGGGTGCGCGGCGCGCAGCTGCGGACCGACGACATCGTCGAGCACTTCTTCGTCACCACGACCCACCACTGGATCCTGTTCTTCACCAACAAGGGCCGGGTCTACCGGGCCAAGGCCTACGAGCTGCCGGAGGCGGCCCGGGACGCCCGCGGCCAGCACGTGGCCAACCTGCTGGCCTTCCAGCCGGACGAGCGGATCGCCGAGGTGCTGGCCCTGCCCGACTACTCGGTGGCGCCGTACCTGGTGCTCGCCACCAAGTCCGGGCTGGTGAAGAAGTCCCGGCTGACCGACTTCGACTCGCCGCGCAGCGGCGGCATCATCGCCATCAACCTGCGTGAGGACGACGAGGTCATCGCCGCCCGCCTGCTCTCGCCTGAAGAGGATCTGCTGCTGGTGAGCAAGAAGGCGCAGGCGCTCCGGTTCCGCGCCAACGACGAGGTGCTCCGGCCGATGGGCCGCGCCACCTCCGGCGTCATCGGGATGCGGTTCGCCGCCGGCGACGAACTTCTAGGCATGTACGTGGTCCGGGAGGGTACGGACGTTCTCGTGGCGACCGGCGGTGGTTATGCCAAGCGCACGCCTGCCAGCCAGTACCCCGTAAAGGGCCGGGGCGGCATGGGAGTCCTGACCGCCCGGATCGTGGAGGCCCGGGGTGAGCTGGTGGGCGCGCTCATGGTGCGCCCCGAGGACGAGGTCTTCGCGATCACGTCCGCAGGCGGGGTGATCCGGACGGCGGCCGCCGAAGTGAAGCTCTCCGGGCGGCAGACCATGGGTGTGCGGCTGATGAACCTGGCGTCCGGTGACAGCGTTGTGGCTCTGGCGCGTAACGCTGAGTCGCTGGCTGGCGCAGAAGATGAAGCAGATGCGGACAGCGCCGAGCCAGCAGGCGAAGGCGAACCCGCTCCGGAGTCCGCCGACGGCGAGGCAACGGAGTAAGGGGCTGGCGCGTCTCATGAGTAACCCCCCGGACGGCCCAGAGCAAGGCGTGGCGTTTCCACAGCAGTCCCCGGATAGCCTCGTCGATGAAGACGGAAGCAAGGAGGACGGCGTGGAGCACCCCGTAGAGCCGCCGTCGTGGAGTACCAACGGGTCCAGTCCCGTTGCCACCGACCAGGAAGCCGCCGCTGATGGCCAGGCGGGCGCGAGCGCCGTGCCGCCGCCCCCGCCGCCTCCGGTGCCGCCGCCAGCCGAGCCGCAGCCGGCGGAGAGCACTGTCACGCCGGACAGCCCGGCGTACGCCTCCGCCAGCCCTTACGGGGGCGGGGACTCCTACGGGCAGCACGACGCCTACGGGCAGCCGCCGTTCGGCCAGGAAGGCTCGTACATGCCGTCATCGTCCTACGGTTACGGGCAGGGCAGCGGGTTCACCCCCAGCGCCGGGACTGCCAGAGACGAGGCGGACGCGCCAGCGGCCCCCTACCCGGCGGACACGTCCTACACCCGGCCTGCCAGTGACACCACCGCGTACCGGACCCAGCCCGCGCGGGCGGCCGCGGCGGCCCCGGCCGCAGCCGCCCAGCGCCGCCGGGCCAACCTGGTCCTTGCCAGGCTGGAACCGTGGTCGGTGATGAAGTTCAGCTTCCTGATGTCACTGGTCGCCTGGGTCGTCCTGTTCGTCGCCGTGGCCCTGCTCTACTTCGCGCTGTCGGGCCTCGGCGTATTCCACGCGATCCAGACGACCCTGTCCGGTGTCACCTCCAGCCAGGGCACTGGCGGCTTCGACCTTGGCAAGTACATCTCCGCGTCCAAGGTGCTCGGCTACACCATGCTGCTCGGCGCGGTGAACATCGTGCTGATCACGGCCCTGTCAACGATCGGGGCTATGATCTACAACCTGGTCACCCATCTGGGCGGCGGGATCGAGGTCACCCTCCGGGAGACCGACTGACCAAACCGCCCCGGCGGATGCGGTAATCTTTCCCGGCGGCGTCCTTCACCCCGCCGGGGCGCGCGCAAGCGTAGCGGGCCTATAGCTCAGTCGGTTAGAGCGCATCCCTGATAAGGATGAGGTCGGTGGTTCAAGTCCACCTAGGCCCACCCAGGTCACAGCCCCAGCACCAGCCCCAATCTCGAGCTGCAGATGCGATTCGTTGTCGATCATGCGTGTGTCATCTGC